>CAYPWK010000112.1:0-8947 GCA_964414365.1 uncultured Burkholderia sp.
ACTCACCGACATAGAGTCGATCCCGCAGCCGACCAGGAATTCCGCGAACTCCGGATGGTCGCTCGGCGCCTGCCCGCACAAGCCGACTTTGGCGCCCGCCTTGTGCGCTTCTCCGATCACGCTTCCGATCATCCATTTCACCGCCTCATCCTGCTCGTCGAACAATTCCGCGAGCTCCGCCGAATCGCGGTCGACGCCGAGGGTCAGCTGAGTCAGATCGTTGCTGCCGATCGAAAAGCCGTCGAAACGCTCAGCAAATGCCTTCGCGAGGATCACGTTCGACGGGATCTCGCACATCACATAGACCTGCAAGCCGGCCTCGCCCCGCTCGAGCCCGTTCTCGGCCATCACCGCCAGGACGCGGTCGGCCTCTTTGGTCGAGCGGCAAAACGGAATCATCACAACCACGTTCTTGAAACCCATCTCATTGCGCAGGCGGGCGAGCGCGCGGCATTCGAGCGCGAAGCCGTCCCGATAGCGCGGCGAGTAATAGCGGGAAGCGCCCCGGAATCCGAGCATCGGGTTCTGCTCCTTTGGCTCGAACTGAGCGCCGCCGATCAGATGCGCGTATTCGTTCGTCTTGAAGTCGCTCATGCGCACGATGGCCGGATGCGGATGACAGACTGCGGCAATGCGCGCCAAACCGCGTGCCAGGCGATCGACGAAGTACTCCGTCTTGTCCTCGTAGCCCGCCGTCAGCTCCGCGATCGCCCGCCTCGCTTCCTCGTCCTTCAGCGCGTCATAGCGCGCGAGCGCCATCGGGTGCACCTTGATATGGTTGCTCACGACGAACTCCATGCGCGCGAGCCCGATTCCGTCGGCGGGAATTCGCCACCAGCGGAACGCCGCCGCGGGGTTCGCAAGGTTCAGCATCACCTGAGTACGCGTTGCCGGAATCCTGCCGAAGTCGATCTCCTCAACTTCGTAGTCGGCGATGCCCTCGTACACGAATCCTTCCCCACCTTCCGCGCACGAGACCGTCACCTCCTGCAGGTCGTGCAGCACGTGCGTCGCATTGCCGGTGCCGACGATCGCCGGCAGCCCCAGTTCGCGGCTCACGATGGCCGCGTGCGACGTGCGTCCGCCATGGTCGGTGATGATCGCCGCCGCGCGCCGCATGATCGGAACCCAGTCAGGGTCCGTCGTCTGCGTCACGAGGATCACGCCGTCCACGAAGCGTGCGATGTCGCGGGCACTATCGATCACGCACACCTGCCCCGCCGCCACCGCTTCGCCGACACTCACGCCCGCAACCAGCTTGCGGCCCTTATTGCCGACCCGATAGGTCTTGACCGCTCCTGCTTCGCGGCGCGACTGGACCGTCTCCGGGCGGGCCTGGACGACGAACATGTCGCCGCTCGCGCCGTCTTTCGCCCATTCGATATCCATCGGCTGGCCGTAGTGTGCTTCGATCACGCAGGCCCAACGCGCGAGCATCAGGATCTCGCTATCGGCGAGCACAAACGTGGCGCGCTCCGCCTTAGAAGTGGGCACGTTGCGGGTCGGGGCGTCGCCGTCGCTCGTGTAGACCATCTTCCGGGCCTTCTCGCCCCGCGTCTTGCCGATGATGGGACTCAACGACGGATCGTCCAGCAGCGGCTTGAATACTTCGTACTCGTCCGGGTCGACCGCCCCTTGGACGACGTTTTCGCCAAGGCCCCACGCGGCGTTGATCAGCACCACCTTATCGAAGCCGGTCTCCGTATCGATCGAGAACATGACGCCCGCGCCGCCGAGATCCGATCGCACCATGCGCTGCACGCCGATTGACAGCGCGACTTGCAGATGATCCAAGCCTTTGTCCTGTCGGTAGCTGATCGCGCGGTCGGTGAAGAGCGACGCATAGCAGCGGCGGCAAGCGTCGAGCAGCGCGCGCTCGCCGCGCACGTTCAGATACGTCTCCTGCTGCCCCGCGAAGCTTGCGTCGGGAAGGTCCTCGGCGGTGGCGCTCGAGCGCACCGCCACGTCCACGTCCTTTTGCTCCGAGCGCCGGCACAGCGCGCGGTACGCATCGCAAAGGGCTTGTGCGGTATCGGACGGCCACTCGCCGCGCAAGATGGCGCGGCGAATGGCGGCGCCCGCCTCCGCGAGCGACACCTTGTGTGCGGCCAGCTCGCCGAGGGTCGCCGCAATCGTCGGCCGCAGCTCGTTCGCGTCGATGAAGCGCCAATAGGCGTCCGACGTGGTCGCGAAGCCGGGCGGCACCTTCACACGCTTCGCGGAAAGGTTGGCGACCATTTCGCCCAATGATGCGTTCTTGCCTCCGACGCGCGGCACGTCGCCGCGCCGCAGGTCTTCGAACCAGAGGATGTGTGCGATATTCTCAGTCATCTTCTACTCCCATGATCAGTGCAAACGCCGACGCATGCCTGCGTAGGCGAGTCCAATGCGACTGATGGGCACTGACAAGCCGCCGATCCGCAGGATTTCCCTGCGCATGCGCGGGTGGATGCAGGCTGCGCCCAGGAGCAGAAACGATCCGGGCATCATCAATAGGCCGAAGAAAACGACTCGTCTGAACATGGCGAACCTCTCGTCGACGGGGACTGCTGCTGATACACGCAGAGTAGAATCGCCCCCCGATCTCCGATTGATGTCGATCAAGAAAGACGGGGGTCTTCGTCCGGTTGATCGAAATCAATCCCGACTTGTCGCCAGGCGGCTATCATCGATTTGTAATATGCGCGCAACGCCTGGAGCGTCCTCGTCTCACGGCTTGCTAGAGTTTGAGACGACCAAGAGCCGCTTTTACCTACCGGCCCATCGCGTCAGGAGATCTTTGACCGATAGCGACAAGGGGAACCCGTCAGGAGTCGCCATGTGGTACGCGTGGATCGAAGCGCAGCGAAATCTCGTTCGCTGTGCGGGCGCGCTGGGCTGGCCCCTGCTGACGGGTTATGACTGCGCATCGCAGCTCCTTCAGCCGCTGCCGCCCGTGCCCGGCTTCGATATCCTCCAAGTGACGATCGGCGGCAAACCGGTGCCGGTCGTCGAGCAAGTCATCGATAGCACACCTTTTTGCGCGCTGCGGTGCTTCTCGTGCAGGCGCAACGCGATGCCTGCCTCGCGCCGCGCGGCCCGCGGCATCCTGATCTGCGTCCCGCTCGCCGGTCATCGTGCTGTGATGCTGCGCGAAATGGTCGAGACGCTACTGGAATATGGCGACGTCTATCTGACCGACTGGAGCGACGCGCGCGATGTGCCGCTCGCCGATGGCGATTTCGGCCTCGACGATTGCGCGCTCGCCTTCGAGCGGTTCTTGCATAAGATCGACCGCGCGCGTACCCACGTGGTTGCCTTGTGCCAAGCCACCGTGCCGGCGCTCGCCGCCCTCGCGCTCATCGCAGACACGGGCGTGACGCCCGCCGCCTCGCTCACCTTGATGGGCGGCCCTATCGACACGCGCATCAATCCGACCGCCCTCGCGCGATTTGCGCAGTCGCACAGCATCGACTGGTTCCGCCGTAGGTTGATCGACACCGTCCCGCCCCCCTATGCCGGGGCCGGCCGCCGTGTTTATCCAGGCCTCTATCAACAGGCCGCCATGATCGCCGCTTTCCCGCAGCATAAATTGCAGCTCGAAGCACGCTACTGGTCGAGCCTGCTCGTCGGGGACGCGGTAGGGATCGCGCGCAGTCTGCGCGAACTCGGCGAATATGCGGCGGTGCTCGACATGGACGAACGTTATTTTCTCGACGTGATTCGTGTGGTCTTTCAGGAACAGCGGCTCGCACGTGGTACGTGGCGGATAGCCAAGCGCCTCGTGTGCCTGCGCGCGCTTTCGTCGATTGCGCTGTGCACGATCGAGGGCGACGGCGACATTGTCACCGGAGCGAGGCAAACGCACGCCGCTCATGCGCTGTGTGGCGCGATTCCCGATCCTGTGCGGCTGAAGCTGACGATTGCCGACTGCGACCACTACGGGCTGTTCAGCGGCGCGCGGTGGCGCGATGCCATTTATCCGGCGCTCACGCAGTTCTGGAACTCGCTGTCCATGCCCCTCGATCGCGAGTGCGCAGCGGTACGGCCGCGCCCATCCGTACAACATGCCCCCCATCCGCTAAGTTGACTTGCACCGAGCTCTTCGAGCTGCTGACGCTCCTGCAGACGGGAAAAATCGCACCGCTGCCCGTGGTGCTTATCGGCGCGCAGTACTGGCGGCGCGCTATCGACGTCGACTTTCTCCTCGACGAAGGCATGATCGCCGCACGTGACGCGACACTCGCGAAGCAACTACGGTGTAACGTGCGCGGGCGGCCTCTTTCCTCGCCCTTTTCAAGAGGCCACGCATGAAACTGATATTCCTCGGTGCCACCGAGACGGTCACCGGCTCGAAATACCTCCTCGAAGGCGCGGGACTGCGCCTCTTGATCGATTGCGGACTGTTCCAGGGCACCAAAAACTTGCGGCTGCGCAATTGGGCGCCACTGCCGGTGCCTGTCGAGACGATCAATGCCGTAATCCTCACGCATGCCCACCTTGATCACTCCGGGTACCTGCCAGTGTTGGCGCGCATGGGCTACCGCGGCCCAGTCTATGGCACGTCGGGTACCGTCGACTTGTGCGACGTGATGCTGAAGGACAGCGCAAAGCTGCAGGAAGAAGAAGCTGAATTTGCGAATCGCCATGGCTTCTCGAAGCACCACCCGGCGCTGCCGCTCTATACGGTGGCGGACGCTGAACGCGTGCTCAAGCAGCTCGTGCCGTTCGAATTCGACAATCCCGTCAAGCTGAAAAACGGCATATCCTTTCGCCTGCTGCCGGTCGGGCACATCCTGGGCGCGGCGAGTCTGCTCGTGCACATTGGCGGCAAGCTGATCGCGTTCTCCGGCGATCTCGGGCGCCCCGTCGATCCGATTCTGCGCCCGCCGATGCCGCTCTCGCATGTCGACTATCTTGTCGTCGAATCGACCTACGGCAACCGCCTCCATCCCGAGAGCGATCCTGCGGCCGAACTCGAGGCCATCTTCGCGCGCACGTTCAAGCGTGGGGGCGTAGTCGTGATCCCATCCTTTGCCGTGGGCCGTACGCAGTCGATCCTGCGCTACATCGCGTTGCTGAAGGAAACGGGACGCATGGCGAACGTTCCCGTCTTCCTCGACAGCCCGATGGCCATCAGCGTCACCCAGCTTTACCGGCGCCACCTGCGCGAACACCGGCTGACGATGTCGCAAGCGGACTCGATCAGCAAGGCCGCGACGATGGTGCGCACCGTCGATCAATCAAAGGAGGTGACGGCCCGGCGTGGCCCGATGGTCGTGATCGCGGGCAGCGGCATGGCAACCGGCGGCCGCGTGCTGCATCACCTGAAGGCGTTCGCGCCCGATCCGCGCAATACGATCGCGCTCGTCGGCTACCAGGCGGCCGGCACGCGCGGGGCGGCACTCGAAGCGCACGCGCCCACGCTCAAGATTCACGGCGAATACGTGCCGGTGCGGGCGGCAATCGAATCGATCTCGTCGCTGTCGGCGCATGCCGACTATCGCGAGACGCTGGCGTGGCTCGGTTCGCTTTCGACGCCGCCCGAACGCACCTTCATCACGCACGGCGAGCCGGCGGCAGCGGACGCGCTGCGGCGCCGGATCGAGGAAACGCTGCATTGGCGGTGCGAGGTGCCGACCTACCTCGAATCGGTCGATCTACCGGAGGCGCCACGCAGCGAACCCGCTCAGGCCGCCGCAACCGAGTCACGAGACGAGCGCACCGGGTCACTTACCGGTCGCAGCGGAGCGGTATCCCCCGCCCGCCTCTAGAAAAATCGAGTGCGTGACTCTGCACGAACCACTCTAGACAGCGTCGCGGCCGATTGACTTGCGTCAATTCGCAGCCACGTCCCGCAAACTCATCAAAGCGCTGACTTCGATCAAGCTCCGCGCGGACGCGATACGTATCATCAAAGTCTCGACTTCGCTCACCGGACCGTTCCATGTCGCCTGCACGGACGAATCTTGCTTCGCAACACGCCGCGTTCCGTGCGCGCGCCATGAAGCGCGGCTTTCGAGCGATGGACCGCGCATTGCAGCGCGCGTGTGCCTATTCGCATCCCGCCGGGAGCGTGGTGCGCGTCGAGACGCATCTGTCCGTCGTCTATCTGGCTGGGCGCTACGCCTATAAGATCATGAAGCCGGTCAATCTCGGCTTCGTCGATTTCTCGACCGGGGAAGCACGCTCACAATCCTGCCGCAACGAGCTCCAGTTGAACCGGCAGTTCGCGAAGCCGCTCTATCTCAGCGTCGCTCCGATCGCTCGACGAGGACGTTCGTTTGCAATCGCTGCTTGCGGCAGGGCTGCCGAGCACGCCGTCAAGATGCGGCGTTTCGAAGAAGACGACGTGTTTTCGGCACTGGCTGCGCGCGGCGAACTTACGGCTGACGACATCGACCGTCTTGCGCAGCGCCTTGCCACATTGCACTGGCACGCGCCGCGCAACCCGCCCAAACGCTCTTTCGGCACGGCCGGATGCGTTCGCGAGCAGGTCGTGGCCGTGCTCGGCTCGCTCGAACAGGAAGCACCGAGGCTCGTGCCTCGCGCGGTGCGAGACTGGTGCGCCGGGGAACTGACGCGTCTTGCCGGCCATTTCGAAGCCCGCCGCGCGGCGGGCTTCGTGCGCGGCTGCCATGGTGACCTGCACCTCGCCAATGTGGTGCGGCGCGGGCGCGACGTGCTGATGTTCGATTGCATCCAGTTCAGCGATGCGCTGCGTTGGATCGATATCGTCAACGACCTCGCGTTTCCGGTGATGGACCTTCTCGCGCAAGGCCAGGCCAATTTCGCATGCCGTCTGTTGAATCGCTGGGTGAGCGCAACCGGCGACTTCGCGGGCCTCGAGGCGTTGCGCCTCTTTGTCGTCTATCGGGCCTTGGTGCGCGCGCTGGTAGCGGTGCTGAAGGCGCGCGGATCACAAGAACCACGCGCGGAGCCGGAAGCCGCGCGCTATCTGCGCGTCGCCGAGCGGACAGCCGCTTCCCAGCCGGCGTTTCTACTGCTGTGCCACGGCTTCTCCGGGTCCGGCAAATCCGCCGCAAGCGTTGCGCTTGCGCCGCTGATTGGCGCGGTGCGCGTGAGCAGCGACATCGAGCGCAAGCGGCACGCGGCGCTCTCGGCGCCTGACCCAACGCCGCTGCCGGCTGCGGTCTACGCCCCCGAGTCGATCGACGCGCACTACGACAAGCTGCTGTCGATCACGGACAAGCTGCTACAAAACGGGTACCCGACTATCGTCGACGCGAGCTTTCTCAAGTACGATCACCGCTCGCGTTTTATCCAGCTTGCGCGGACGCACGCGGTGCCGGTCGCGATACTGGACTTCCAGGCGGGGCCTTCTCGTCTCGAGCAACGCGTGCGAGCGCGCTTGGCGCTCGCCGAGAGCCGCTCCGACGCTGACGTGACCGTGTTGCGGCAGCAATTCGCGAGTGCACAACCGCTCTCCGACGAGGAATCGGCGCTTGCTGTCGCAGTTGACACCGATGTCCAGATTGCAGCATTCCAAGCGCCGGCCTACTGGCATGCGCTGTTCGAGCGCCTGCCCGCATCCGGATGGCTGGCCGCCGGCGTTGCGGGAATTTCCCAGCGCGCCGGCCAAGCCGAAACGACTTGAACGTTAGGCCAGCCTGACGCCGGGCGATACTGCCTTGCACTAGGTGCGCAGGTTGTTCAAGCCCAATGAGTAAGCGTCCCGCGTCCCACGTATGCGTTGGTACGATCGCGAGTTCCGGCTCAACGTGACCGCTGTTGCGCGACATGACCGTCAGTCGTTGTCTAAAACAGCCCGCAGCGGCGATCAGCGGATGTCGTCTGGCCGATGTGCCAACGCGGTTCTGCTCATTCAATCTGTCAGGCTGCTTTTGGGAACCAGCCTTCCTCCGTGTCCTGGAAGATCATCTTTTCTTCGGGCTTCCGATCTAGGTCAGCGGCGCGTTCTATCATTTCCTTCAGTTTGACATTGCCGTCCACCGCTTCCAGATAGATGGCACGAAACATCCTATCCGCGGTCTTTGGAATCTTGCCGCGCTTTTCCCAGAGGGCAACAGTCTGCTCTGTCGTTCCCAGCAAGTCAGCCAGGCGATGCTGGGATAGGTCCAGCTCCTTCCTGAGAAACCGGAACTCCGCTCCAGTAAGACAACTTTTGCGGGCGAGTGCACGCCCGATGGCGCGATGCAGTCCATCGGCATTCTCGATGGATATAGCCTTTCCGTATGGCGTCTTCTTTACGTGATAGCCGTTCGCCAGCCACACGTTTTGCAGCCCTACTTCTGTGTAGTGGTACATGGCTTCCCTCTTAGTAAACCGTGACAACGGCAATCCAGTTCCCATCTTCATCGCGCTC
Organism: uncultured Burkholderia sp.; assembly: GCA_964414365.1. Taxonomy (GTDB): domain Bacteria; phylum Pseudomonadota; class Gammaproteobacteria; order Burkholderiales; family Burkholderiaceae; genus Trinickia. The sequence continues at coordinate 8,327 of CAYPWK010000112.1, forward strand.
CAAGGCCGCTACTACCGACACCTCATCGCCGGCATGACGCCAGACCATCGTGCATTGGTAATTGCCGTGAATGTTGACGCGCGCATGATCCGAGATGGAACCCCTTTGCAGACATTCGTAGACCTGGGTCGGCGTGATCTTTCGCTCTCGCATCTTCTTTTTCGCGTGAGGCGTGAAGAAGACGCGAGCCGTGTCCGCCGCAGTCTCGCGGATCATCCGCTGCAGGTTTACGTCGTTCAGCTTAAGGGTATGGGCTGGACCGTCATAGGCAAGAAAACCAATGGGGAAACGTTGGAAATATGAGGAAACCGCCGCCCGAACATCCCCCGATCGATTCGCTGACGACTTAGCCTGCCGGCCCGTGCACAGATCGTGACAGGTAATCCCCCATCACTGCATCATTCGCCGGCGCCGGATCAGTCGTCGCCGTGCGCGTCATCCTCCGCTTCTGCGCCCGCCGCCGCATGTTCGCGCTGCCCGCCCACCGGCGCATGGTTGAAGAACTCCGCCGGCAAGGTCGCGAGGAATTCGGAAAAGCCCGCGTCGCCGCCCGGTGAATGTACCCCCATGACCTCCTCGGCCCACCCCTGGTGAACTCGCCAGCCGTAGGTGTTCGCGGTG
>CAYPWK010000112.1:8957-13757 GCA_964414365.1 uncultured Burkholderia sp.
GCCTCGTCGCCCGAGAGCAATGCCTGTGCAAGCCGCTGGTGATCGGCGATCACCTTCTCGCGGCGGCTGGGCGTGAGGAACAGCTTTGGCCGGTAACGCGAGATCAGGCGTCGGATCGAGCGGATCTGGTCGGCCAGGTAATCGTTATGGCAGGCTTGGCAGATCACCTCGTGAAATTCCGCGTTGCTGCGCGCGAACCGGCGGACATCGCTCTGGTTCAGCGCTTCGACGCCGTCGTCAATCGTGCGCTGCAGTTCGACACGTTGCGCGTCGTTCATGCGCCGCGCGGCCAGTCTTGCCGAGACGGCTTCGAGTTCGTTCAACAGTTCAAGCATGTCGCGCAACTGCGGGATCGTCATCTTGGCGACGAACACGCCCTGACGGGGCACGATCTGTACATACTGCTGCGCGGCAAGCTGCTGCAATGCCTCGCGAATAGGCGTGCGGGACACGTTAAAGCGCGCGGCGAGCGCGCGCTCATCGAGCGCCGCGCCAGGGGCGAGCTCGCCCCGCTCGATCTCCGATTCGAGAACCGCCTTGATTTCGACCGAACGGCTCTGTTTGGGTGGCTGATTCATTGAATGGCGGACAGTGGGTTCCGGAAGGCCACGATGGCAGCAAAAAGCCAGCGGCGCCGCATGAAATTCATATCATACCTTGCCGGTATACCAAAAGCCCAGTTTTGTCTTACTCCGATGGAAATGTGCCTGCGCCCCGGCTCTTGCAACCGGTCGCAGGCACGTGGCATCGCCGCTTGTGGATCAGAAAGTATGGCGGATGCCGACCTGCACGGCCACTTGGTTAGCCGTCGTGGAAGCGAGGTTGCCGAACCGCGAGCCGCCTGCGCCCGGTACGGAGTACGGTGTCGAGACGAGGAAGTTATCTGCAAACTTCTGGCCCGCGAACGCGTGCTGCCAAACGCCGAACAGGTACACGTCGGTGCGCTTCGACAGGCGATAGTCGATGCCTGCACTATAGAGGTCGTACTTGCCCAGCTTGTGCTGATCCACGTACGTGAAGCCGCCACCGACGGTGAGAAATGGCGAGAAACTGTAGTTCATGCCCACCTCGTACGCGCCGACGGTCACCACACCCAACGGGCTTTTCGACGCGTTCGTGTAGGTATACACGCCGTTGATCGACCACGCGTCGGTCACCTTCACCATGCCGCCGACCGCGACCGTATAGATCGACTGCGCATTGAGCGCGACCTGTGCCATCGTCCCGACGCCGCGCGCCGCATTGCCGCCATCCGTCTTCGTAATCACGGCGGCCATTGAAAAAGGTGCGTTGAACGAACCCGTCGGGCTGTACTTGATGCCCGCGCTCATCACGCGTGGGTTGCCCGTTGGTGTGCCACCAAAGGCGCCCGCGATATTGGTGAAGCCGTACATTAAGCCCGCGCCGAAGCCATGCCAGTTCGGCGTTTCGTAGCGCACCATGTTGCTGACCGGCTCGCCGGCGAGCCGGTCGATGTCGTACGCACCGTGAAACGCGTACGAGGGCGCGAACTGTGCGACGTTCGTGTAATAGGAAACGTAGTCGTAGATGAAGTCATAGTCGTAGCCGAGGCGCAAGGTGCCGAACTTGCCGCTGGCAAGGCCGACGTAGGCGCGGCGCCCGAACAGCGCGCCGCCGTGGCTCGCCGTGCCCGTGTTCAGCGAAAAGCCGTTCTCCAGCTTGAAGATGGCTTTCAGGCCTCCGCCGAGATCCTCGGTGCCTTGCAGGCCCCAGCGCGATGCCTGGTTGATGCCGTCGTCGAGCCTCCAGAGCGAATGGCCACCCGCGTTGCTTACATAGGTGAGGCCATCGTCGATGATCCCGTACAGGGTCACGCTGCTTTGCGCCTGCGCCGATCCCGCCAATGCGGCCGCCAACGCGCCCGCCACCAACTTTTTCTTCACTTGATGATCTCCATGTTTTGCGGACGAGGCGGCCCCTGCAGACGACGCGGCCCGCATGATTCCCATCGACTGCTGCTGGTTTCGAACTACTTGTTGCGAGAGAGGTGACGCGAGGCGAGGAAGTAGTGCACTGACGACCACACGAGCACCACACTGACGGCCAGCATCGCGTAGCGGATGCCGTAAGCCGACGCCTCATGACAGGCTGCCGCGAACCGCCCCTGAAGTGGCGCGGCGGGCCCATGCGCGCCGCCCGCAGCGCAAGCCAGCGCGAACTGTCCCTGCGTGAACAGACGCGCGGCGAAACGGTCGCTCAGCAGGCCGACCGCTGCCGGCCCGAGTCCCTGTCCTACGAGATTCATGAGAAGGAAGACGCAGGCCGATGCCGTGGCGCGCATACGCGGCTCGACGATGCCGTGCACGACCGCGAAAGTTGGCCCGTTCCACATGCTCAGCGTCACCGTGGCGATGAAGATCAACCCCACGGCAACGGGCCACTGCCCTTGCGTGAAGGCGGTCGCGACGAGCGGGAATCCGATTGCCGTGCCGAGGGCGGGCACCCACGCGTACCAGCGGCGATTCCTGGTGCCCGCCTTGTCGGCGAGCACGCCGCCGAGCGTATTGCCGAGGATGCCGCCGACGCCGATCACGAGGCCGAAGATCAGCCCCGCCTGCGCATAGCTGAGCCCGAAGACGCGTGTCAGATAAACCGGGATGAACAGGTTAATGCCGTACTGCGCGAACGCGCCAATTACGGTTCCGAGCAGCATCTGCACGAAGGCGCGACTCCTGAAGAGAACGGTGAGCACGTCGCGTAGCGACGGCACGCTTGCTCCCAGTTGCGCGCCGCCCTCCTCGGCTCCGCCCCGTTGCGGCTCGCGCAGCGTGGTCCAGGCCAGCAGGCCGAATACGAGGCCCGGCAGGCCGGCGACGTAGAACACCGGACGCCAGCCGAGGTGCTGCACCATCCAGCCGCCACCTAGCGCGCCGGCGAGCACGCCGAGCGGCGGGCCGAGGGCGTAGATCGCCAGCGCGCTCGCGCGGCGGCGCGGGCCGAATTGGTCGGAGATCAGCGAATGCGCGGTGGGCGTGCTGCCGGCCTCGCCGATCCCGACGCCAAGCCGGTAAATCAGCAACTGCCAATATGCGCCGGCCGTGCCGCACAAGGCCGTCATGACCGACCACGCGCTGATCGACAGCGCGATCAGCGCAATGCGGTTGAAGCGCTCTGCCAGACGCGCAATCGGCAGCCCGAGCAGCGAATAGAAGATCGAGAACGCCAGCCCGTTCAGCAGGCCGAGCTGGAGGTCGCTCAGGTTCATGTCCAGCTTCATTGCCGGCCCGACGACCGCGATGATGATCCGGTCGATAAAGCTCGATGCATAGATCAGAAGGAGAACAAGCAGAAACCAGCTGCGATACCCGCCAGCTTCTGACTTCGCTCTCACGTTCTGGACGGCCATTTGCTTCATGAGGTGTCTCCGGCGACGAAGTTCGAGCAAGTGGGCCTCGCTCGGTTTTGTATGCCACCGCCATTGTGTGGCATTTTTTAACGATTCTCTAGCATAATTTTGGGACACACAAGCAGAAATCGCGGGCAGCGCATCATCGTTTTCACTGAGGCAATGGGTCTGCCGAACGAGGGGATTCGGCGGGTCTGCAGCGCCCCAGGGCATCGAGGCGACGCGTCGCCGATCAGCGCGCCGCCCCGAAACACCGTTTTCGGCGGCGACCGAAGGCGGCAAACGCGTGCCCTATGGCGCGCGATGACGGCGGGCGGCCTGTGACGGTTGACGAGCGAAGTCACGTAGTTGCCGTGATTCTTGAAGTTGTCCGGTTTCCGGTCAGGTCACGGCTCGCAGGCGACCGTGCAGGGTCGTCTCAGCAACGCACGAGTTCCATCGCCGCGCCCATCGCGAGACTGCGCGGCGCAGGCGGATAGACGCACCAGGAGCCGTCGTCGTGACGGAAGAATACGATGGCGAGCGTACCTTGCTCGCGAGCGGCTTCCACGCACACGTAACGACACATCTTCTTGTGCGTATGACCAAAGCGCGTCACACGGATACGCCCGGCCTTAAACGTGCCGAGCCACGATTCGACGACGCGACGCAACGGACTTTCCCGCACAGCCATCAACTTTCTCCGCCTGTTTCCATTTACGTCGCCTACGAATCGTCACGCGCTTACATGGCCTCTACAAGTTCCGGCACGAGCTCGAACAGATCGCCGACGAGGCCGTAGTCGGCCACGCTGAAAATCGCCGCTTCGGGATCCTGGTTGATAGCAACGATCACCTTCGAATCTTTCATGCCGGCCAAGTGCTGGATTGCGCCCGAGATGCCGACCGCGATGTACAGTTGCGGCGCGACGATCTTGCCCGTCTGGCCGACCTGGTAGTCGTTCGGCACGTAGCCCGCGTCCACCGCGGCGCGCGACGCGCCAAGGGCCGCGCCGAGCTTGTCTGCCAGCGGCTCGAGCACTTTGGTGTAGTTCTCGCCGCTGCCCAAACCCCGCCCGCCCGACACGATCACCTGCGCGCTTGTCAACTCAGGACGGTCAAGGTTCGTCACTTCGCGTCTCACGAACTGCGAGATGCCGCGATTGGCCGCGGCTTCGATCTTTTCGACCGGGGCGCTGCCACCTTCGGCCGCCGCCGCGACAAAGCCCGTCGCACGCACGGTGATGACCTTGATCGCATCGCTCGATTGCACCGTCGCGATTGCATTGCCCGCGTAGATGGGGCGCTCGAATGTGTCGGCCGAATGCACGGCCGTGATTTCGCTGATCTGTGCGACGTCGAGTTTGGCGGCCACGCGCGGCGCGATGTTCTTGCCGTACGCCGTGGCGGGCGCCACGATATGCGAATAGTCCTTGGCGATGTTGACCACCGTCG
>CAYPWK010000113.1:0-5026 GCA_964414365.1 uncultured Burkholderia sp.
GTGCGAGCGCCGCCTTACGCGATCTTGCTTGAATCCCCAGAAAAACGTCACCGCCGGGCAAGGCACGAGCGAGGTAATCGAATTCAGCCAGCGCACCGCGAACGTGGCCGACGAGCGGATCCGCAGCACGTTGCCGCTCTGGCCGCCAGATTTGAGGGCCTCCGTTGCCGCGCGCAGCGTCGAAAAAAGTGGCATCAGGTCGGATAGATATCGTGCGCCGGCAGCAGTCAACACGAGACCACCGCGCGTGCGCTCGAATAAGGGCGTCTCTAGAAAGTCCTCGAGCGCCCTGACTTGCCGGCTGACCGCCGCCGGCGTGACGGCCAGTTCGTCGGCAGCTTTGGAAATGCTGAGCAGGCGTCCGGCCGCCTCAAAAGCACGCGTGGGATTGAGCGGAGGCAGGGGATCACGGCGCGTCATAGTCGAAGTGTCCTTGAGGATCGCGGTCAGTGCGACGATACGAAGATCGACGGCGGCCCTTCGTCTGGCAATGCGAAATTGCGCTTCATCCTCGCGATCTCCTGCGCAGGGCTGCCGCCGAACAGTCGCTTGAATTCGCGACTGAATTGAGACGGGCTGCTGTATCCGACCTCCGCGCTCGCCGCCGCTGCGGTCATGCCTTGCCTCGCCATCAGAAGCCGCGCCTGATGCAGGCGCGTGGACTTGATGTACTGAAGCGGCGACGTGTCTGTCACCGTCTTAAAGTGCGCGTGGAAGCTGGGCACGCTCATCCGGGCTTCGGCGGCTAGCTCTTCCACGGTGAGCGCCTGCGCGAAGTCCGTATGGATCTTTCTGATTGCACGGGAGATGCGGCCAAAATTGCCCTGCCGATTCAACGCTGCGCGCATCGAGCGGTGCACACTATTGTTTCGCAGGAAGAAGGTCGTCGCTGTAATAGTGCGACGCGGGTTCGCTGTTCGGTATGCTGTCACCCGCCTTCAGGGCGGCAAGGGACTTGTCGATCACTGCGGGATCGATCCAGCCGGCGGGATGATTCGGATACTGCGTCACATATTGCATTGTCACCTGAACTTGCTTGACGACCACGTTCTTGCCCGGCCCGCCGCTCCAGTTCTTGAGGAACTGCTCGGCGGCCTTGTCCGGATTGCGCCGGCAATCAGTCATCGCCTCGCCGACGGCGGCGAGAAACTCCCGAAGTGCTGGCGCCTTGCTCGCCAGCAGTTTATCGCTGGTCACCACGGCGAGGCCCGGCACCGCGACGCCATATTTCGCCAGATCCATCGTCACGACGTTGGTGTTATGTTCCTCGAGCAGCGGCAAGTCCCAGTTGTAATAAATGCCGGCGACGTCGGCCTTGCCGGCGACCACCAGCGGCAGCCGCGATGAACTATCGGTCATGACCTGATGGATTGTGTTGCAATCAATTTTGTTGCGGTTGCAAAGCACCTTCAAGAACTGCGTGGTCGTATCGCCAAGCGACGTCGCGATGGTCTTGCCGACGAGGTCTTTCGGCTCGCGAACCGGCTTCTGCGGCCGCGAGGCAAACGCCATCGGCGTAACCGGCTGATAGATCGCGATCAGCTTCAGCGGCATGCCGCGGCGGATCGCGTCGACCGCATAGATGCCCGGCAGCACCACCACATCGTCCTGTCCTTGCAGCAACGAGCCCAACGCGGCTTGCGCGCCCGCGCCCTCACCAAGCCTGACGTCAAGCCCTTCACGGGTGTAATAGCCCATCTCCTTCGCGACGTAGAACGGCGCATACTCGCTCTTCAGCTTCCAGCTGAACCTGACGTTCAGCGTCTGTGCGGCCCACACCTGGCCTGATGTCACGCAGGCGCAGATTAGCAACACCAGCGAAAATAAGATGCGGCGTAGCCATGGTGAGGTAAGCGACGACATTGTGGCCTCCAATGAATGTATGATGTGATCATGGTTTGTGATCTCAGCCTAGATTATCCGTCACGTGCAACGGACGTCAACGCCTATTAACCCTCGCCCCCCGACATGGGGCCATACGCGCCGCGAGTAAGTCGTGTGCACCAGATGGACGAGGTACCGTCATGCGTTTTCATCGTCTCGACCTCAACCTGCTGATCGCGTTGGACGCGATCCTGGCCGATCCGCACGTCACGCGCGTGGCTGATCGACTGCATGTGAGCCAGTCCACGATGAGCGGGCTGCTCGGCCGGCTGCGCAAATTCTTCGGCGACGAGCTGATCGTGCAGGTTGGGCGACGCACCGTTCTCACGCCTTTCGCGCAGGAACTGGTGGTACCGCTGCGCGAGATCCTCACGCAAACTGAAAAGCTCCTGGCAACGCGAGTCGAATTCGATCCCGCCATGTCGACGCGCCGCTTCACGGTATCCTGCTCGGATTACGTGTGGGCGTCTCTGATGCTCAGGGTGCTGCAAGGCGCATTGCAGCAGGCGCCGCTCGCGCGAATCTGGTACGCGGGATCGGCGAACCATTTCATCAACGGCAAAGCGGATTTCCTGATCGTGCCGGATCGTTTTGCGCTGGCCAACCATCCGAGCATCGCGCTGGGCAGCGAGCGTTTCTCGTGCGTGGTATGGTCCGGCAACACGCAGGTGGGCGAGCGTATCCTCGCCGATCAGTTTCTGACGATGGGGCATGTCGTGGCGTTCGCCGAACGGCCGACGCTGATCCAGGATTGGTTCGAGAAAAACCTCGGCCAGAAATGCAACATCGCCGGGGTGTCGCCGAGCTATACGCTGATTCCGCAGACGCTGATCGGCACGGACTATGTGGCCGCATTGCCGACCAGCATGGCCGAAAGCTATGCCGAGCATCTGCCTATCCGCGTGCTCGAATCGCCCGTCGAGCTGCCCGTATTGGCCGACGTGCTCCAGTGGCACGAGCACCAGGAGCAGGACCCGGCGATCTGCTGGCTTCGCAACTTGATCGTGCAGACTGCGCAGCAAGGGACAACGCGTCAGCGTCCGCCGTCGAGCAATTCAGCGCAGGACGACGGACCGTCATAGATCCAAGACGAGCCGCGCAGATTTCGCTCGGGAGCAGCACGGCGTGAACTGGTCATTGCGCTGGCGCTCCTGCGAAGTCAGAAAGCTGTCTCGGTGCTCCGGCTCGCCAGCGATGATGCGCGTGAGACAGGTACCGCAGACGCCCTGCTCGCACGACACGGGAATCTCGACCCCGTGTTCGGCCAGTACCTCGACGACCGTCTTATCCGCAGGCACTCTATACACCGCGCCGTTACCTGAGAGCTCGACGTCGAATGCTCCTTGCGTCGTATCCGCGCGCCGCTCAGGCATGAAGTACTCCCGATGCAGCCGCGATGCGTCCCAGCCGAGACCGGCCGCGCCATCGAGCACGTATTGAATGAAGCCGCCTGGACCGCACACGTAAAGATGCGTATTCGGCTTGCTGTCTGCGAGCGCCGTGCCAATGTCCAGACGCTGAGCGCTCGGGCGATCATCGAAGTGCATCACGACACGATCGCGATACGGCGCCTGCGCAATCCGTTCGCGAAACGCCATCCGGTCCGGCGATCGCGCGCAATAGTGTAGTACGAAGGGCGTGCTGTGAAGGAACAGCGTGTCGGCCATGCATAGAATCGGCGTGATGCCGATTCCGCCGGCGAACAGTACGGCGCCGCTTGAATTGGCCTCGAGCGGAAAGAGGTTGCGAGGCGTGCTGATCTGAATGCGCATGCCCTCTTGGATGTCGTCGTGCATGGCAATAGAGCCGCCTCGCGACTGCGGCTCACGCAGCACCGCGATCAGATACCGGTGCCGTTCCGACGCGCTGTTGCATAACGAGTATTGACGCGTGACACCCGGTCTGACGAGTACATCGATGTGCGCGCCCGCCGTGAAAGCAGGAAGCAACTCGCCGTTGGGATTTACGAGTTCGAACGAACAGACGTCAAAAGCTTCCACGGACTTCTTACTGACCTGAACGGTGATCCACTTCTGCATGGCGCCCCTCTCACTCTCGTCTTGTTGCGCGCACTGCCCGCTCGGCGCCGGTGCCGTGCGAGCGAATCGCGCAACGGTCACGTCACTACCGCGGGCGACAGCGCGAGGCTCGCAGCCGCCCGGCTACGTGGACGCGCCCACCGGCGCCTCGGCGCGCGTCGCCTCTTGCCGAATCATCTCCGCCAGCATGCGACGCGCGCGCACCGCCGCCCCGTCGGTCTGCAAGAGCACTGGCTTTAGCGCGAACAAGTCGGTGCTTGTGCCCATCGCGCGTTGCTGGGCTTCGATGATCGGCTTGTCTTCGTTGTTGAACACACCGGTGCCGATCTCCAGGAGCTCCTCGCCCAATGCTTCATCATGCTTGCGGAAATCGCGCGCCATGCCCCAGAAATAGTGGCTCGTCGTTTCGGTTTCGGGCGTGAGCAGATGGGCGGTCGGAATCGAAATGCCGTTTTCATGTGGCTCACCAACGCCCGTCATGCCGACGTCCAGCAGCAGTTGTCCGGGCGCCGTCCAGCGTATGTAATTGCGGTGATCGCCTCGCCGGTCGGCCGGGTAGCCAAGCTTCTGGAAGTACTTATTCGGATACTGGTTACGGCGGATGAATTTCGCCCATACGACGCCGTCATCCGCCAGCGGGCTCGGCTCCATCGTCGCGGGGCCGGCCGGGTTCGTAAAAAGCGGATGCACATATTGCCCGTGCGTCAGATCGAGCAGGTTATCCGCGATCAGCTGATAGTTCGCGGCAACGTGAAGATAGCCAAACACGCAGGCATATCGTTCGCTGTCACCGAACTGCGAGAAGTCGCTGATTCTTGCTTCGTCGGCGAGTTCAGGATCACCCATCCAGATCCACGCGATGCCATGACGTTCGACTACCTTGTAGCTGCGGACCCGCGCCGCCTTCGGGATCGCACCATCGCCGTGCGGATTGAACGTGCATTCGCCGTCGTCCTTAAAGCACAGTCCGTGATAGCCGCATTCGATCACATCGCCCTTGCGCTTGCCGAAATGCAGCGGCACGAAGCGGTGCGGACAGCGGTCCGTCAGTGCGGCGATCGCACCGTTTTCTTTCCGATACATAACGACCGGCTGATCCAGGA
>CAYPWK010000113.1:5036-13749 GCA_964414365.1 uncultured Burkholderia sp.
CACGCATTATTCAGAAACGCCATGTTTGTCTCCTGAGCCTCTCGGATGTATATCAAGATGCAGCGCGATCAAGTATCGACCGGCGTGCGAGGCTTGGAAAATGGATTCTCGCGATGGTCGACAATCGCGATTCACGATGGCTCGGGAGCGAACAGTGGGCGTCGGCTGCGTCCGTTGCGAAACGCCGGCGCAATGGACGGCGCCGCGGCGTGGCCGCTGCCACCCGACGGCGCGGCCGTGCGTCTCTGAAACGCACGGGTCGGCGCGCGCACGTCCTTCAATTGCCGTCGTCGTACAGCGTCGTCTTTGTCTCCACGCCTTCGTCGTGCAGGCCGGCGCGCAGGACCGCCGCCTTGGCGAGCTCGCGCGCCTTCGCGCGCAGCGCCTTCTCGTCGACACCATGCACGCGGCCTGCGCTGAACGCCGCCCGCCCATCGACCCACGTTTCCTTGATAGACGCCGTGGACGCCGAGAACACCAGAGCCTGAAGCGGATCGTGGAACGGCGTCCACTCGACGTGGTCAAGGTCGAACAGGATGAAGTCGGCCTTCTTGCCGATTTCCAAGGAACCGATTTCGTCGTCCCACATCGCGGCCTTCGCGCCCTCGATGGTCGCCGCGCGCAGCGCCTGGCGCGCGGTGAACACGTCGGGCTGCATGCGCGCATCCTTGAACATGCCGGCGACAATCAGCATCTGTCGCATCAGGTTCATGTTGCCGGCTGCAGACACGCCATCGGTGCCCAGCCCGACGGTCACGCCTCTCGCCACCATCTCCGGGTACTTACCGATCGCGGTTGCGCCCTTGCCGAGCTTGAACGACGAGCACGGGCAAAAAGCGATCTTGGTGCCCCGCTCAGCGAGCAGGCTTACTTCGTCGTCGTTGATAGCCGCACCGTGCGCGATCACTAGATTGGCGCCGAGGCCGCCCGCGCGGTCAATGCGCGTGACCGGCCAGACGCCGTACTTCCCTTCGCAGACTTGCGCTTCCTCGATCGAGGTCGCAAGATGATAGGTTGTGCCGACGCCCAGCCGCTCTGCGAGCGCGCGAGCGCCGACATGCAGCTCGAGCGTGCACGGCTCCTTGCCTTCGATGTTCACCCAGCAGCGCACGCGTCCGTCGAGCGCGCCGTGGTATTTGCGCACGCAAGCTTCCAGCTCTTTGAGCGCCGTTTGTGCGTCCGGGAAGAAGTGATGCTTCGCCATCTCCGGCGTCCAGCCGCGCGGTAGCTCCGCCGGCGGATTGTCGGCCGCATGGCGACCTGTCACGCCGCGGATGCCGGTCTTCTCCATTGCGCGCACCGTGATGCCCGGGTCGTACTGCGAACCCATGTCAATGAAGCAAGTAGTACCGTTGCGCAGCATTTCGGTGATGCCGAGCAGCGCGCCCCAGTATTCGTCCTCCTCAGTGATGTGCGCATAGAACGGCTTGGCCCAGTGGAATACCCACGCGCGCGTGTTCAGGTTGTCGGGGAAGACCGCGCGCGACAGCGTTTCCGACAGATGCACGTGACTATCGACAAAGCCCGGACACATGCCGAGCATATGTCCATCGATCACGCGATCGATGCTCGCCTTGTTATAGCGCGCCGCAATCGCGGCAGCGGGCCCGATGTCGGCAATGCGATCGTTCTCGATGACGATACTAGCGTCGCGCAGCACCGTATCGTTTGCATCGACGAGAAAAGCGAATTCCAAGTGCTCCACAAGCGTGCGCATGAATCAACACTCCTTCATGATTCGGATTGGACGCCGCGCTGTTAGCCTTTCACGACCAGCAGCTTGTCGGTATTCACGTAATCGGACAGCAACTCGCATCCATTCGCCGTCACGAGCAGCATATCCTTGTTCTGCATCCCGAAGCCATAGCCCGTTTCATAGCTGAGCGGCTCGAAGCCGAGTACCATCCCCTCCTCGAGCCGCGCGTCCGCGCCCGGCTTGCCGAGCACCGGTGTCTTGCCGAGATACGGGTCCTCATGCAGATGGAGCCCGATGCCATGCCCGACAAACGAAATCGGCGGCAAGTTCTTCTCGGTCAGCTTGCGAATAAACGCGTCGTAGATCTCCACGCAGCTCGCGCCGGGCCGTACCATCTCCATGATCCGATATTTGCAGTCAACGAGGTGCTGCCAGATCTCGACAGCCTTCGGCGGCGGCTCCTGCACGATCGCAGTCCGGCACACGCCGGCATGATAGCCGCCGATCATCGAGAAGATCTCGACGCGGCAGACATCTTGCTTTTGCAGACGGCGTTCCGACGGACCAACGTTCGGAAGCCGGCTGCGGTCGCCGGTCGCGATGATCATCAGCTTGAAATGCTCGGCGCCCAGCGCATAGACGTTGCGCGTCAGATGGCCAGCGATGTCCATTTCGCTGTCACCGGCGCGCACGGCGGCGTACGCGTCGGTGATCGCCTGATCGGAAATGCGCGATAACCGACGCAACAGCGCGATTTCGTCAGGCGTCTTGATCTGCCGGAGCCGTGCGAGGATGTGCTCGTTGCGCTCAAAACGCGCGTTAGGCAACAGTGCCTGCAAACGCTGCAGATCGCCGCCCGGCAGATAGTCGAACTCAATGCCGATACGTCCCTGATCGAGACCCGCATCCTTGAGTTGACCGGCGAGCACCTGCATCGGATCGTCGCTGAACTCGGCCCATACGCGCATCGGCACGTCGGGCGCGTTGCGTTTGATTGTGCTCGCTTCCATGTCGACCGAGAGCAGCTCGACGCGGGCGTCCGCGGTCAAGATGGCCATGGCATGCCGGTGGCGGATCAGCGGCTGAGACGGCACGACGAATCCGGTGAGATAGGCGTAGTTCTCCGGCGAGCACGAGATCATGGCGTCGAGCCCATTGACCGCCATCGCCTTGACCTGCCGATCGATGATTGTTTTGCGCATAAGTGACCTCTGGAAGAGTCCGGTAAAACCGCTTCAGCTACTAACCGTGTATTGCTCGATCTTGCCCGCGTCGACGTCGATGCCCATGCCGGGACCAGTGGGCACTTCGATCGCGCCTTCCACGAGCTTCATTGGCGCGGTGATCAGATCGTCGCGGTAGTAGATGCCGCCGGTCTGGCCAGTCTGCCATTGCGCTGGCGTCGATACCGGCACGACGCACGAGAGTGTCACCGCGGGCGCGGCAGCAGCGAGGTGAATGTTGGCAAGGTTGCCGATACCGGTTTCGACTGAGCCGTTGACATTGCAGATCAGGCCGCTCGCGCGGCACACGGCTGCCACTTCCATCGCCTTGTACAGGCCGCCCGGCTTGGTCGTGTAAATGGAGACGATCTGCGCCGCGCGGCGCTCGTTGATCTGGATCACATCGTGCGCATTCCACGCCGATTCGTCGGCCATCACCGGCGGGTCGATCGCGCGGGCAACCTCGGCGATGCGCTCGATGCCCATCACTGGCTGCTCGACGTATTTGAGACGGTACTTCTCCATCTCGCGGATCGTGACCACCGCTTCGCCGGGCGTCTTATAGCCTTCGTTTGCATCGACACACAGTTCCACCTGGTCGCCGACGGCGGCGCGTACGGCACGCACCATATCGATGTCGCGCCGCGCGTCGACGCCGATCTTGATTTTGATAGTCCTGATGCCCTCCTCGGCAACTTGCGCCGCCTCCTTTTCCGCCTCGCCGATTGAAATGAGTCCGATCGAGTGCGTGACCGGGATGCGCGAGCGGATCTTGCCGCCCAGCAGCGTATGGACCGGCACACCTAGCCAGCGGCCAGTCAGATCGTAGACCGCGAAATCGAGCGCGGCTTTCGCGTAGGGATAGCCCTTGACGGTTGCATCCATGCGCGCGTGCATCTCCGCGAAGTTGCCAAGCTCGAGACCGACAATCGCGGGCGCCAGATAATTCTCGATCACCGTTTTGGCGATCAGTGTCGATTCCCCGAAGTAACGGCCAAACTCGCCGCCCCAGTCCTTCAGCGCCGGCGCCTCGCCCCAACCGACACGACCGTCGCTATCGGTGACGCGCGTGAGCAGGTAGCGGCCGATGGCCTCGGTGAGTCCGGTCCATTTGTGCTCGCGGCGCGTCGGCAATTGAACGACGAGCGTTTCAACGGACTTGATAGTTGGCATGACGTAAATGTCCTTATGTGGTTGCTGGATGCTGCGCTTCGTTCAGTTTTGTGACCGCATTTAGCCCTCCGACGCGATCAGCTCGATTTGAGCTTTCTGACGTCGTACCCTCGGCCTCGATCGACCACCGGCGATGGCTGCTGCGATCCGACATTATGATCACTAAGTGTGATCACACGATGCTGGAATGTCAACCTGAATTTGGACTCAGGACTATGTGAGGACCTCGTCAGTCTCACTCCCCGACGAACGCTGCACCATGCACTTGACGGACATGACAAATGTGATTACGCTGTGTGATCACATGAATCACTCAGCCAATCAGCATTACCTTGGTATATGAACGAGAGCGACCCTTCCCTCGCGTCAAGCGCCAGCAAGTCATTGCGCTCGCGCCGCAAAACGAATGACGCAGTACAGCCGTCGGAGCAGGCAGGCGAAAGCGCCAATCGCCGACGCAGTGGATTGCAGGAGCGCGTCTATGCGCAGATCAAACGGGGCCTGATGATCGGGGCCTTCGTACCGGGCCAGACCATCACCTTGCGCAAGCTGGCCGAGACGCTAGGCACAAGCCCCATGCCAGTACGCGAGGCGATCGCGCAGCTTGTCACGATCAACGCGCTGGAGATCCTGCCAAATGGCTCAGTAGCCGTTCCCAAGCTGACCAAGGCGCGTTTCGCCGAACTCAGTCGCGTGCGGCAGGCGCTGGAGGGAATGGCCGCCGCCGAGGCGGCTGCGCATGTTACGCCGCGGCTCATTAGCCAGCTCGGGCAGATCAACAGCGAACTGCTGAAGGCCATCAAGGCGCGCGACATCCTCGGTTGCCTGTCGCGGAACCAGGAGTTCCATTTTGCGTTGTACACGGCTTATCCGTCGGAAGTTCTGCTGCCGGTCATCGAGACGCTCTGGCTGCAGGCCGGTCCCATGATGTACTTCTCGCTGGCCGCGCCGGACGCCAACTGGGACGCGTCAATACACGTGCTGATTTTGGACGCGCTCGCGAAGAAGGACGCGAGTGCGGTGAGAAGGTTGGTCGAAAAAGACATCTCGGATACTGCAAAGCATCTACTTAAATGCTCGGCGTTTCGGGGTGACAGTGGCCCGATCGCGGAATTGCGGCTTCTGCCCTGAGCGCCCGTTTCCAACCTATCGAGGACATTGATGACTGACGATATGACGACGCGCGTCGCGCGACTCGGCTACGCATTGCCTAAGCCGGTCGCCCCGGCAGCGAGCTACGTCGCCTGGCTAAAGTCTGGCAATCTGCTGTTCATCGCGGGGCAGGTGCCGAAAGGCGCCGACGGCAAGGACAATTTCATCGGCAAGCTCGGCGCACAATATGACGTCGAGCACGGTCAAGAGGCTGCGCGTCTGTGCGCGATCAACGTGCTCGCGCAGTTGGATGACGCGGTAGGCGGCGATCTGTCGCGGGTGCGCCGGTGCGTGAGAATCGGCGGCTTCGTCAATGCGACGCCGCAATTCGACCAGCATCCGATGGTGATTAACGGCGCGTCGGATCTGGTCGTCAACGTGCTCGGCGACGCCGGCAAGCACACACGCGTCGCGATCGGCGTCAACAGCCTGCCCCGCAACGTCGCGGTGGAAATCGAGGCCACTTTCGAAGTCGATTGACCATGACTTCGGCCCATCATGACACGCTCACGCCGGTCTATATCCTGACCGGGTTTCTCGGTAGCGGGAAGACCACGCTGCTAAAGAAGCTGATTGCGCACGATGGCATGAAAGACACCATGGTGCTGATGAATGAGCTGGGCGAGATTCCGCTCGATCATCTGGTCGTCAAGGAAATCACCGACGAGGTGGTGCTGCTGCGCTCCGGCTGTCTCTGCTGCAGCGTGCGCGACGACCTCACGCAGACACTCATCGACTTGCATCATCGCCGCGCGGCCGGCGATGTGCCGGCGTTTGGCAGAATCGTCGTGGAAACCACCGGTTTCGCCGATCCCACGCCGATCATGCTCACCCTGATGTCCGACGACTGGATCGTGCGACACTACCGTTCGGCAGGCGTCATCACGACAGTCGATGCCACTCATGGCGAGGCGCAGCTTCACCGTCACGGCGAAGCCTCACGCCAGGTCGCCCTGGCCGACTCGCTCGTCGTGACTAAAGCTGACCTCGAAACACCGGATCAGGTCGACGCGCTGAAGCGGCAACTTACCGGGCTCAATCCCGGCGCGAGCATATTGCAGGCGACGCTCGACACCTGTCCACCGCTCAAGATGCTGTTCGCGAATCATCCTTTGCAGCGCGACCCGGCCGCACTCCTCGGGCAGCGGTGGTTTCAGTACGACGCGCCCGCTGCCGACGCCTCACCGCCCGACGCCGGCCGCTACATCGCGCATCGTCACGGCGGCAGGATTAATACTTTTTGCCTCGTTGCCGATGGGGCACTGGACTGGCTCGCGTTCACCGACTGGCTCAACCTCCTTTTGATCAATCGCGGCGAGCGTATCCTGCGCGTGAAGGGGCTCATCGGTGTAGCCGGTCAAAATTGGCCAGTGCTAGTGCAAGGCGTCCAGCACGTTTTCTACCCGCCGGTGCGCCTCGACACTTGGCCGTCCGACGATCGACGCTCGCGCCTAGTGCTCATTACCGACGGCCTCTCCGCCGAAGCCATTCTAGCGTCATTCTGCGAGTTTCAGGAGGACGTGCACGCCGTGCTGGTCTAATCACACGTGCGTGCACAAGGTCGCGTGCGGCTGGGCTGGCATGTTCCCGCCATCCAGCCGCACATCGTTCAGAACCGGTGACGGATGCCGATCTGCGTCATCGTCGCCCAGCTGGAATTGCTCGGCGACTGGAACACGAACTGCGCCACCCCGCCGTCTCGCGCCTTTTGATACGCAAATGACGCGTACAAGTCGGTGCGCTTCGACAGGTAATAGTCTGCCTCCAACCCGGCCGTGTCGCGCTTGCCGATCATCAAATGGTTGTGTGTGCCATGGTTCGGGTCGCTAAATGTATAGCCGACTAACAGAACAAATTCCGGCGTGAACGAGTAGCGGAAATTCACGTCGATGCCGCTCACGGTATCCTCGTACAGCGTCCATCTGGCCTGCGTCAGCAGCACGTCGAGCACGAATTTGCCGATTGTGTACGAACCTCCAGCAGCGACGTTGGTATAGCGCGCGTGGGACGTCGGATCCTGCTTGTTCGTATAGGCTGCACCCAGACTGAAAGGACCGCGCGCGTAACCGGCGTAAAAGCCATAGGTCGATCCTTGCACGATGCTACCTGGCGTCCCGCCCAGCCCATACACGGCGCCAAACGAAAAGCCGGTGCCGCCGAAGTTGGGACTGGTGTACTTGATCGAGTTGTCGACCCGCGCGCCGCCCAGGCGGTCCAGATCGGGATTACTGCCATTGTTGCCGAGAAGCGAACTGATCGTGGCACTCGTCGTCGCCGCTCGGTCGAACGGCGCGCCGAGCAAGCATCCGCTCGCGTATTGGCACATGCCACTCAGCATGAAGTCATATTGCCGGCCGAATGTCAGCGTGCCCCACGTCGCGTCCGTCAATCCCACCCACGCCTGGCGACCGAACATCAGCGGACTCGTGCCCGAACTGGCGAATGCGCCGTTGGTCGGAGAAAAGCCGTTTTCCAGGTTGAAAACGACTTTCACGCCGCCGCCAATATCCTCGACACCCTTGAAGCCGAACCCAGCACCAATATGATTGCCGCTAGTCATTTCATAGGCAGCCTTCCCCGCGCCATCCTGCACGTAGGCGAGCGTAGTATCGAAGTGCCCGTACAGCGTGACCGAAGACTGCGCATGAACTGACGACATACACATGATGCCAAGTGCTGCGCCTAGGGCCGCATTTCCTTTGAGCATGGCTTCCTCTTATAGTGGTCTATCGCGTCTTATCTGTGATTTTGTATTGTGATCACATTCAGTGATCATGGTTCTCAACCAATTTTCCGCTGTCAAGCGTTGCGCCACGCGAATCGCATTGTTTCTGTTGTGTGTGGCCCGTATGCCGATAGGTTCGCTCGATTGACGCCATGAATGAGCGGGAACGCGAGCGCGGGCCGAATGCAAACCATCCGGCGCCGGTTCGTGGTTGAAAAATGAGCGGCCACGTGGGCCGCCAAGGATGCGCGCGAGCTTATTGAGAACTACGCAAATTATCGACACCAAGACATAACGGTAGTGAATTCGCTCACGAAGGCGTTGCCGCGACCCGCGAATGGCTTCCTGTCATCCCAAGCAGTCTGGTTCTCGGCGGGAACACGTGCCAAGTGCCGGCTTTATGGTAGAAAAAGGCAATGTTCAGTGGGCCGGCCTGTCGTAGCACCTCGACGCAAACGAACCTCGCACCGTTGGCGGTGCGCCCGAATCGGGTGACGCGCAGCGGTCTCGCCGCCGTTGGCGCAAGCCATTTTTCAACCAACTCATGCAAGGATGTTTTCTCGGTTTCCATGTTTGTCACTTCATGTCACGTACATACGTAAAGCTCAGTAGGTCGCTGTTATGCAGCGGCCTTCACCATTTCTTCAATCACCTTCTTCGCGTCGCCGAAGACCATCATCGTCTTGTCCATGTAGAACAGATCGTTGTCGAGTCCCGCGTAGCCCGCCGCCATCGAACGCTTGT
>CAYPWK010000114.1:0-13677 GCA_964414365.1 uncultured Burkholderia sp.
GAGCGCATGCGCTTATTGCAGGCCGAAGTCGACGCGCGTGGTGGGCCCGTTGTCTTTTACGTCCTTGGCATCGAGCTTCGGCGCCGCGATGCCGACGCGCTGCGCATCGACCTTCGCGATCAGATATTGATGCACGGTCTCGGCCCGGCGCTGCGCGAGCGCGCGCACGCTTGATTCGTCGACGGTCGCGTGATTGGCGAGGATGCGTTTCATATCGTCGTCAGGCAGGCTCTTCGTGAGGCCGATGAAATTGCGCGGCTTCTTGAAGTCGGCGTCCTTGTAAGCCTTCTTCAGGTAATCGCTGTATTCATTCTCGTCGACCTTAACTGTCGACGCATCGACCTTCTGGCCCTTCGCCGCCAAATCCTGCGCCTTTTCCTTCTTCACGAGATCGTCGACGTAGGCCTCGCGCAGTCCCGGCGTATCGATCGCAGGGTCGGCACGGCCCGTCAGCTCGAGCTTCACCTCGGGCTTGTCGGTCAGCAGCTTGGCGATCGTATCGAGCTTTCCGCGTGCGGACTCGGTGAGGTCGGCCGAGCCCGGCGAGAACGCCACGTAGTGCAGTTGCTCGGCCGCATGGACCGTGTCTGCGCTGCCACCGCCGAATGCGTTGGCAAGCAGCGTGAACGGCGCAGTAACGGCTCTTTCGATCAGATTACGAATCGCGCCCCATATCACGCTGCCGACACTGAACTGCGGATTCGTGAGCGAGCCCGACACCGGAATGTTCACGTCGATTTCGCCGCGCCGGTTTTTCAGCAACGCGATCGCGAGCTTCACGGGCAGGTGCGTCTCCGTGCTGTTCTCGACGTGATCGCCAAACGTCAACTGCGAGATGAAAAGGTGATTGTTGGCCGTCAGAACGTCGTTCTCGAGCTTGTAGTGCAAATCGACATTGAGCTGCCCCTTCGTGATCGGATAGCCGGCGTACTTCAACGAGTACGGCGTCAAGTTCTTGAGCTCGATCTCATGTGCGCTCGCGCCGAGGTCCAGCGACGGCTTGTCCGCGAGCGGATCGGCCGTACCGCGTATCGTGATTGGGCCGTTTCCGGCCAGATTCGCGCTGACGTCGACGGGAGCAGGCGCACGCTTGTCGGTTCCGAATGCGCCGATCGTGCCGGTGATGTCGACCAGGTTCGCACTGTAGTTCGGCTTGACGAAGTGGTCCGTATAGTTGACGTGCCCCTGCTGAAGCACGACTTCGCCGATGTGGGCCCTGAACGGCGGCTGCTCCTGCGACGGCGGCTTATGCTCAACCTCCGCCGTGGTCGTACTGCCGTGGTGCGTCGCGCTCGTACCGGATGCCGGCGGCGCGTTGCGCTGATTGCCGAGCACGTCCTGCAGGTTGAGCTTGCCCTGCTCGTCGAGCAGCACGCTGCCGAAGAATTGCGTGAACGTGATGCGACCGATGTCGATGTCGGCACCGCGAGCATCGTAGCGCGCGTTCATGCGAGCCAGAGCCAGCGCGCGCCACCCTGCGAGCGGCGCGGACGTAGCGCGGTCGAGCAGCTTCACGTCGACGAGCGCCACGCCTCCTCGGAAAGTCGCCGTCAGCGCGTTGTTGGACATGCCGACTTTGACGTCTCCGCCCGCATTCACGGCAGCGGTCGCGATTTTCGCGTTGAGGCTGTCGCCGAAATACGGCTCGGCGGCCGACACATCGAGCCTGTTTGCGTGCAGCGTCAGCGACGCCGCAAGCGGGCTCGGCGTCACATCGCCCGATACGTCGAGGGTGCCCTTGCTGCCCACCGTCGCGGCGAGCTTGATCGGCAACGCGCGGCGCATGTCGTCGCTCACGTCGTGGACGTCGAGCTGAAGCGCGCTCAGTTGGACCGTGGCCGGCCGTGCCGGGACTTGGTCGACGATCTCGGCCGATCCGTCCTTCACATGCACCTCGCCGATCGCATAGTGCCAGGCGGACCCGGTACCGGCTCCGGAGGAAGCCTGCGTGGCAGCCTGTTCGTTACCGCCTGGGCTGGCTGCGGCTGCGCGCGGCACGGCACGCTCTCGCCGGTGCGGTTTCTGATCGCGCGCTTGCGCATTGGAAGCGGACGCCTGCCCCTCTTGCGGGGACCCCGCGAGCGCCATGAGATCGATGCGCCCATCTTTTGCCCGCGCCCCCTTGATCGACAGCCCCGCCAGATCGACAGCCGAAATATCGGCCTTGCGCGTGGCGAGATCGACCTGCTTGATCGCAACCCGCCCTTCATCGATCGCGATAGCGGGGGCGGGCGCATTCGGCCCGCCGGCTACCGCGGGACCGGTCACCTTCAGCGATTTCAGCGTGACGTCGCCTGCGCCCACCTGGACGCTCGGCGGCGTCTTCGACCAGTCGGCCTTCACCGCGAGTGCCGTGCCGAGCGTCCCCCCCTCGATGCGAGCGGTCGTCGCGCCGGCCAAGTAGGGCTGCACGAGCGCGAGCGGAAGCGCATCGGTCGTCAGCTTGAGGTCGGCCGTGTTGGCGGCGAGACCAACGGAGCCGGTCGCGGCAATCGAGCCGCCCTGCGCCAGCGAGGTGCGGACGTCAACGTGAGCAGTCGCCTGGGCGACCGTCGAGAAATCG
Source organism: uncultured Burkholderia sp. (assembly GCA_964414365.1). Classification (GTDB taxonomy): domain Bacteria; phylum Pseudomonadota; class Gammaproteobacteria; order Burkholderiales; family Burkholderiaceae; genus Trinickia. Next base: position 2,564 of record CAYPWK010000114.1, read on the forward strand.
TCGACCGAGGCATTGACGTGAGCCAGTCCGAGCGAAACGGGCTGCGCAGGCACATGGTCCTCGAGCGCGATGTCGCCGTCGTTGAGCGCGAAACGCTTGATCGACAGATCGAGCGGCTGCACGGATTGCGCGGCTGCCGCACCGCTGCCGGCCACCGCCGACGCCGCAGACGCGCTGACAGCACTTGCCGCGCTCGCCGCTGCGCTGGCGGCCGAAGCGGGCGTAGCCGCTTGAGCCGGGACGGTCAGCGCCCGCGAGATGCTGAGGTCGCCCGAGCGCTCACGGGCAACGTGCAGCGAGGGCTGGTCGAGCCGAATCTCATCGAACCGGAACGTCTTGCGCAAGGGCTCGAGCGACGCCGCCGCCACGTGCACAGCGCGCGCGGCGAAAAGCGGCGCATGGCGATCGTCGACAATCTGTGCATCGGTGAGATCGGTCGTGCCCGCGACGGTAAGCGCCGGAGCGGTGCCCGACATGACGAAGCGCATCTCGAGATCGCCCGCGAGCTTGCCGCTTTGGACGCTGACGGGTAGCTTCGTCGGCGCGAAAGACAAAAGCTGCGGCACGTCGAGATCGGCGAACTTCAGCGCAATATCGGATTCGCGCGACGCCGCAAACGGCTTGGTTTTGCCCGCGACATGAACCGGGCTGCCGTCGATGCGCGCCATAAAGCGCGGATCGACAAAAATGTTCGTCTTCGAAGGCAGCGTCGCGATGAACGGCACGCCGAGCGAAACCTGATCGATGACATGCTTGCGGCCGGCGAGCCGGTCATCGAAATCGATACGCCCATTCTCGACGGCAATGTTCGACACCGAAAAAAGCGCGGGCCCCGTCGACGGCTTTGACGGTTGCTTCGCGAGCTTGTCGACGATATCGCTGAAATTGAAGCGCTGCGCATCGTAGCGGACGATGTTCGCATGCGGCGAATCGACCTTGACCTCGTCGACGATCGGCGCCAGGCGCAGCAGCGAAAACCACGACAGTTGCACGACGAGCCGCTCGATGCTCGCGAGATCGCCGGCACCGGCTTGCTCGCCGACCCGAATGCGATCGGCCTCGAGCCTCAGCGTGTAGGGATTCAGGGAGACCCGCTCGATATGGGCCGGCCGCCCGAGCGCGTCGCGCATCTGCCCCTCGGCAACATGCCGGATGAGCGGCGGCGCGGCGAAGAAGCCGATCAGCCCATAAAGCACGATCAGTACGACGATTACAACTGCGATTCGGCGCGTACGGCGCGAGTGCGTCGCTTCACGCACTCTGACGAGCGTCTTCGCCACGCCGACCTTCGTTTCACTGGACATCGATACTCCGCTTTACTTGCGCATGAGCACGGGCGGCTGCCAGGTGCCGTCGACCGCCGACGGCAGCGGCGCGTAGAGCCGCATTACAACTTGGAATGCACCGTCGGGCGTCGGCAACCAGTTTGCCCGGCGAGCCCGGCCCGGAGAAGCCGACTGCAGATATACATCGAGCGACCCGTCGCGGTTGCGGCGCAGCGCGTCGCGTGAAGCGATCGAGCGGCGCGGGACGTCGCCGTCGACGAGGGCACCGCCCTTCGTATAAGCCGTGAGCGTCCAGAACGCCCGCACCGGCGGCAGACTCTTCGCGGAAAAGTGCAGCACATAACGATTGCCGCCGTCCAGTCCCTCGCCAACGGCATCGCGCGTCGCCGTCGCCACCACCTCGTCGTCCTGCGTGCCGCTGCCCGGCTGCGCATAGGCGGCATAGGCGCGCAACGCATAGTCGTCGTCGTAACGTCCCAGGCCGTCGCCCACCCAAGTCCAGCCGTTCGCGGACAAAGCGTTGCCCGGAGCCGTCGCGATCCGCTCGCGCGCCTCGGCGAGGCCGCCCGAGATTGCCGGCACCGCGCTCTCCGGCAAACGCACCGCATCGCCGGGCTTGACGCCGAGGTCCGCCAGGATCTGCAACGCGTGCGGATCGTCCGGGGACGGTGGATTGTCTCGCAGCGCATCGGCAAGCCTGCCGAAGAACGCATTCCCGTCGAGCGCAGCCACGGGGGCAGCCTGAGCCGCCGGGGTATCGGCGGCCGATGGCGGATCGTCATCCGCATCGTCGGCACGGGCATACTTCAACGGCTTGCCTCGCTTTGTCCCCTTTATGCGTTTGACCTGGTGCGTTCCGTTGTCCTCGGGATCGAACGCCGACAGCGGCGTCAGGCGCACTTCCGCTTGCAATCGGCGTGCCGCGGCAAGCTCGCGCGATTCTGTCGCGGCGATGCGCACGGAGAGCCAGAGGCTCTTGCCCGGCGCTTCGACACGCTCGACGCCCTCCGGCAGCCCGCCATGCCAGCCGGGCGCGACGAACGCGATTGTGCGCGGCTTCGCGATCGCCCCACGCGCGTTCTCGAGCGAGCCCGTCGACCAGACGACATTCGTCCATAGATCCAGCACGCGCGCGTCGAGGTATCGGCCATGTGCGGCGGGCAACGTAAGCAGCACGGGCTCGGCGCTCAGATCGAGCCACGCGGATGACGCGAGCATATCGACATCGGGGCGAGGCGGCAGGCCCGGATCGTCGGCAGTCGGCAGTGTCGTGGAGGAATGCAGCTTGTTGACGCCGGGGCCGCCCCGCGCGCTCGCCGCGGCGCGCGCGCTCGTCATGACGACGAGCGGATAGCCGAATACGTACGAGTCTGATACCTCATCTTTCGTCCAGCCGTGATTCGTCGATGCGGACGGGGCAGGCGGCCGGGCAGCGCAGCCCGCCAGAGCCAAAACGGCAAAGCAAGCCAGCCATGCGCCAACCCGGGCGTGCGGAATCGTCTTCCGCGCAATAGCGTGTGTTGTTGTCATTGTGGTTGATATCAGAGTCTAGGAGGCGCCGCTCTCGAGCCGCGAAGCACTTCCGCGGCACGGCACCGTCCGGCCACGACGTCGCGCACGGCATAGACGTCGAATCGTCAGATCGCGAAAGCGTTTTATCGTATCCTCAGCCGGTAGGCAAGGAGTATGCGACAACGATTGCGGCACTTGACATTCCCATCATTGGAAGGATGACGCTACGGGTTATCGCGGCGCGTGTTCGCATTCGTTATTGGGTCGTCAACCATGACCGATTTGGCCTCTCCTCCCGACGTCTCTTCCTCGACGGCAACCGAACTCGACATCGGCGGCATGACCTGCGCCTCGTGCGCCATGCGCGTCGAAAAGTCGTTGGCGCGCGTGCCTGGCGTGCACAGCGTATCGGTCAACCTCGCGACCGAGCGCGCCACCGTCGGTATGTCCGCCGACGCGGATTCCGCGACGCTTGACGCCCTCGTGAAAGCCGTCGTCGACGCCGGCTACGAAGCGCGGCCTGTGGTGCCCGCAGCCGCGCCGAAAGACGCGGCTGACATCGCCAGCGCAGCCGACGAGCGCCGCCGACTCGCGCGCCGCGAGCTCGCCGCGGTTGCCGTTGCTGCTGCATTCGCGCTGCCGCTGATGCTGCCGATGCTCGCCGAGGCCGTAGGCCGGCATTTGATGCTGCCCGCCTGGCTGCAGTTGGCGTTCGCAAGCGTCGTCCAGTTCGCATGCGGCGCGAGGTTCTACGGCGGCGCCTACCGCGCGCTGCGGGCACGAACCGGCAATATGGACCTCCTCGTCGCACTCGGCACCTCGGCCGCGTACGGCCTCAGCGTCTGGCAAATGCTCGCCCATCCCGGCGACGCCATGCATCTGTACTTCGAGGCGTCGGCGGTGGTCATCGCGCTCGTGCGGCTCGGCAAGTGGCTCGAGGCGCGGGCAAAGCGCGAAACGACCAACGCCATCCGCGCGCTCAACGCCTTGCGCCCCGATCGCGCGCGCGTCCGGCTCGGCGACAATGGCGAGCGCGAGCTGCCGCTCGCGCAGGTCCGTGTCGGCATGGTGGTCGTGGTACGGCCCGGCGAGCGTGTGCCCGTCGACGGCATCGTGCGCGACGGCCGCACGCATATCGACGAGGCGCTCATTACGGGTGAAAGCCTGCCCGTCGCAAAAGGACCCGGCGAGCCGGTCACGGCGGGGTCGATCAACGGCGAAGGCGTGATCGAAGTCACGACGCGCGCAACCGGCGCCGAGACGACGCTTGCACGGATCATCCGCCTCGTCGAGTCCGCGCAGGCGAAAAAGGCGCCCATTCAACGGCTCGTCGACCGCGTAAGCGCGGTCTTCGTGCCGGCGATCCTGCTGCTCGCCTTCGTCACGCTCGCGGGTTGGCTGCTCGCGGGTGCATCGGCGGAAACGGCGATCCTCGATGCCGTCTCGGTGCTCGTGATCGCCTGCCCCTGCGCGCTCGGGCTCGCCACGCCGGCCGCCATCATGGCCGGCACCGGCGTCGCGGCGCGACACGGCGTGCTGATCAAGGACGCGGAGGCACTCGAGCTCGCCCAACGCGTGTCCGTCGTCGCGTTCGACAAAACGGGCACGCTCACGGTCGGCAAGCCTCGAGTGGTCGCGTTCGAAACCGTGCCGGCGAGCGGTGAAGGTCCCGAGCTGGATCGCGAAGCGGCGTTTGGGCTTGCTGCCGCCCTGGAGCGCGGCAGCGATCATCCGCTCGCCCGTGCGCTCGTCGCCGCATTCGACGCGGAGTACGGACAGGCCGCGTCTCAGCCGAACGGGCACGGCGCCCGGCCCGCCGCCGCGCTGGCGCAGGCGGTCGCGGGACGCGGCGTGCAGGCCCAAATCGACGGGCAAACGCTGATGCTCGGCAACGGGCGTTGGCTTGCCGAGCTCGGCATCGCGCTTTCCTCGCCCGCCGAGGCTCGCGCGCACGAGCTGGAAGTAGCAGGCAACACGGTGTCGTGGCTCATGCGGGCGGCCACGCGCGAGACCCCGGCCGTGGCCATCGCGTTGATCGCATTCGGCGACGAGATCAAACCCGAGGCGCGCGAGGCAGTCGAGCGGCTCAAGGCGCGCGGCGTCACGAGCGTCCTCGTCACGGGCGACAATCGCGGCGCCGCAGCCTCGGTGGCGGCCGCGCTCGGGATCGAGTCGTTTCATGCGCAGGTGCTGCCCGAGGACAAGGCGCGCGTCGTCCGCGAGCTGAAGGCCGCGAGCGGGGGCATCGTCGCAATGGCCGGAGACGGCATCAACGATGCACCGGCGCTCGCCGCCGCCGACATCGGCATTGCGCTCGCAAGCGGTACCGATATCGCCATGCATGCGGCCGGCATCACGCTCATGCGTGGCGACCCGACGCTCGTTGCCGATGCCATCGATATCTCGCGGCGCACCTATCGCAAGATTCAGCAGAACCTCTTTTGGGCGTTCGTCTACAACCTCGTCGGCATTCCGCTCGCCGCGCTGGGCATGCTGAACCCGATGCTTGCCGGCGCGGCGATGGCGTTTTCGAGTGTGAGCGTCGTCACGAACGCGCTATTGCTGAAGCGTTGGAAAAAGCGCTGAGCGCGCGGCTGGCTCAGTACGCGTTCGAGGCGCGCGCCCTTTCGGCGGCCTTGCGCGGATGCACCGGTCGCGGCGTGTGCTTGGCGGCGGGTATCGCAGCGGCAGGGGGGCGGCCCGGCTGCGCGGCGAGTTTCGCGTCGAGCGTGTCGGCCGCGTCGCGAATATCGGCCGAGGCGGACGAAGCCGCGTCGATAAACGCCGCGAGCTCCGTTTGCTGCGCGCGCAAAAGAGCCTCTGTCTTCTGCTCGGCCGCGGTGCTCGCATCGGCGGTTCGAAGCGCAACGACCGTTTGCACGACGCCGAGGACGAGAACGAGCAGTGAGACGGCCATGGCAGCAACGACGAGCCGTGTCGTCCGGCGCCGGCGCTCATGGGCCGCGCGGCGCTCGTCCACGAGCGCCGCTTGGAGGGTCGCCAGGCTTTGCGCCAGCGCATCGTGCGAGCGCTGCAAAGCGGCATCGGCAACATCGGCAGCCGCACTGCCGGCGTCCACGGTAGGCTGCGCGGACTTCCGCGACGCGGCCGCCTGTCTGCGCGCTGGCGCGGCGTTGAGTGCACTCGGCGTGTTCCCGGCGGCTTCATCGGCCGCCATTGCCACTCCCTTTCGAATATCGGCCGGTCGCAACCGCGCCGGATCGTCCTGCGCCACCTCCGATGGCTCCGGCGAGGCCGGCGGAGACTCGAGCGGCGCTTCCTCGGGCTCGCGCAGCGACGCGAGCGCCTCTGCAGGCAACTCGAAGCCCTCGAGCGTGCCCTGGCGCGGGTCGAAGTTCATCGAATGCGCCGCGGCAGGCGCGTCCTCAGCAGCAAAAAGACCGACGGACTGCTCTTCGGCCGCACCGGTCTCGTTTGCGGTCGGGCGCACAGCTCGTGCCGCCTCCTCGACGGAGAGCGTCGAGCGGGCTGGCCGATCGTCGACTTCGGAGGATGCGGCGCGTGCACGCCTTTTCGTCGTAGCGGGGCGTTGCGCGCCCGACTTGGGAGATACTGCGGAATCTGCCATAGCGTGAGAGTACGGTCGCGGCGCGCGCCGCCTGGTTCAATACCTTTTGCTCATTCGATCGCCGTTTAAACGGCGTCGGCATTGTCTCACGATCGCTCGGCCGCGAGACGGGCCAATCCGTGGGAAAACCGATTTGATTTATCCTTCGCTTCTCGCACGCATTGCCGAGCGCAATCGTTCTTCGAACTGGCTTCCCGCTCTATGTCAATTTCGGCCGACGCAGCGGTCGCGGCGCAAACCGCCGCCCTCCGCTCACATTTTGCGCAAATCGTCCTGCCGCTCTGGCGCGGCCAAGGCTTCAACGCGTCGATGCAATTGCCCTTCGAGGCAGTGCAAGCCGACGACCAGACGCCGCTGCCCGTCGGGCGTTACCGGGCAATGGCGTGCGCGCGGCAGCTGTTCGTCTTTTCGCTCGCCGGCGACGCGGCCCACGCCGGGACGCTCTTTGCTTCACTGCGCCGGTACTTCCGCGACGAACGCCACGGTGGCTGGTTCTACAGCGTCGATGCCACGGGCGCGCCGCTCGACACGACGAAGGATCTCTACACGCATGCCTTCGTCGTTTTCGCCTGCGCACACTATCTGGCGACGTTCGGCGATAGCGATGCACGAAAGGCGCTCGACGAGACGGCGGCGCTGATCGACGAGCGCTTCGCCGCGACGGGCGGCCTGCTTCACTCGGCGCTCGACGAGCGCTTTTCGTCCGTTCAGAGCGGCCCGCTGCAAAACCCGTTAATGCACTTGACCGAAGCCTATCTGGCCGCGCATGAAGCGACGGGCGACGCTGCCTTCGAGCGAGCGCTCGCCGAGCTTGCCGAGGCCGTCTCCCGCACGTTCGTTCACACGTCGACGGGCGCGATCGCGGAACTGCCGATCGGCGAGGCCGGCAATCGAATAGAACCCGGTCATCAGTTCGAATGGTTCTACCTCGTCGAGCGGGCCGGTCGCGCGGTTGCGGCATCGGGGCTGGCCGCCTCGCTCGAGCGCGCGTTCGACTTTGCGCAGCGCCACGGCGTCGACACGGCAACCGGGGGCGTTTGCGCGGCACTCAACGAGGATGGTTCCATTCAGGAACCGACTCAGCGCATCTGGGCGCAGACGGAATATCTGCGCGCGCTGGCGACGCGCGGCAGGCCGGCCGATCTAATCGCCCTCCCATCGCAGATCGAGCGCTTCCGCACGCGCTTTCTGCATCCGCTCGGCTGGTACGAGTCGAAGACGGCGGGCGGCGACATCGCACGCGCGGACATGCCGTCGACGACGCCCTATCATCTCGCCACGGCTTACGCCTCACTGCCTGCCTGATCCCGGCGCCCACTCGCTCGCGAGCACCCGCGGCTATCCAGCGCGTGGCCGGGGGCCGAAACAGCAAAAACGGCTGATCGGCGGGCGCAATGAAGGATTGAAGCCTTGACGCGCGTCATGAACCGTCCCTAGAGTGGAACGAATGCACACGGGGCCGTGCCCCGAGGGGTCTCCCATGACCGATTTCTTCGATCTGGCACGTGGCGCGCTGCATGCGCAACCGTTCAGCATGCTGCTCGGCACCGAGCTCGTGCAGATCGGCGACCGGGAGCTGACGCTGCGCCTGCCCATCCGCGATGAGTTGCGGCAACAGCACGGCTTCGTCCACGGCGGCGTCATCAGCTATCTGGCCGATAACGCCCTGACGTTCGCCGGCGCAATCGCGCTCGGCCCGCGTGTCGTGACCGGCGAATACAAGATCAATTATCTGCGCCCCGCCGTGCGCGGCGCGCTGCTCGCACGCGCTGAACTTGTCTACGCGGGGCGCGGCCACGCGACGTGCCAATGCCGCATCTATGTGCTCGATGGCGACAAAGAGACGCTCGTGGCGCTCGCGCAGGGAACGATCAATCGTGTCGGCGACGGCTCGGGCGGTAATAACGATCACGCTGGCGCCATGGCGACGCCGGCCACAGCGCAGAGGGCACCGGAGGATGACGGCAAGGATCGCTAGTGCCATGGCTTTGGCATTCGTGCCAGGTTGGTTGTCGGCTTTTGCAACTCGGTGAATCGACTTTCAGGAGACGAAGATGATCGACCATACAGGTGTATTCGTCAGCGATTTCGAAGTGAGCAAGCGTTTTTATACGAAAGCGCTAGCGCCGATCGGTTACCAGTTGCTGAAAGAGTTCCCGGCATCGGTGACGGGCCACACCGATGTAGCCGGCTACGGGGCGGACGGGGTGGCCGACTTCTGGATCAGTAAAGGCACGCCCAACGATCCGCCGGTCCATATCGCGTTTCGTGCCAAAGATCGCGAGCACGTCGAGGCTTTCTATGCCGCCGCAATCGCCGCGGGCGGGACGGACAACGGCGGCCCTGGGTTGCGCCCGCAGTACCATGCGGACTACTACGGCGCATTCGTGCTCGATCCCGACGGCCATAACATCGAAGCCGTTTGCCACGGCGCCCCCGACGCGTGAACGGATGGGTCACTGAACAAGCCGAGCGCAGAGCCAAGCCACCGGACCAACACATAGACTGCACATTGCCGATCGATGGACGAACTCGAGATATCCGGCGGAACGATCGCCTATCTGAAAATCGACGGCGATCCGGCGCTGCCACACCTGATCTTTCTGCATGAAGGGCTCGGTTGCACGGCGTTGTGGGGCGACTTCCCACGGCGCTTATGCGAGTCGATCGGCTGCCCGGGGTTGGTCTATGATCGCCTCGGCTACGGCCTTTCATCGGCGCTGCCGCCTCCGCGGCCCATCGACTACCTGCACACGGCCGCGCTACGCGACCTGCCACAGGTGATCGAGGGCCTGCTGCCGGCCAATGCACCGCACATCGTGTTCGGTCATTCCGATGGCGGCAGCATCGCGTTGATTTATGGCGCCACGCGTCCTCGCCAACTGCGCGGCATCGTGACCGAGGCAGCCCATGCCTTCGTCGAAGAGATAACGCTCGCAGGCATTCGCGAAGCCGTTGCCGCATACCAGGACGGCAAGCTGGCTGGCCTCGCGCGCTATCACGGCGCGAAGACGGAAGATGTCTTTCGCGGGTGGTCCGAGACATGGCTCGATCCGCGGTTCGCATCATGGAATATCGAAGCGCTGTTACCGCGCATCGAGGTGCCGCTTCTCGTCATACAAGGCGAGGACGATCAGTACGGCACGGCGCGCCAAGTGCATTCGATCGCGCGAAAAAGCGCCGGGCCGGCGAAAGAAGCGCTGCTGCCCGGGTGCGGGCATACGCCGCACAGGGAGTGCCCTCAAGTTGTACTATCGGCGACCGTCGATTTCGTTCGCTCACTGGCAGCAGGAACGCCTCTGGATTGCACGGCCGTCTGACGCTAGAATGGCGGCCCTTCGAAAATTCGCGCCGGCCTCTTCACGCCCGCGCATGTCGATCCGCGATCCGATCCATGGCAAAACTCCTGAACGACTCCGAATTCCAGCGCTTCACCGAACTTCAGCAGAAGCAGGCGAGCTTCACGATCACTAGCGAAGAGGCCGACGAACTGCGGCTCATCGTCGAGCGCGCTCAACAAAAGCGCGACGACCGCGCTGCCGCGATGAAGGCCATCGAAGCCTACATCGGGCAATTCGAAATCACGCCGGAAGAACTCTTTTCGCCCGAGCAGATCGGTGAAGCGGCGCGGACCTACGGGCTAATCGCTACTTCTTCCAAGAAGGAGCGCGTATTGCCGCCGACGCTGACGTTCAACGGCAAGCCCTATCAATGGACCCGCGCGTTGCCCGACGAGATTCGCGTGCCGCTCTTCGATGCGTTCAAAGCCGGCGAATCGATCAAGCGTTTCCTCGCGACACCGAAGGACACGGCACGCAATGCGGCAACGATCGCGCGCCTCGAACGCGAAACGGGCGGCGTCTATGCCGACGCATGGCTCGACGAACTGTCGATCTCTCGCACACAAGTCGAGGAAGCGGCCGCAAAGCTCGCCGCCTAAGCACAATTCAGATCGGCGCGGGTGCGTTCAGCGCGGCACTCACAGCACCGCGAGCCTCACCGTATCGCGGCCCGCGCGCTTGGCCTCATAAAGCATGCGATCGGCGTGACGACAGAGATCGTGCGGCAGATGGCGATTCGCGCTGCGAGCGCCTCGCCATACGAAGCCGAAGCTCCCCGTCTGATTGTGAAGGATCGTTAAATGCTTCGCGGCGGCGTCGGGTGAAGCTCTAGCCGAACGGAAATGACGGCTGGATCTTCCGAGGCATGCATATCAAAGCCGCTTGCTCTAGCGAGCGCGAGCATTGGCGCGTTTTCGCGCAAAATATCCCCGGTAATTACGCGCGTGCCGCGCGCACGCGCGTATTCGATAATCCGGACCATCAGCAGTCTCCCGAGCCCCTTTCCCTTCATATCCGACCGAATCGCGACGGCAAACTCGGCGGACTCGTTATCGGGATCGGCGACAACGCGCACAACGCCAAGCGTTTGAACCGCACCGCTGGCATCGAGTTCGGTCGCGATCAGCGCCATCTCGCGGTCATAGTCGATCTGCGTCATCCGGGCGAGTTGCGAATGATCGAAACCGCGCACCGCGCCGAAAAAGCGCATGCGCAGATCTTCGGGCGACATCGCCGCGACAAATGCGCTATGCGCCGGCTCGTCTTCCGGGCGAATCGGCCGGATTGTCAGCTGCCTGCCTCGCCACTCGATCGTCTCCTCGAGGTGGCGCGGGTAAGGCACGATGGCAAGACGTCCGCGCTTCGGGGTCAAACGGATTTGCGGTG
>CAYPWK010000115.1:0-11061 GCA_964414365.1 uncultured Burkholderia sp.
GTCAATCGCTGGTGGTGGCCGGTCCTCATGATGTTCGGCCCGAGCGACAAGGACTCCGTCCATAGCAACCAGTCCGCGAAGTGGGGAATCAAGCGCATTTCGAACGACGATCTGCGGCAGAAATTCGTCGACGCGACCGTCGAGCAGGCGAAGGTGCTCGGCGTGACGCTGCCCGACCCCGATCTCAAATGGAACGAGGCGCGCGGGCACTACGACTATGGCGCAATCGACTGGGACGAGTTCTGGCGCGTGGTCAACGGCGACGGGCCCTGCAACAAGGAGCGACTCGCCACGCGCGTCAAGGCGCACGAGGACGGCGCATGGGTCCGCGAAGCCGCCCTCGCCTATAGCGAAAAGCAGCGCCAGCGCGCGCAGCAGCTGGCGGCATGACCGTCGAACGCAATGAGTTCGCAGTTGGAAGTACCGAGGAGATTTCGATGAATAAGGAATGGCCGATCTGGGAAGTGTTCGTGCGCAGCAAGCAAGGGCTCGATCACAAGCATTGCGGCAGTCTTCATGCAGCCGACGCATCGATGGCGCTGCGCATGGCGCGCGACGTCTATACGCGGCGCCAGGAAGGCGTGAGCATTTGGGTCGTACCCGCAGCCGCCATTACGGCCTCCGATCCGCATGACAAAGCGGACTTGTTCGAGCCGGCCGGTGACAAGATCTACCGCCATCCGACGTTCTATACGCTGCCCGACGAAGTCAATCACATGTGAACGCCATGACGACGACGCCCGAACATCTCGCTTACGTGCTGCGCCTTGCCGACAACGCCTTGATTCTCGGCCAGCGCAACGCCGAATGGTGCGGCCACGGGCCGGCGCTCGAAGAAGACATCGCGCTTGCCAACATGAGCCTCGACCTGATCGGTCAGGCACGGCTGCTCTATTCGCACGCGGCGACGCTGGAAGCTACGCTGACCGGCGCCAACAAGACGGAAGACGACTATGCCTACTTTCGTGCAGAACGGGAGTTTGCGAACTACACGCTCGTCGAACTGCCGCACTTCGGTCCGTTTTCCGGCACCACGCGCACCGATCGCGATTACGCGGTGACCATCGTTCGCAATTTCCTCTATGCGGCGCTGATGGCGCAGCTTTGGCCCGCGCTCGAAACCTCCAAAGACGCCCAGTTGGCGGCGATCGCATCCAAGTCGGTCAAGGAGACGCGCTATCACCTGCATCACGCGCGTGACTGGCTCGTGCGTTTTGGCGACGGCACCGACGAATCGCACCGGCGCGCACAAGCGGCGCTCGATTTGCTGATGCCCTATACGCGCGAGTTCTTTGCGCCCGATGCGCTGGAAGACGCGGTGGCCACGGCCGGCATCGGCGCACGCGCAGCCGATTTCGAACCCGCATGGACGTCCGAAGTCGAAAGCGCGCTGACAGAGGCGACGCTCGCGCTGCCCGAACCGGTATCCCATGTGACGACGGGCAAACTCGGCGAGCATTCCGAACACATGGGTTATCTGCTGGCTGAAATGCAAAGCCTCGCCCGGCAGCACCCCGGCGCTACATGGTGACGGAAGCTGAAAACACCGAGCGGCACACGCCGGCCGGCGACCGCGGCGGCATTCGCCGATACGTCATTAGGACAACGAATCATTCGACCATGATGCCCACAGCTGCCACAGCCCTCGCCGCGGATTCGGCACGATCGGCCGATCCCGCGCTCATGCAAGCCTGGTCGGTGCTCGAGTCGGTGCCGGACCCGGAGATTCCCGTCGTCTCCATCCGCGAACTTGGGATTTTGCGCGATATACGCAGAGCCGCCGATGGCACACTCGGTATCGTCATCACGCCGACTTACTCGGGATGCCCCGCGATGGCGCAGATCGCCGAAGACATCGCCCATGCGCTCGATCGCGCCGAGCTCCGACCCTATCGCATCGAAACCGTGCTGGCGCCGGCCTGGACGACCGACTGGATTACTGAAGCCGCCCGAGAAAAGTTGCGCGCCTACGGCATCGCGCCGCCGTCCGGCAGATGCGCGGCAAACGACCCAGCGTCGCAGCCGGCGGCCGCCGCCGAACAAGTGATCCGATTCGCGCCGCGTGCGAATGCATCGGGCAAGTCGGGCAAGTCGAGCGGATCTAGTGCAACGCCCGCCTGCCCGCGCTGCGGCTCATCACACACCGAGCGCCTCGCGCAATTCGGCTCGACGTCATGCAAAGCGCTTTACCGCTGCCTCGACTGCCGCGAGCCATTCGACTACTTCAAACCTTATTGACGAACTGGCCATGGCGACTCCGCAATTTCATCCGCTGCGCATCCGCGACGTGCGCCCCGAAACGGCCGACGCCGTCACTGTCTCATTCGAAGTCCCGCCTGAGTTGCGCGAGCAATATCGGTTCACGCAAGGACAGTTCGTGACGTTGAAAGCGCATGTCGACGGTGTCGAGACGCGCCGCTCCTACTCGATCTGCGTCGGCGTCACCGATTACGACCGCGACGGCGAACTGCGCATCGGCATCAAGCGCGTGCGCGGCGGACGCTTTTCGAACTTCGCCTTCGAAACGTTGAAGGCCGGCCACACGATCGACGTCATGACGCCCGACGGCCGCTTCTTCAGCCACCTGAACGCCGAGCACGGCAAGCAATACGTGGCGTTCGCGGGCGGCTCCGGCATCACGCCGGTGCTTGCGATCATCAAGACGACACTAGAGATCGAGACGCGCAGCACGTTTGTGCTCATCTACGGCAATCGCGACGTCCATTCGGTCATGTTCGCCGAAGAGCTCGAGGATCTGAAAAACCGGTACATGAACCGCTTCATCCTCTATCACGTGCTTTCGGATGACATTCAGGAGGTCGAGCTGTTCAACGGCATCCTCGATCAGAGGAAGTGCGCCGCCTTTCTCGATTCGCTCGTGCCGGCCGGCGAGATCGATGAGGCGTTCATTTGTGGCCCGGCTCCGATGATGGATGCGGCGGAAGCCGCGCTGAAGGCGGCCGGCGTCGACGAGAAGAAGATTCACGTCGAGCGGTTCGGCACGCCGCTGCCGCAGGCCGGAGCACCCGCCATCGAGATTACCGAAACGACGCCCGCCGCCGACCTCGAAATCGTCCTCGACGGCAAGCGCCGCAAGCTGCGCCTGCCCTATGACGGCGCGAGCCTGCTCGATGTCGGCCTGCACGCCGGGCTCGCGCTGCCCTATGCCTGCAAGGGCGGCGTCTGCTGCACCTGCCGCGCGAAGGTGCTCGAGGGCGAAGTGCGGATGGACAAAAACTACACGCTCGAAGAACAAGAGATTCGCGACGGGTTCGTGCTGACCTGTCAGTGCCACCCCGTCAGCGAGCGCGTCGTCGTGAGCTACGACGAGCGCTGAGACGGCGAGCCGCGGCCGAGCGGCGTGGATTTAGCCGCCGTTCGCGCTCCCGCTTTCGCGTAAACTAGCGCCGCGCGCGCCCCACGCCGGGGCAGCGAGCGGCGTTTGTTTTGCCGGTAGCCCAATTGGACCCTGCCGCCTGCCGCTCGCGTCGCTACGCCGCCACCACACAACGAAAGCGCAGAAAGAAAGCGTCATGGCCCGCACCCGAGCACCCGATCACGAAAGTCAGCGCGACCAGATTCTCGAGCTCGCCGCGGACAAATTCGCCCAGACGAGCTACCCGAGCACGTCGATGGCCGATCTCGCCGCCGCGAGCGGCACCTCCAAGGCCCGCCTTTACCACTACTACGAGAGCAAGGAAGCGATCCTCTTCGATTTGCTCGACCGCTATACGAAGCGGCTCATGCTGATCATCGCCGAGGTCGAAGGGTCCAGCCAGCGACGCGGGTTATCCGAACGCGAGACGTTTGCCGAGCTCGTTCGCGCCTTTCTCGCCGAATATGAAACGTCGCATAGCCGCCACGTGGCGCTGCTCAATGACGTCAAGTATCTTGTCGAAGGGCAGCGCGAAATCGTTCTCGACCGTCAGCGCGACATCGTCGCGGCCTTCGCGCGCCAGCTCGCGCGCGCCTATCCCGACCGCGTGACGAAAGACAACCAGACGCCCGTCACGATGATGGTGTTCGGCATGATCAACTGGACCTTCACCTGGCTCAAACCGGGTGGACGGCTGCGCTACGAGGACTTCGCAAGACAGGTCGTCGATGTGCTCGAGCGCGGACTTGCAACGAGCGGCTGATTGCAGCGGGTCCCGGGTAGGCGTTGCAACGCAACACCGTTCGCCCCGTCGACGCGCGACAGGGTGATGCATGGCGCAAATACAACATCTCAGCGATTTTTGTTCAAAATCAAATATTTGCGCAAACGACATCAGCTCGACCGAGCATCCAACTCGGCAAGAATACGGGTTTTCCCTAGTCTCAAACATTCGTTTGAGCTAGAATTCGCATTGCGTTGCAACACGTGACGCAGCACGAATAGGAGAACCGCCATGACACAGCACCGAACCCGGGCCACCGCCTCGATCGCCACGAACGATCGGCGCCCGCACGCGAACGGTCGCGAGCCGGCACTCATCCGTGAACTGACCTCAAAGGACCGCGAAACGCTGCTTGCCCACTTCCTCGCGCTCGGCGCGGACGACCGCCTGCTGCGCTTCGGCCAAGCCGTGCCCGATCAAGTGATCGAGAACTACGTGCTTACGATCGATTTCACGCGGGACACTGTATTCGGCGTGTTCGACGAGCAGCTCGCGCTCATTGGTGTCGGCCATCTGGCCTATCTGCCCGCCGACGGCGACGAGCGCACGGCGGAACTTGGCATCTCCGTGCTCGAAGGCTCGCGCGGCAAGGGTATCGGTACGCAGCTCTTCGAGCGAGCGACGATCCGGTGCCGCAACACGCATGTCTCGACGCTCTATATGTACTGCCTGTCGCGCAATACGACGATGATGCACATCGCGAAGAAAGCCGGCATGCGGATCGAGTATGCCTACGGCAGCGCCGACGCCTATCTGACCCTGCCGCCGGCCGATCAGGCAAGCATCATCGCGGAGATGCTGCAAGAGCAGGCCGCGGTGTTCGACTATGCCATCAAGCGCGAAGTGCAACGCACGACGCGCATCATCGAGGCGATGATGCCGTCCGAATCGGAATCGGACGTAGCCGCATAAGGCGACAACGCCCCTCGCCTACCGACGGCCGGGCCGATCATCCGATCGGTAGCGCCGTCGTCTCCTTGAAGCTTTCCAGCGCGAAACTCGACTTCACGTCGACAACCGACGGATGGTGCAACAGCTGGTCCTGCACGAACCGCGAGAAGTGCGCCATATCCCTTACGAAGACACGCAGCAGATAGTCCATTTCGCCCGTCATCGCATGGCAACCGACCACCTCGGGCCATGCTTGCACGGCGGCCCGAAACAGCTCGGCGTGCGTCGTTCCCGCGTGGCCCGTCGCGCCGCCGCGCTTCTCTAGCCGCACGTTGACGAACGCGAGCAGGCCGAGCCCGAGCTTTTGCGGATCGAGCAGCGCCACGTAGCCACGGATCACGCCGCTCTCCTCGAGCCGCCGGATGCGGCGCAGGCACGGGCTCGGCGATAAATTCACGCGCTCGGCGATATCCTGATTCGACAAGCGCCCGTTCTCCTGAAGAATCGCCAGAATGCGCCGATCGACGGCGTCCAATTCGATCTCGGCCATTTTTCCTTTCCGAACGCGCCGCGATTGGCAGCGAATTGCGTCATCGTATTGATGGACACCTTACTTCGCAACTTTTTGCCGCAACCGGCGCTATACACTTGCTTTCATTGAGGCCGACGCCAGCACCCTGCGCTCGGCGAGCCGGTTCAGGATAGGAAGGAGACGCGCATGCAAGTTCAGACATGGGACAACCCCGTCGGCACGGACGGGTTCGAATTCATCGAATACACGGCGCCCGATCCGAAGGCGCTCGGCAAACTCTTCGAAAGAATGGGCTTCACGGCCGTGGCGCGCCATCGTCATAAGGACGTGACGCTATACCGGCAAGGCGGCATCAACTTTATCGTCAACGCCGAGCCCGATTCGTTCGCTCAGCGCTTCGCGCGCCTGCACGGCCCTTCGATCTGCGCTATCGCGTTCCGCGTCCAGGACGCGGGCAAAGCCTACCGACACGCGCTCGAACTCGGGGCCTGGGGGTTCGACAATAAGACGGGCCCGATGGAGCTCAACATTCCGGCCATCAAGGGCATTGGCGATTCGCTGATCTATTTCGTCGATCGCTGGCGCGGCAAGAACGGCGCGACACCCGGCACCGTCGGCGATATCGATATCTACGACGTGGACTTCGAGCCGATCGAAGGCGCGGACATCGATCCGGTCGGGCACGGCCTCACCTACATCGATCATCTGACGCACAACGTGCATCGCGGGCGCATGCAAGAATGGGCCTCGTTCTACGAGCGGCTCTTCAACTTCCGCGAGATCCGCTATTTCGATATCGAAGGGAAGGTCACGGGCGTGAAGTCGAAGGCGATGACTTCGCCCTGCGGCAAGATCCGCATCCCGATCAACGAAGAGGGTTCGGACACGGCCGGCCAGATTCAGGAATACCTCGACGCCTATCACGGCGAAGGGATTCAGCATATCGCGCTCGGCACGAACGACATTTACCGCACCGTCGACGGGCTCCGTGCAACGGGCATCAAGCTGCTCGATACGACGGATACCTACTATGAGCTCGTCGATCGCCGCATACCCGGGCACGGAGAGCCGCTCGCCGAGCTGAAGAAGCGCAAGATCCTCATCGACGGCGCCAAGGAAGACTTGCTGCTGCAGATCTTCACTGAAAATCAGATCGGACCGATCTTCCTCGAGATCATCCAGCGCAAAGGCAATCAGGGCTTCGGCGAAGGCAACTTCAAGGCGCTCTTCGAATCGATCGAGCTCGATCAGATTCGTCGAGGTGTCGTGCAAGACAAGCCTTGATTGCGGCCCGCCGGCTCCGCAAGGTCATGCGACGGTCAGGGCCTCGCAGCCTCGAGCTCGCCGCCGATACCGGCAGACGCTATGCGCGCCGTGTGCGAGACCGCCGCCACCACCCTTGCCGGCGTGGCAGCGCTCGTCGCGCGCACGGGCATGCTCATCGCGAAGAAGGCAGCGGAAATCATGAGGAAGGATTGCATATGGCGTGTATCCATCTGGACTCCTTTATCTGTCGCATCGGCTACGGCCCCGATGCGTGATTCACGGCACTCGCGCAAAGGGACAGCCTGCGCGCGAGAACGGGGTTAGACCGTCGGTCCCCCGCCGGTTCCCCGAGCCCAACAAGACGTTACCTAACGTTACATACAGATACGAGCGGGAAGCCGGTGTACCGGCGCTCACATCGGGGCGGATAACGCAAAGAAATACAAAAGGACAAAAGGCCGAATGCCGCACCCAGCCGATCGCACACGCGGCGAATTTTGGCTAAAAGCGGCGGGTTTTTCCCAGTGCTACCATCTCGAAAAACCCGTCACTATGGCGGGTCCGCGAAAGCATCCACAAGATGCCGACGCTCGCGATGTTTTGGTGATCCCAAACCGGGTTGGAGGAGTTCCATAAAATGAATGCCCCGCTAGACGCAGGCCAGAGAGCCTCGCTGGAAGCCGCTTTGGCTTCCGTCACGCTCGACGACAAATACACGCTCGAAAAAGGCCGTGCCTACATGAGCGGCATCCAGGCGCTCGTGAGGCTGCCGATGTTGCAGCAGGCACGCGATCAGGCGGCTGGGCTCAACACTGCGGGATTCGTTTCCGGATATCGCGGCTCCCCGTTGGGCGGTCTCGATCTGGCGCTCTGGAAAGCCAAAAAGCACTTGGCGAGCCACCAGATCGTATTCCAACCGGGTATCAACGAAGACCTGGCCGCGACCGCCGTATGGGGCACGCAGCAGGTCAATCTCTACCCCGGCGCCAAGTACGACGGCGTCTTCTCGATGTGGTACGGCAAGGGCCCCGGCGTCGACCGCTCGGGCGATGTGCTCAAGCACGGCAATTCCGCCGGCTCGTCGAAGCACGGAGGCGTGCTTGTGCTGGCCGGCGACGACCACGCTTGCAAATCCTCGACGCTCGCGCACCAATCGGAACATATTTTCAAGGCCTGCGGCCTGCCGGTGCTGTTTCCATCGAACGTTCAGGAATACCTCGACTTCGGCCTGCACGGCTGGGCGATGAGCCGATATTCGGGTCTCTGGGTCGCAATGAAATGCGTGACCGATGTCGTCGAATCGTCGGCATCGGTCGACATCGATCCGCATCGCACGCAAATCATCATTCCGACCGACTTCGAGATGCCCGCGGGCGGCCTCAACATTCGCTGGCCCGACCCGCCCCTCGTGCAAGAGGCGCGGCTGCTCGACTACAAGTGGTACGCGGGGCTCGCCTATGTGCGCGCCAACAAGCTCGATCGCATCGAGATCGATTCGCCCGTCGCCCGCTTCGGCATCATCACCGGCGGCAAAGCCTATCTGGACGTGCGGCAGGCGCTCGTCGACCTCGGTCTCGACGATGAAACTTGCTCGCGTATCGGCATTCGGCTCTACAAAGTGGGCTGCGTTTGGCCGCTCGAGGCGCAAGGCGCACAGTCTTTCGCGCGCGGATTGCAGGAAATCTTGGTGGTCGAGGAGAAGCGCCAGATCCTCGAATATGCGATCAAGGAAGAGCTCTACAACTGGCCCGACGGACAGCGGCCGCGCGTCTTCGGCAAATTCGATGAGAAGGACGGCGCGGGCGGCGAATGGTCGGTGCCGATGGGCAACTGGCTATTGCCCGCCCACTACGAGCTTTCGCCGGCGCTGATCGCGAAGGCGATCGCGACGCGGCTCGAGAAGTTCGAGCTGCCCTCGGACGTGCGTGCGCGCATCGAAGCGCGCATCGCCGTGATCGAGGCGAAGGAGAGGGCGCTTGCCAAGCCGCGTGTGACTGCCGAGCGTAAGCCGTGGTTCTGCTCGGGCTGTCCGCACAACACGTCGACGAACGTGCCCGAAGGCTCGCGCGCGATGGCCGGCATCGGGTGCCACTACATGTCGCTCTGGATGGACCGCGAGACGAGCACGTTCAGCCAGATGGGCGGCGAAGGCGTGCCGTGGACGGGCCAGGCGCCGTTCACCAACGAAAAGCACATCTTCGCGAACCTCGGCGACGGTACCTACTTTCATTCGGGGCTGCTCGCCATTCGCGCGGCCATCGCGGCGAAGGTCAACATCACCTACAAGATTCTCTACAACGATGCGGTCGCGATGACGGGCGGGCAACCCGTCGACGGCGTGCTGACGGTGCCGCAAATCACGCATCAGCTGGCAGCCGAAGGCGCCGCAAAAATCGTCGTCGTCACCGACGAGCCGCGCAAGTATCACGGCACGACCCTGCTCGCGTCGGGCGTGACGATCCACCACCGGGACGAGCTCGATGCCGTACAGCGCGAACTGCGCGAGATCCCGGGCACGACGATTCTCATCTACGACCAGACCTGCGCGACCGAGAAACGGCGCCGTCGCAAGAAGGGCGAGTACCCCGACCCGGCGCGCCGCGTCGTCATCAACGAAGCGGTCTGCGAAGGCTGCGGCGATTGCTCGGTGCAGTCGAATTGCTTGTCCGTCGAGCCGCTCGAAACGGAGTACGGCACCAAGCGCCAGATCAACCAGTCGAGCTGCAACAAGGACTTCTCCTGCCTCAAAGGCTTTTGCCCGAGCTTCGTCACCGTCGAAGGCGGCCAGATGCGCAAGCCTAAGCCCGCCGGCGCCGCGGCCGATCTACCGCCTGTCGCGGAGCCGACACTACCCGAAATCGGTCGGCCCTACGGCGTGCTCGTCACGGGCGTGGGCGGCACGGGCGTCGTGACGATCGGCGCGCTGCTCGGCATGGCGGCCCACCTTGAGGGCAAAGGCGTGACGGTGCTCGACGTGACGGGTCTTGCGCAAAAGGGCGGCGCGGTCATGAGCCATGTGCAGATTGGAAAAGAGCCCGGCGACATCCATGCAACGCGTATCGCGATGGGCGAAGCCGATCTCGTGATCGGCTGCGATGCGATCGTCACGGCAAGCGATGAGTGCACGTCGCGGATGAAGCATGGTCACACGCGCGTTGTCGTCAATAGCGCCAAAACGCCGACGGCCGAATTCATCAAGAACCCCGACTGGTCGTTCCCGGGCTCGAGCACCGAGAGCGACGTACGCTCGGCGGCCGGCGATCAGGTCGATCTCGTCGATGCGAATCGTTTCGCGGTTGCGCTGCTCGGCGACGCGATTTATACGAACCCGTTCGTGCTCGGCTATGCGTGGCAGCGCGGTTGGCTGCCGCTCACGCATCGCTCGCTCGCCAGGGCCATCGAGCTGAACGGCGTGCAGGTCGAAAAGAACATCGCCGCGTTCGAATGGGGCCGGCGTGCCGCCTACGATCTCGCCAGCGTGCAACGGGCGGCCATGCTCGAGAGCGGACGCGGCGATGCCGCCAGCGCAACCGTCATCGCGCTGCATACGAAGAAGGCCGTCGATGCACTGATCGAGAAGCGCGTCGCCTACCTCACGGCCTATCAGAACGAGGCCTACGCGAAGCGGTACCGGGCGCTCGTCGACGAAGTGCGCAAGGCGGAGCGCGCACTCGATGGCGACGCCACGCAAGAGCCGCTGACAGAGGCCGTCGCGCGCAATCTGCACAAGCTGATGGCCTATAAGGACGAGTATGAAGTCGCCCGCCTGCAGACTGACCCGGCCTTCCTCGCTCGGCTGCAAAGCCAGTTCGAGGGCGATTGGAAGCTCAACTTCCATCTCGCGCCGCCTCTCTTCGCGAAGAAGGACGCGAACGGCCACCTGATCAAGAAGCCATACGGGCCGTGGATGCTGTCGGCATTCGGACTGATCGCGAAACTGAAGTTCCTGCGCGGCACGGCGCTCGATTTGTTCGGCAAGACAGAGGAGCGTCGCACCGAGCGCGCGCTGATCGGCGAGTACGAAGCGCTCGTGCGCGAGCTGATCGGCGGGCTGACGGCCGATAGGCTCCCGCTCGCCATCGAGCTTGCGAATCTGCCCGACGGCATTCGCGGCTTTGGGCACGTGAAGGAGAATAACCTCCGCGCCGTGCGCACGAAGTGGAGCGAGTTGCTCGGCCGGTGGCGCGCGCCGGGCGGAGCGTCGCGGCACGC
>CAYPWK010000115.1:11161-13660 GCA_964414365.1 uncultured Burkholderia sp.
GGCCCTGAAAAAAGGCGGCTGCCCCTAAGGACAGCCGCCTTTCGTTTTGCCGTCTTCCGTTTTGCCTTTTTACCTTCCGCGTCGGCTTTCTATCTCGCTGCGGCAGGCAACAAACCGGCTTATCGGGCGCGAACGTTGGCCGACGCGACGGCCGTCATATTGATGATCCGCCGTACCGTCGCCGCCGGCGTGAGGATATGAACAGGCTTCGCCGCGCCGAGCAGGAACGGCCCGACCGTCACCCCTTCCCCGCCCACCACTTTCAGCAGGTTGTAGGCGATGTTTGCCGCCTCGACGTTCGGCATCAACAGTAGATTGGCCTCGCCCGTCAGCGTCGTGCCCGGGAACGACTGCTTGCGGATGACCTCGGAAAGCGCGGCATCACCATGCATTTCGCCATCGACCTCGAGCTGCGGTGCGCGTTCGGCGATGAGCCTTCGGGCCTCGGCCATGCGCTGCGACGATGCGGTGCGCGAGCTGCCGAAGTTCGAGCTCGACAGCAAAGCGATTTTCGGCACGATTCCGAACCGCTCGATCTCCGAGGCGGCGAGGATCGCCATGTCGGCAAGCTGCTCCGCGCTCGGCACTTCGTTCACGTAGGTATCGCAAATGAAGAGGTTGCGGCCGGGCAACATCAGCAAGTTCATCGCCGCATAGTGTTCCGCGTTCGATGAACGGCCGAGCACCTGGTCGATGTACTTCAGATGGCTATCGTAGGTATCGATGAGTCCGCAGATCATGCCGTCGGCATCGCCGAGCCGCACGAGGATCGCGCCGATCAACGTGTTGAACTTGCGCAGCGCGGCCTTCGCGATTTCAGGCGTGACGCCGTCGCGCGCACCGAGCTCGTGATAGGCCTGCCAGCATTGCTGATAGCGCGGATCGTCTTCAGGATTGACAATGTCGAAGTCGACGCCGGCCTTGAGCCGCGAGCCGATCTTTTTCAGACGCATGTCGACGACGGCCGGCCGCCCGACGATGATCGGCTTCGCGATCTTCTCGGTCAGCACGAACTGGGCGGCGCGCAGCACACGCTCGTCCTCGCCCTCGGCGAACACAATACGCGCGGCCTGCTCCCTCGCCGCCGCGAAGACGGGGCGCATCACCATGCCCGTGCGATAGACGGTGGCGCCGAGCTGCTCGCGATACGCGTCCATATCCTGGATCGGCCGCGTGGCCACGCCCGAATCCATGGCCGCCTGCGCCACGGCGGGCGCGATCTTGATGATGAGGCGCGGATCGAACGGCTTCGGGATCAGGTACTCGGGGCCGAATTCGAGCGAGTGGCCTTCATAGGCTTTCGCGACTTCGTCGCCCTGGTCCGTCTCCTCGGCCAGCTCGGCGATGGCTCGCACGCAGGCAAGCTTCATCTCCTCGGTGATCGTCGTCGCACCGACGTCGAGCGCGCCGCGGAAGATAAACGGAAAGCAGAGGACGTTGTTGACCTGGTTCGGATAGTCGGAGCGGCCTGTTGCGATGATGGCATCGGGCCGTACCGCCTTCGCCTGTTCGGGGCGAATCTCGGGCTCCGGGTTCGCGAGCGCGAGAATCAGCGGCTTGGCAGCCATCTTCGTGACCATTTCGGGCTTGAGCACGCCGGCGCTCGAGCAGCCGAGGAACACGTCGGCCGACTCGATGGCGTCGTCGAGCGTGCGCGCGTCCGTATGCGCGGCATAGCCGGCCTTCGACGGATCGAGGTTGCCGCGGCCTTCGTAAATGACGCCCTTCGAATCGATGACGAGAATGTTGTCCTTCTTGAGACCGAGATTCACGAGCAGGTCGAGGCAGGCGATGGCAGCCGCACCGGCGCCCGAGCAGACGAGCTTGACTTGCTCGAGCTTCTTGCCGACTACCTTCAGGCCGTTCAGGATCGCCGCCGACGCGATGATCGCGGTGCCGTGCTGATCGTCGTGGAAGACGGGGATCTTCATGCGCTCGCGCAGCTTCTTCTCGATGTAGAAGCACTCGGGCGCCTTGATGTCCTCGAGATTGATGCCGCCGAGCGTCGGCTCGAGCATCGCAATGGCTTCGACGAGCTTGTCAGGGTCCGATTCGGCGAGCTCGATGTCGAACACGTCGATGCCTGCGAACTTCTTGAAGAGACAGCCCTTGCCCTCCATCACCGGCTTGGCCGCGAGCGGGCCGATGTTGCCGAGGCCGAGCACGGCCGTACCGTTCGTCACCACGCCGACGAGATTGCTGCGCGACGTGTACTTCTGCGCATCGAGCGGATCGGCGTAAATCGCCTCGCATGCGGCCGCGACGCCGGGCGAATAGGCGAGCGAAAGATCGAGCTGATTTGAGAGCGGTTTCGTCGGAGTAACGGAAATCTTGCCGGGCTTCGGATTCTGGTGATAGGCGAGAGCGCTTTGCTTCAGTTGTTCGTCCATGATTGACCTGCGAGACGTAATAAATATGCGCGGCGCCGCGCCCGGGCGGATAGCAAGGGCGGCGCGGGAGCGTTTCCAGCGGGGGTGCCAGTGTACACCTCCTGATCCC
>CAYPWK010000116.1:0-13644 GCA_964414365.1 uncultured Burkholderia sp.
GTCTCTTCGACATGGGGCAGAAATACGCGACCGTGCTCCCGCTATCCGAAGCGCTTGCGGCTATTTCGGCGGCTGAAGTCGAAGCGCGTTAATGTATTGGCCGATGCGTGACCGTGACGTACGCGCACCAGTCAAAGGCTGAAGGAGAGGAACAACGTGAATCGCGCCGATCTGCTTGCCCGCAACGGTCGTCTGGCCATCATTCGCCAGCCGGTCAAGCCGGTGGTCCCAGCACGGGGCCAGCCGGGCAGCAGTTCGACTTTCGTGCCGGACACTCCCGAAGTGTTCGTCGCCGTGTTCGACGATGACAGCATCCTCGCGTTCAACGGGCATGTCGATCTGGGGACGGGCATTCGCACATCGCTGGCGCAGATCGTCGCGGAAGAATTCGATGTTCCCGCCGAGCGCGTCCGCATGATTCTCGGCTCGACGGCCGCGACGCCGAATCAAGGGCCGACCATCGCGAGCGCGACCATTCAGATTTCCGCAGTGCCGCTGCGATGCGCGGCGGCGCAGGCGCGGCTTGCGCTGTTGCGCATGGCGTCGGAACGTATGGGCGTGGAGATCGAACGCCTGACTACGTTGAACAGGCGCGTGTTCATCGAGGGCGACGATCCCGCAAGCGGTTGTTCTTTCGGCGAGCTGGTAAAAGACCGGCAAATCACCTTCGAACTGGATACGCAGGTCAAGCCGAAGGACCCCTCTGCATATCGGCTGATCGGCCGTTCGTCGCCACGCGTCGATTTGCCTGCCAAGGCCACCGGCCAGCTCACCTTCGTTCACGACGTGCGCGTACCCGGCATGCTGCATGGCCGCGTGGTCCGGCCGCCGTATAGCGGCATCGACTCGGGCGAGTTCGTCGGCAAGTCGCTCATTTCCGTCGATGAATCTTCCGTTGCCGATATCCCCGGACTTCGCGCGGTCGTCGTCATCGGCGATTTCGTTGGTGTCGTGGCGGAACGGGAAGAACTCGCGGCACGCGCCGCACGCAAGCTCAAACTGCAATGGCGCACGATGCCGCCATTGACGCGGATGGACGACATGGAGCAAGCCATCTCGAATGCGCCCGCGACGCCCCGGCTTCTGCTCGAGGAAGGCGATGTGGAAGGCGCACGTCACAAGGCCAACACCACGACGCTTTCCCGAACTTACGTGTGGCCGTATCAGATGCACGGTTCCATCGGGCCATCGTGCGCGGTCGCGGATTATCGCGAACCGGGCGACGGACGCATCACGGTGTGGTCCGGCACGCAGAGTCCGGTTTCGTTGCGGCATGATCTTTCGAAGCTCGTCGGGCGAAGCGAGGCGGACTTCGATATCGAGCGCATGGAAGCATCCGGCTGCTACGGCCGCAATTGCGCCGACGACGTCTGCGGCGATGCGCTGCTGCTTTCGCGCGCCGTGCGGCAACCGGTTCGCGTTCAACTGACGCGACAAGACGAACATCTCTGGGAACCAAAAGGCACCGGCCAGATCATCAAGGTCACAGGCACAGTGACGAACGATGGCGATCTCATCGGCTATGACTTTTCGACGCGCTATCCATCGAACGACGCGCCTTTGCTCGCTTTACTGCTGACCGGCGCGCAGCCGGCGACGTCAGGCGTGTTCGAAATGGGCGATCGCACCGCCGTGTCGCCTTATGAGTCGCCGAACCGGCGCTTCGTCTGCGAAGATCTTGCGCCGATCGTGCGCGCATCGTGGCTGCGCGGCGTGTCGGCGCTGCCGAACTCGTTTGCGCATGATTCCTTCGCCGATGAATGCGCGGCCATCACCGGCACGGACCCGCTCGAATTCCGCATCCGGCATCTTAAAGACGATCGCGCGATCGACTTGCTGCGCGCCGTCGCTGAGCGCGCGGGCTGGCAGGCGCGGACTGATCGTATCGAGAAGCGGGGGCGTTTGGTGCGGGGAAGAGGCGTCGCGTATGCGCGCTACGTGCATAGCCGCTTTCCCGGCTTCGGCGCGGCCTGGGCTGCGTGGATCGTCGATCTCGTCGTCGACACGATAAGCGGCGAGATTACGGTAGAGCGCGTCGTCGTCGGACAGGATACGGGCACGATGATCAACCCGGACGGCGTGCGTCATCAGATACACGGCAATGTGATTCAAGTGCTCAGCCGCTCGCTGAAAGAACGGGTTCGCTTCAGTGATGGAAAACCCGCCGCGCGAGACTGGTCCAGCTATCCGATTCTCACGTTCGCAGAAGTGCCCGCGATCGATGTCGTGCTGATGCCGCGACAAGGCGAACCGCCGATGGGCGCGGGTGAATCGTCATCGGTGCCCGGACCCGCCGCGCTCGCTAACGCCATTTTCGACGCAACCGGCGTGCGCTTCTTCGCACCGCCGTACACGCCGGAAAATATTCGCGCGGGTCTGGAAAAGGCCGGGCGACTCTACGCGCCGAACTAAGACATCAGCCGCACCCTGTCCTGACCTTTCTTCAGTTTTCGTCGAGTTCGAGCATCTTGCGCAGCAAATACTGCAACGCCACGCGCTCGCCCGGATTCAGCGTGCCGTAAGTACGCTCGGTGACCTGTTTGGCGAAGGGAACGGTCGCATCGATCAGCGCCTCGCCTTTGGGCGTGGGCTTCACCACGAGCTTTCTGCCGTCCGTCGGATCGGGCGCGACTTCGACCAGCTTGCGCGCCTTCAGGCGATCGACCACGCCGCGGATCGTGGCCTGATCGATGGCCGTCGTCTTCACGATGTCGTTCAGCGAACAGCCTCTGCTCTCCTTCACGGCGGACAACGCGACGAACTGCGCGGCTGTCAGTTGCGAATCCGGAATCGCCTCCTGAAAGATCGCGACATGCCGCTGATATGCACGGCGCAGCAGATGACCTATCTGGTCGTGAAAGTCATAGACGTCATTCGAGTTCGCAGGCGACATATCCGGGGGAGGGTGTTCCAGAGTTTTGGGCGCATGGCGGCGCGCTTGCAGGACTTCCATTTTAACGGACCGACTCCGAAGCAAAACAACACAGATGCTGACGGCCGATGGATCCGCAACCAGGGCGATTCGGGCATCGCTGACGAGGTCTGCACGGAGTTAGTGCCGCACGCGTCGTCTGCAGTGCCTTTCCAAGTGCGTACGCTTAATAATGGTGCGCACATCGGCTTGCTCGACAAGTTTGGCGATAAGCGGAGCAGCGCCTATCGCTGGCGATCGTTCGCGCTCCAACTTGCCACGTCGTGCAGGAAAAGCGCTTAGGGTATTTTCTAGCGTGTACGCTTGTATTTTGACATGCTATACAGGTTCCTGAGACGCGAGACACTGGTCTGCGTCAAGGAACCTTCATTCAAACAGGGTCACCCATGTCAACTGTTCAATCCAGTGTCGGCGTCGCATCCGGTGACGCTCATCGAGAGCTTTACCGGAAGGTCACGGTCCGCGTCATCACGCTATTCTGCTTCTGCTATTTCGCAGCCTATCTCGATCGCGTGAATATAGGCCTGGCGAAGCTTCAGATGCTCGGCGCGCTGAAATTCAGCGATGCCGTCTACGGTCTCGGCGCCGGCCTATTCTTCGTCGGCTACGTGTTGTTCGAAGTCCCGAGCAATCTCATCCTGCAACGCGTGGGCGCGAAGTTCTGGATCGCGCGCATCATGATCACGTGGGGTCTGTTGTCCGGCGCCACGATGTTCGTCCATACGCCGATGCAGTTCTACATCGTGCGATTCCTGCTCGGCGTGGCCGAAGCGGGTTTTCTTCCGGGCGTGCTGCTCTATCTGACTCAGTGGTATCCGGATGCACGTCGCGCGCGTATCGTCGCGCTGTTCATGGTCGGTTTGCCGATGTCGAGCATGATCGGCAGCCCGATTTCCGGCTGGATTATGCGCTTCTTTGACGGCGCGCACGGTCTCGGCGGATGGCAATGGTTATTTCTGCTCGAAGCGCTGCCTTCGGTACTGCTCGGCTTTGCGGTGCTGCGCTGGCTGCCGAACACCATCGAGTCGGCCCAATGGCTTACGGACGATGAAAAGCGCACGTTGCGTGCGGAACTGAGCGAGGAAGCATCGCAGCACAAGAGCCACAAGCTCAGCGAAGCGTTCACCAATCGCAAGGTCTGGTCGCTCGGGCTCATCGATTTGTGTGTGCTGCTCGGCCTCTACGCCGTGAGCTTCTGGCTGCCAACGATTCTCAAGGACACCGGCGTCACGGACTCGTATCACATCGGCTGGCTGATGGTGATTCCGAACGCGGCCGCCGTCGTCGGCACGCTGTTGTGCGGCGC
Source organism: uncultured Burkholderia sp. (assembly GCA_964414365.1). Taxonomy (GTDB): domain Bacteria; phylum Pseudomonadota; class Gammaproteobacteria; order Burkholderiales; family Burkholderiaceae; genus Trinickia. Next base: position 4,239 of record CAYPWK010000116.1, read on the forward strand.
GAGTTCCGACCGGGTGCGCGAACGGCGCTGGCATATCGTCGTGCCGTTCGCCGTCGCTGCCGCCGCGCTGGTGATCGCAGGCGCGACGGCGCCGAGCACGGCCATGACCGTTCTGCTGTTTTCGCTGGTGAACGCCGGCGCCGCTGCGGCGATGCCCGTCGTATGGGCGCTTCCGTCGACATTTCTGCGCGGGACGGCGGCGGCGGGCGGTATTGCGTTTGCGTGTTCGATCGCGAATCTCGGTGGCTTCGGCAGCAATTATCTGATCGGCTATCTGCGCGACACTTTTCACACGCAGAGCGCCGGGCTTTACGCGTTCGCCGCGTTCATCTTGTTCGGCTGCGTCCTCGCATTGGCATTCCCTAAGAAGCTGGTAAATCGTTGACTTAGCTGGTCATCACCGCATAACGGCGGGTCGATGACCTTAAGGATAGTTCGACCTGAGTGCCCACGCGTCGCTCATGGCGATGCTTCACCAAACAGTGCGGAGATAGTTTCGCCTTGCCGACGTTGCTAGTGAAGTAATCTGCTTGGTCAGTTCATCCCGCGGAATCGCGGCGAGCGTCGGCGTATCGAGCGGCATGTACTCGATACTTCTCGCTCAATACGGGGATCGGGTCAAGCGGGAGCGGTACCGGGCGATCCGGTCCAGCCGTATGACACAAACGCCGACCGCTCTGCTCGACGAAGGAGCAAAGCGGCCGGCGTCAGCGAAGCGTTATTTCGTGGCGGTACTCATCGGAGCGCCGGTAAATTTGAGCTGTTCAATTTCCTTGGGTCCGGTTTCCGGATCATCGAGCGTCGGCGTGATATGGCCAACAAAGAAACCCATGCTGACGGTGGTACGCACGTATTTTGTGTCGCCGGCGCGCAGCGTGAATTTAATGTCCTTCTTCACCTCAGTCGAGGTCGAGACCGTGTATTCGCCCGGCTCTTCATCGACGAAGAAGAAGCCGCCAGGTACCGAACGTCCTACGACCTTATCGTTGAGCTTGATTTCAGGCTGGATCGCCGCTCCACCAAAGTTACCCGGGCGGAAGAAATAGATGCGACCGTGATCGGGGGCGAGTGTGGGAATCGCGGACGCTACGTCCTTGTATTGCGGGCCCGACGCGCAGCCTGCTGCGAGTAATGCCGCACCGGTTGAAATCAATAGCGTTCGATAAAAGTTATTCATTTTTCAGGGTCTCCATGAACCGGAAGGGTGCTCGGCGGTGCGGCCCCTAGATTCCGTCGGTCCCGAGCACTCCTGGTTTACGGCGTTACAACGCGGTTCTTTAGGATGTATTCAATTTCACCGGTGCGGTTGTTTCAGCGAACTCGAAGTCAAAGGCGAAGAAGTTTAAAAGCCCACTGATGCATGCGGAACGGGTCGCGCTCGGGTGCCTTGGTAAACTCGGCGGTCTGTTGGCGACCCGAAGGCGACGTTCGCGATCTCCGATAGCGGCCGTTCATCCCACGACATCCAACAGACGCCAAACTTGATTGTGCCGTGGTAGCGTGCAAACTCATCGCGACCGGAAAAGGAACAAATCAGGATGATTTCGCACGCCTTCGTAGGGGTTAATGACTTCGACCGCGCTTTCAAATTCTATGCGGTCGTCATGAGCGAACTGGGTCACAAACTGAAATTTCGTGAACCGGAAAAACCATGGGCAGGTTGGATAGGTGAGGGAAGCCCTCGACCGCTCTTCCTTATCGGCAGGCCGTATGATGGCAACCCGGCGGAACGCGGAAACGGTCAAATGATAGCCTTACTTGCACCGGATCGTCGTTCAGTCGATAACGCATACGCTAGCGCGCTGGCGTATGCCGGCTCTTGCGAAGGCCCTCCCGGTTTGCGAGCGCACTATCATCCCGACTATTACGGCGCGTACTTCCGGGACCCGGAAGGAAATAAGATCTGCGTGTGTTGCCACGATCCCGTGAAACAGTAAAGTTTGCACACGCTCCATCGGAATGGCACGTTAGCCGATTTCATTGACGCGAATTTGCTGCTTGCTGACTGGGTGGAGCAAGCACGGCGACTTGGCGCGGCACCGACACTGGCGGAGTCTCAGCTCCGCGTCGACCAGCAAGGCCCTCCCCGCCGCTCGATCAGATGTGAAAAATTTGGGCGACTAGCGAAGCACCGAGGAAAGTGCCCGCGTTCGAGACGAATGAAACCAGCACGATGCGCCAGCCGAGCCTACGAAAGGCGGGGATGTCCTTCGCAATGGATAGCCCGGCGAAGGTCAGCATGGGTGTCGTGACGCCGAGGAAGTCGTTGTGCGAGCTGAGCGCGGCAATTTGGGTTCCCCACGGGCAAGCTGGAGACGTCAGGAACATCGCCACGATCGAGACCCAGCAGACGGCAGGAATCTTACGCCCCGTGAGCTGAGCGAGTGCATCTCCGACAATTGTGGCAAAGACCATGATCGCCATGCCAGGGAGTCCCTGCATCGGCGCGGTGCCGTGAGTGATCCAGTCTGCCACGAGCGCCATCACGGCGGTCACACACCAGGCCATGAGCTTTCCGCTACAGCGGAGCTCGGGCGCTTGCGTTTGGACTTCGCCGAGCTTTGGCCCCGCGCTCTCGAGCGCTGCCGACGCGCTCGATGCCTTGCTCGTGCGGCCAATCAGCGGCTCCAGCAGTCGGTATCCCCACACGGCCATGGGTAGCGAAATGAACAGCGTGAAGTAGGTACCGATGGTGGTCGTGATGAGATTGCTCGCGGCGGCGAATGTCAGGACGGACTTCGCCATCTCCGGATTCTGTTGCGCCGCAATCGCTCCCGAAGCCGCTGCCATCATGCTGCCCGAGCCTACGCCCGAACCCATGGCCAGTGCAAGCGGGTGGAAGATGCCAAGGCTCGCTACGAAGCCGGCAAAGATGGCAATGAAGACCGCTCCGAATACGGTACCTGTCAAATACTCGGCCAGCACACCGCGGCCCTCCGCGGAGTCCATGCCGTATTTTTCGCCGATGATGGCAAGGCTTGGCTCGCGTCCCACCGAGAACGTCGCGCCAATGGCTTCTCGCTTGATACCGAGCAACAGGGCAAGGGGCAGGCCGAGCAGAATCGTGCCGACGAAATGCCCCAGCTCCTGAAAACCCAGCGCCCAACCCGCGGCGGCGAGCTTGGGTAGCGCGCTGCCGACGAGGAGCCCTAGTTTCGACACGAAAAGGAGTAGCGCTGGCTGCAGAATCGCGGCTGCAAGATACTGGCTTTTGACATCGAGCCGAGCCGAATTTGCCCATCGCTCGCTCGCGAGGCCAAGCGCCGCGCCGAGAAGAAGCGCCCAAATCATCGGCAGCAGGATAACCTTCCCTGGGCCAATCTTGAATGTAAAGGAGCCGATGAACTCTGCAATCAATAGAATGACGCCGGCATAGAGAAGCAACTTTGCGGTTCTCAGCCCATTGCCTTCTAATCTCTCCGCGATCAACGCATATTCCATTTCTGTGTCCCCATAGCGCTCGCGCCTCTTCCTTGGCGCGGGTTCATTCAAATTACAGATAGCCGAATGTGCTCGCCGGCTCTTTGGCCGTTTCAACCCAGACGCTCTTTGTCTGCGTGTACTCGTACAGCGCCTCCACACCGCTGGAACGACCGTAGCCACTCATGCCATAGCCGCCGAAAGGCGATGCGACGTTGATCGTCTTGTAACCATTCACCCAGAACGTACCCGCGTTGACTTGCCCCGCGACCCGATGTGCTCGCGCCACATCGTTCGTCCAAACCGCACCGGCCAGACCGAACTCGGTGTCGTTGGCCATCGCGATGGCCTCCTCTTCTGTGTCGAATGGAATCGCAGCAACGACGGGGCCAAAAATTTCGGTCCGGGCAACATCCATCTCATTGGTGACGTTGGCGAGGACAGTGGGCGAGACGAAGTAACCGCCTTCCGAGCGCTCGACAGAACCCGCCGCCAGGGTCGCTCCCGACTCCACGCCGCTCGCAATCATCGCCATCACATGGTCATACTGCTTGCGGTTATTGATAGGGCCGACTTCGGTTGCGTCATCGAGCGGCGGTCCCACCCGGATCTTTTTTGCGCCGGCGGCGACCCTATTCACGAACTCGTCGTACACCGATCGTTGCACCAGCAAGCGAGACCCCGCTACGCAGCTCTGGCCAGCGCCTGCAAAAATGGCCGCTTGCGCCGTCAACGCGGCACGCTTCATGTCGGCATCGCCGAAGATGATGTTTGCCGATTTGCCACCGAGCTCCAGCACGCACGGCAATACGCGCTTCGCTGCCGATTCCGCAATGCGCGAACCCGTGGCCGGAGAACCGACGAATACGACTTTCTTGACTGCCTTGTTGGCGATCGCTGCCTGCGCCACCGTGTGGCCGAGTCCTGCCAGTACATTGATGAGCCCCTGTGGCGCACCCGCCCGTTCGGCCAGCATCGCCACCACCAGCGACGTGAAGGGCGTGAGCTCCGAGGGCTTCAACAGGACGGCATTGCCCATCGCGATGGCGGGCGCGACCTGCCAGCCGCAGGTGAAAATCGGCGCATTCCAAGGGGTAATCTGCAAGACGGTGCCAGCGGGCTCGCGCCGCGTGTAATTCAAATGCGAGGTGGGCACGGGGATTACATCGCCATAGAACTTGTCAGCCCAGCCGCCGTAGTACTCGAACATTTCAGCGACCTTGGCGACTTCGCCGCGGCAGTCTCGAATCGGCTTGCCTGAACCGATGGATTCCAGACGTGCGATGGTCTCGACGTCTTTGCGCAGTTCGCGCGCAATCTCGAACATGACGCGGCCGCGCGCGGCATGCGTCAAGGCCCACCATTGTTTCTGTGCCCGCTGCGCGACTTCAGCGGCCTGTTCGACAACTGCTGCGCCCCCGTCCTTGTACGCGAGACTCCGGTTGCCGGTTGCGGCGTCATACAGTTGAATCAGCTCGCCAGCACCTTCGATGAGTTCCCCGCCTATGTATGAGCCAATCGTCTTCGCGCCGGGAAAGAAGTGCGCGAAGGCGGCCAAAAGCTTATCTGCCAAGTGGTCTTCCATTTCAATCATCCGTTGGATTGCTCAGACTCTTCGATGAACTGGACGATGCGATTGAAATCCTCTGCGTCGTCAATACTCTTTTCGCTGGCGGCCCAGAGGCGTCCCGCCTCCTTTGCGATAGGGGCGGTTGCGCCAACGCCATCGAGCAGTGCCATCGCCAGACGGACGTCCTTGCGCATCAGCTTCATCGTGAAACCCGAATCGAACTTGCCGTAGAAAATCCAGGTCGGATAGTTCGTCAGCGTTGCGCTGTTGCGCCCCGAACCGCCGTTGAGCGCTTCGATGAGTCTTTCCGGATTCACACCGACGGCCTCGGCAGCGCGAACCGCTTCGCTCGCCGCCAGCAGATGCACGCCGGTCAGCATGTTGTTGATGATCTTCGTCACGTGACCCGCACCGACAGGCCCCACGTGGACGCGCTTCGCGCTCATGACCGAGAGAATCGGCTCGACGGCGGCGATGTCTGCGTCGGAACCGCCGAGCACCATCGTCATCGTCGCGGTGGCCGCACCTTTCGGACCGCCGCTCACGGGCCCGTCCACGAACCCGACTTTGGCCTCAGCGAGGGCGCCGGCCACTTTTCGTGTGCTGTTTGGGTCGGCAGTGGTCGTGTCGACGACTATGAGACCCGGTTTGGCGCTTTCGGCAATACCGCCTCGTCCCAGAACGACCTCTTCGACGACAGCTGATGTCGGAAGCGAGAGGATCAGAACGTCGGATTCGCGGGTGATTTCTGCGATGGACGTGCGGGGCAGGATGCCTTCATCCCGCAGCTTGTCGGCGACGCCCGGTGCCGCGTCAAAACCCAGCACACGGTATCCGCCTTTCTTGAGCGAACACGCCATGCCGCGGCCCATGTTCCCCAACCCTATGACACCAACTGTCTTCATATATAGCCACTCCAGAGCGTGCGCGCTGCGGACTAGATAGGGTTTCTACCTGTCATCCAGCGCCATTCGGTGTTGTCATATTCGACTTTTGGAGCCGTACAATCAATGAAGGTCAATATGGAAAGTTGTTCTAATTTTTCGCACGCTCGCCATGGCCGACAATCTTACCGAGAGCCGTATCGTCTACTTCTTCGAGGCCGTCAGGTGCGGCACCATCCGCGCCGCCGCGGACTGGCTTGACGTCGCCCCTTCCGCTATCAGCAGGCAAATTGGCCTGCTCGAGACCGAGCTGAGCGTCGAGCTAATCGAGCGCCATGCCCGCGGAGTGAAGCCGACAGAGGCGGGCCAGTACGTCATTGAGTACTTTCGCGAGCAGCAGGCGCACCGAGACGATTTGATTGCCCGGTTACAGGAGCTGCGCGGACTGAAGACGGGCCACGTCAACGTCGTTCTCGGGGAGGGCTTCGTCTCCGATTTGCTGTCTGCACCCATGCCGCAATTTTGCAAGCAGTACCCAGGGATCAAGGTCAATCTCGACCTTGGGAGCACGAACGACGTCATCCGGAAAATTTCCGAAGACGAAGGCGAGATTGGTCTCGTCTACAACCCGCCTGCCGAGCCTAAGCTCGTTTCGCGCGCTATCAAGCGTCAGCCGATGATGGCTATCGTCGGGCCCGAGTTTCCGCATCTAGATAGAAAGGAGCCGATGACGGTGCCAGAGCTGATGAGGTATCCGCTCGCAGCCACCCATCCGTCTTACGGCACGAGACAAATGCTCGAAGCGGTAGAGTTCGCGGAGAAGATTCGACTGGATCCGCTGGTCACGACGAACTCGATTTCCATTCTCAAGCAGTTCGTGAAGTCCGGGCTTGGCGTGGCCGTTCTACCCGCCTTCGCTGTCACGACTGAAATTCAGGCCGGAGAACTTTTCGCGATTGAAATCGATCATCCCATTTTGATGGACGCCGAAGCGCACGTGGTGACGCGGGTCGGTCGCAAGTTGTCGGTAGCTTCGAATAAGCTGTTGCAGTTGATGACTTCGCAAATGCGGGCGTTTCATTAAGGGCGACGGTATGCCGGCGCGGGAAGCAGCCGACCGAAGAGGTCGTTTTCGGGAGGTGGCGCCCCGAGCATCCGCTCCACATACCGCGCAATTGCGTTGAGTTGGCCGGAGATGCTGGTCCTGCAAGGCCGGTGGTCCGGCCGACTTTGCGTATGCCGGCAGAAACACCGTCGCTCTTACGAGACATCGGTACGCGGTCTCTCTACTTCCGTTTGCCCAATGCCGCAGGCGTGAGTAGTCGACGGGCGTCCTTGAGCAATAGCAGCAATTGCTGCTCTCGCACCGGTGAAGCTTCAAATCCGAAACGCAGATAAAACCGAGCGGCATCCTCATCGATCGGGTGAGTTAGCAGCGCGCGAACGCCGACTTGTTCGGCGATGGCCGCGGTGCGTCGGATTGCATCTTCCAGCATGCCAATTCCGACGCCACGCCCATGGTCCTGCATTGCCACTGCCAGCCGAGCAAGGATGACTACAGGGATTGGATAGGCGCCCATCCCTTTTCGGACTCGATCGGGTGCCTCAAGCGTATCGATCTGCCCAACCGCTAAGCTGTAGTATCCAACCAGGTGCTGATCTTCGGTAACAACGTACGTCTTGGCCGAACCACTAGCTTGCGCCTGCCGTGCGTGGCGTAGGAGCCAGTCATTCAGCCCGGGCTTGCCGCAATCGAAGCCCTCCAATACATGGTTGGCGCCTAGTGATTGCGGTGCAGACAGCGACATCAGCTCTCCCAAGGCGCCGTTCGGGAGAACAACTCCTTCAAGCCCGCATTGTCTTGGGTCGGACGATCGAGCATGTCAAGCAGCGCCTGCGATTGGCTTTCAGTTACGAGGAACAAACGCTGGTCAAGCAGAGTCCGTTCGGCAACCTGATAAGCGCTGTCGAGAATAAAATCCGTCATTGATTTGTGCGCGATCTCGGCTGCACGGCGTAGTACTGCTTCCTGTTGCGGCGTGGCCCGCAAACCGAGGCGGGCGGAACGGATAGATGTGCTCATGAAAATTCTCCTGCAGATGTACGTCATGTTAGCACAACAGGCGTACATCGTCCAGCCATGTGCAATCTTTCCCTTTTTAATGCTGTGGCGTAACGCAGGCGCTAAATGAGAAGGTGCTGGCCTGGGCCCAGTGGGATGCGGCGATATCGGAGGTAACAGACCGGCCTTCCATGCTGCGTCTTTCGCTGCCTAGATAGTTGATTCGCCAAAATCGGGGCGTCCCATCGGGGACGCCGTCGACAGAACAACGAATCCCCGTCTTATCAGAACCTGTAAGCGGCTTTGAGGCTGCCTGTCTGCTCCGACGCGTGGGTCGTGTTGATCAACGCGTCATAGCCGAGCGATACCGTCAGCGCTTTCGTCGGCTGCATGCTTACGCTTACGCCCGTAGTCAGGTATCCGCGTGGCAGACTCGTACCCGGTGCCACGAACTCCGTACCGTCCTGCGCCGCAACGGTTACGGTACGGTTCGTATTGAGCAGTTCGTGCGCGTAGCCTAACCGCAGTTGCACATTGACCGGCTTCAGCGCATTACCGAATGCCTTGTCCAATGTCACTTCTGCATACGGCTGCAGGCTGTGGACGTTGTCGGTGCCAACGCTCAGATTCTGGCCGCTCGCGCCGCTTTCGCCAAACCCGTTCGCATGCAGATACGCATACCGCAGTCCAACGCGTGGCGTGATGACAAGGCTGCCGAACGTCAGCGGCAAACTGGCCTGCCCGCCCAATGTGAACTCGTGTCCGAGGTGGTCACCGTCTGCGGTGCCGACGGCGCCGAATGGTCGCTTTTGCGAGAGGAAGTCGAGGCCGTAGCCTGCAGTCGCCGACAAGCCGACCCCGCCAAACCAGCGGCTGCCGTACGCGGCAACCCGAATCGTGTCGACCGACCCGGAGTCGCCGGTCTGCTCCTCCTTGATATCGGCGTGGGTGTAGCCTGCGGCAACGCCGATTGTGTAGGGGCCCACTTTCTTGTCGAGTCCTGTGAGGAAGCCATATCGATTGGCCTCGAAGCCGGGCTCGCCATTCGTGCCGCCGATCCTATTATGGCTGCCGCTCGCGTCGATCCAGCCTGCGGGCGTAGCAGCCGTGGAAGCCGATTTGCGGCTCGTCCGGTCGAGCAGGGTCGTGCTCGCCGTCTGCGCGCCCCACGACGCGGTCGAACCGAGCGTCGTGTAGATGCTCGTGTCGGTCGGTGCCACAACGTTGATGGTCGGCACCACAACGTTGTTCACGTTGGTCAAGAGGAGGTTGACCTGGTTTGCACTGTATGCCAGCACCGATTGCAGCGAGCCGAGATTGGCGCCTGACGAGGCTGTGCTGCTGACGGACGAGAACTTTCCGCTGACGCCGCCAGCCGCGGAAACGATCGCGTATTGCTTCGCGGTGTAGGTGCCTGGGTCGAAGGTCAGCGCCAGCGGATGCGGATCTGCCTCCGGTTACGGCGGGCGA
>CAYPWK010000117.1:0-13576 GCA_964414365.1 uncultured Burkholderia sp.
TCCACCGTGCTTGCGGACAACGGCGAGATCATCGTGCTCGGCGGCCTCATGCAGGACAACTACCAGGTCTCGAACAACAAGGTTCCGCTGCTTGGCGACATTCCGTGGATCGGTCAGTTGTTCCGTTCCGAGGGCAGGACCCGCCAGAAGACGAACCTGATGGTGTTCCTGCGCCCTGTCATCATCGCCGACAGAGAAACGGCGCAGGCGGTGACGGGAAACCGCTACGACTATATTCAGGGTGTCACCGGCGCATATCGGTCGGACAACCGCGTTATCCGCGACAAGGACGACCCCGTGGTGCCGCCGAAGCCGCTCGGCCCGAGCGAAGGCGTTCCGCCCGCGATGAACCTTTTCGACCTCGATCAGATGCGGCGTCAGCAGTTCGCGCCGCAGGCACCGGCACCCGCGCCGGCACCGGCACCGGCACCTGAAGCGACGCCGGCTCCCACCGCGCCGAGCTCGAGCAATGGCACGGCCGTGCCGAATGCCGGCACCAGCGCAAGTGCTAAGTTGCCGATCGACGCTACCGGATCAAGACCATGAGTACTACCGTCGCACCCCCACCGGTTCTCGAGCGGGAAGCACTCTCGCCGCTTGCGGCGCGCCTTGTCCCGTACGCGTTCGCGCGCAACGGGCAGATTCTTGTCGCGCATCAGCGCCCTGAAGGCGTCGAGGTATGGATCAGCGAACGGACGAGCGACGCGGCGCTAGCCGAGGTCGCCCGTAATTTCGGCGCATTGACGGCCGTGCGGCTGCCGGCCGACGAGCTCGCGCAGGCCATCAACCAAGCCTATGCACGCAACGATGGAAGCGCCGCGCAGATCGTCGGCGAAGTGGAAGGCGAAGTCGATCTTTCGCGCCTCATGCAGGACATTCCCGAAGTGGAGGACCTGCTCGAATCGGAAGACGACGCGCCGATCATCCGCATGATCAACGCACTGCTCACGCAGGCAGCGCGCGAGCATGCTTCCGATATCCATATCGAGCCGTTCGAGAATGCGTCGGTCGTGCGCTTTCGCGTGGACGGCACGCTGAGAGACGTCGTCCGTCCGAAAAAAGCGCTACACGGCGCGCTCATCTCGCGGATCAAGATCATGGCGCAGCTCGATATCGCCGAAAAACGCCTGCCGCAGGACGGCCGTATCACGCTGCGTGTGGCGGGCCGCCCCGTCGACGTCCGTGTCTCGACGCTGCCGACTGGACATGGCGAGCGAGCCGTGCTGCGTTTGCTCGAAAAGGACGCGCAGCATCTGAACCTCGAGGCGCTCGGCATGGCGCCCGATACGCTCGGTCAGTTCGACAGGCTGATCTCGCGGCCGCACGGCATCGTCCTCGTGACGGGACCGACGGGCTCGGGCAAGACCACGACGCTCTATGCGTCGCTCTCGCGGCTCGAGACGACGACGACGAACATCATGACGGTCGAAGACCCGATCGAGTACGACCTCTCGGGCATCGGTCAGACGCAGGTCAACGAGCGCATCGGCATGACCTTCGCGCGCGCACTGCGCTCGATCCTTCGTCAGGACCCGGACGTCATCATGATCGGTGAGATCCGCGATCTGGAGACGGCGCAGATTGCCGTGCAGGCATCGCTGACGGGGCACCTCGTGCTCGCGACGCTGCACACGAACGACGCGGCTTCGGCCGTCACGCGCTTGACCGACATGGGCGTCGAGCCCTATTTGCTTGCCTCGTCGCTGCTCGGCGTGCTCGCTCAGCGGCTCGTGCGGCGGCTTTGCCCAGTCTGCAAAGAGGAGCGCATCGAAGACGGCCGTAGGCATTGGCACCCGGTCGGCTGCGACAAATGCGGGCGGTCGGGGTACGCTGGGCGGCGCGGCGTCTATGAGCTGCTCGTCATCGACGATGGTATTCGAGCGATGATCCACCACAACGCGGCTGACGCCGAGATTCTCACGGCCGGCCGCGAGCGCGGCATGCGCACGCTGCGCGAGGATGGCGAGCGCTGGATCGCATCCGGCCTGACCTCGCTTGAAGAGCTCATGCGCGTGACCGGAGGAGCGTAACAAGAATGCCGGCATTTCGATTCGAAGCGATCGATACGGCGGGACAGGCGCAAAAAGGCGTGCTCGATGCGGACAGCGCGCGGTCCGCGCGCTCGCAGCTCCGCACGCAGGGGCTGACGCCGCTCGTCGTCGAGCCGGCGGGCAGTGCCGCGCGCGGCGAGCGCAGTCGGCGCCTCGCGCTGGGACGCAAGCTGTCGTCACGCGAGCAGGCCATTCTTACGCGGCAGCTCGCGAGCCTTCTGATCGCCGGCTTGCCGCTCGATGAAGCGCTGGCGGTGCTGACGGAGCAAGCGGAGCGCGACTACATCCGCGAGCTCGTGGCGGCGATTCGCGCCGAGGTGCTGGGCGGCCATTCGCTCGCAAATGCGCTCGCGCAGCATCCGCGCGATTTTCCCGAGATTTACCGCGCGCTCGTTGCGGCCGGCGAGCATACGGGCAAGCTCGGGCTCGTGTTGTCGCGGCTGGCCGATTACATCGAAGAGCGCAACGCGCTCAAGCAAAAGATCCTGCTTGCGTTCACGTACCCTGCCATCGTGACATTGATCGCATTCGGGATCGTGACGTTCCTGCTCAGCTACGTGGTGCCGCAAGTCGTCAACGTATTCGCGAGCACGAAGCAGCAGCTGCCGATCCTGACCATCATGATGATGGCGCTTTCGGGCTTTGTGCGGCACTGGTGGTGGGCCATCCTGATCGGGATGGCGCTCATCGTCTATGTCGTGCGCGCGGTGCTCGCGCAAACAGGGCCGCGGTTGGCGTTCGATCGGTGGCTATTGACGGCGCCGCTCGCGGGCAAGCTCGTGCGCGGCTACAACACGGTCCGCTTTGCGAGCACGCTCGCGATCCTGACGGCCGCCGGCGTGCCGATTCTGCGCGCGCTGCAGGCCGCCGGCGAGACGCTCAATAACCGCGCGATGCGCGGCAACATCGACGAGGCGATCGTGCGCGTGAGAGAAGGCACCTCGCTCTCACGCTCGCTCGGGAACACGAAAACGTTCCCGCCCGTGCTCGTGCACTTGATCCGATCAGGCGAGGCGACGGGCGATGTGACGACGATGCTCGACCGCGCCGCCGAGGGTGAGGCGCGCGAACTCGAGCGGCGCACGATGTTCATGACGAGTTTGCTGGAGCCGCTCCTGATTCTGGCGATGGGCGGCGTGGTGCTCGTGATCGTGCTGGCCGTCATGCTGCCGATCATCGACCTGAACAATATGGTGCAGTGACAGCGCGAAGCGCCGGTCAGCGAACATAGATGGTCGGGCCGCCGGCGTTCGCGGGAAGGAAAATCTCGGAGCGCGCGCCGTTGTGATCGACGACGATCGATCGCGCGCGCACTTCGGCGAGCTTGCTGTCGCCGATCTTGCCGCCGAGCGAGATGGCATGCGCAGGCTCGTCGCCGAAGCTGACGATCGCAGCGGCGCCTTCGTTGAGCGCGAGGATGCCGAAGAGCTTGACGCTGCGATTGACTTCGGCTGTGAGCTTGCCGCCGAAAAGCGTCGCGGCGTCGTCGATGGACACGCTCTGAGTGACGGCGGCCGCGGTCGGCGGCGCGGGTGGGCGCGCGCTCAGCACGACGATCCAGTAGGTGAGCGTCGCGCAGAAAATCGCGAACATGAGCAGCGACAGTAGGCGGACATGTAAGGTGTTCATGCGCGCCATTGTACGGATTATTCCGGCATTTGAGCGTAACCGCGTGGCCATCGGGGCTGCGCATTACAATCTGCGGCCGAACGAAACGCCGTGCCACGCGGCTTGATTCGGACCGCTTTTTCGAACGAGGTAAGACAACAATGCAAATGTGGACCCAACGCCGTAACGAGATTGCCGCGTCGCGCACGCGGCGCCAGCGCGGCTTCACGCTGATCGAGATCATGGTCGTCATCGCGATCCTGGGCATTCTCGCCGCGCTGATCGTGCCGAAGATCATGAGCCGGCCCGACGAAGCGCGCCGTGTCGCCGCCAAGCAGGATATCGGCTCGATCATGCAGGCCCTCAATCTCTATCGGCTCGATAACGGACGCTATCCGAGCCAGGACCAGGGGCTGTCGGCGCTCGTCCAGAAGCCGACGACAGATCCGGTGCCGAACAACTGGAAAGAAGGCGGCTATCTGGAAAGGCTACCGAACGATCCGTGGGGACATCCCTATCAATACCTGAATCCCGGCGTGCATGGCGAAATCGACGTGTTCAGTTACGGCAGCGACGGCAAGCCGGGCGGTGAAGGCAACGATGCCGACGTCGGGTCGTGGCAATAGGGTTTCGAATCAATGAAAACTTCGCGCCAGGCGGGTTTCACGCTGCTCGAGATGCTCGTCGTGCTCGTGATCGCTGGTCTGCTCGTCTCGCTCGCGTCGATTTCGCTCACGCGCAATCCGCGGACCGACCTCAACGAGCAGGCGCAGCGTCTGGCGCTGTTGTTCGAATCGGCGTCCGACGAGGCGCAGGTACGGGCGCGCCCGATCGCCTGGGAGCCCGTCGCGGGCGGTTTCCGCTTCGACGTTCGCACCGAGGACGGCTGGCGGCCGCTGCAACGCGACGAGCTGTTGCGCGAGCGGCGCTGGGAGGGTGGCGTGACCGATGTGTCGATCGACTATCCGGGCTCGGACCTGCATCCTGACCGGCTCGTTTTCGGTGTCGAAAGCATCGGGGCTGCCGTGACGGTTACGCTCTACTCGGCCGTCGGGCGCGCGACGATCGTCGGCACCGGCAATGGCCGCTATGAGGTGCGCTGACCATGCGACGCATCATCCGACACCGCTCTCGCACGCGCGGCTTCACGATGATAGAAGTGCTCGTTGCACTCGCGATCATCGCCATCGCGCTCGCCGCGGCACTGCGCGCAAGCGCCATGCTCGCGGGGGACGAAGCAGGTCTGCATCGGCGCCTGCTCGCGGGCTGGAGCGCCGACAATGCGCTCGCGCGGCTCTATCTGTCGCGCGAATGGCCCGACGTCGGCTCGAAGAGCTTCGATTGCTCGCAAGGCAATCAGCCGCTCCTGTGCACCGAACGTGTGAGCGCGACGCCGAATCCCGTCTTCAGGCGCGTCGAAGTCGAAGTGACGATTCCGGGCGAGAAAGGCGTCCTTGCTCAACTCGTGACGGTGGTGCCGAATGAGACCAACCGTGCGCTCTGACGGCCGCCTCCGCCCACGGCGCGCCCGCGGCTTCACTTTGATCGAGCTGATGGTGGCCATCGCGATTCTTGCGGTGATCGCCGTGTTGTCGTGGCGCGGACTCGAGCAGATCGTGCGTGCGCGCCAGACGATCTCGAACGCGATGGAAGACGAGCGGGTCTTCGCGCAATTCTTCGATCAATTGCGCATCGATGCGCGCGAGGCCGCCACCGACGACGAAGTCGGCCAAGCGGCGCTCTCCGTCGCCGGCGGCACCTTGCAGATCGTGCGCCGATTCGGTATGACCGGCGAGCCGCCGCGCTTGCAGGTCGTGCGCTATCAAGTCGCCGGCGGGCTCGTCACGCGTTATGCGTCGCCGCCCGTCGGCACGCCCGACGCGTTGCGGCGCATGCTCGCGGGATCGAGCGGGGACTGGAGTAAGGTGCCGCTCATCGGCGGCGTCGGCGCGATCAACGCGCGTCTTTTCGTGCCGCACACGGGCTGGACGACGCAGATGGACGACGTGACGACCGAGATCGCGCGCAACGCCAACAACGTCAAGGTGCCGCAGTTCGGCAGCGCGCCCATCGATCGCGCCGTCAAGGGGCTCGAAATCAGCATCGGCGCGCCTTCGCTTCGAGCGCCGATCACGCGCGTCTTTCTCGTGGGAGGGTGACGATGACCAAACG
Source organism: uncultured Burkholderia sp. (assembly GCA_964414365.1). Lineage (GTDB taxonomy): Bacteria > Pseudomonadota > Gammaproteobacteria > Burkholderiales > Burkholderiaceae > Trinickia. The sequence goes on from CAYPWK010000117.1 coordinate 5,832, forward strand.
CCCTCAGACACAAGAACGCGGCGCCGCGATCATCAGCGCCCTGCTCGTCGTCTCCCTTGCCGCGATTCTCGTCGCCGGCATTCTCTGGCGGCAGCAGGTGCAGGTGCGTCGCATCGAAAACCAGCGCCTGCTCGCGCAGGCACAATGGGTCGCGCGTGGCGCGCTCGACTGGACGCGGCTCATCCTGCGCTCGGAGGCCGATACGTCGCCGACGTTCACCTACCTCGGGGGCGTCTGGGCGGTGCCGATCGCAAAAACGCGCCTGTCCGATTTTCTCGGCAAGATAGGCGAGGCGCAGGCTGGCCAGGGCGAAGACACTTATGTTTCGGGCTCGATCGAGGATGCTCAGGGTAAGTTCAATTTGCGCAATCTCGTTTCCATACCGGCGCCGGGCGCGCTGCAGGTGAACATCGCCCAAGTTCTCGCGTTCCAGCGGCTCTTGCAATTGCTCGGGTACGACGGCCAGCTTGCGCGGCGCGTCGCATTGCAGGTGCGGGCGGGCCTGCAGAGCTCGGCGACGCGTTTTCAATCGCCGGTCAACGGCGCCGGCGGGGAGCAGGCGCAGCAGATTGGCGGGATTATCGGCGGCAACACGTTTACCGACAATCCGGGCCTCCAAGAGGGCGGCGACCAGTCGAATACCGTGGCGCTCCAGATGACGAGCGCGGACTCACTGCTCGACGTGCCGGGCTTCACGCCCGAAATGGTGGCGCGCCTGCGTCCGTTCGTCACCGTGTTGCCGACGGAAACGTCTATCAACATGAATACGGCGCCCGCCGAGGTCGTCGCGGCCGTCGTGCCCGGTATGTCGCTTTCGAGCGCGCAGGCGTTCGTCTCCCGCCGCTCGACCGTTTTCTTTCGCAATAGCGGCGATATCGAACTGGCCCTGCGCGGAGCCGGTCAACAGCCCGCGACGGACACTACTACGAGTCAGGTTCCCATCGACGTGACGACGAGCTATTTTTTCGTGCATGGCCTCGTGCAACATCGACGGGCCCAGGTCGATCGCACGACGCTCGTCTATCGCGATCCGCTCACGCATGGGACGCGCATCGTCCGCGTGAGCGATCAGCCATGACACCCGCAAAGCCAAGCCAAGGAGAAAACGGCCCTTGAGCACCTTGATCGTTTTTCTGCCGCCGCGTGATCCGGCGGTTCCGTCGCAGGAGTGGCAGCTTCCGGATATGCCATTTCTGCTGCTCGACAAGAGCGGCCGCAAGGAGCGCGCAGGCCGGGCAGCGCTGACGTTTCTGCCTCGCGCCTCGACGACGGTGCTGATTGTCGCCGCTCGCGACGTTCTCATGCTGGCGACGACGTTGCCGCCGCTGAAGGGGCAACGGCTCAGGCAGGCGCTGCCGAACGTCGTCGAGGATCAGATGATCCAGGATCCGCAGACCTGCCATATCGCGCTCGATCCGGAACCGCTGGCCGACGGCTCGCGTGTGCTAGCCGTCATCGATCGCGGCTGGTTCCGTTTCCTCGTCGAAGCGTTCGCGGCTGCCGGACACCGCAGCTTGCGTGCGGTGCCGGTTACGCGTTGCTTGCCCGGCGCGGCCTCCGCGCTCACGGCACCCGGCGGGCACGAGGTGCCAGGCGCCGCCGGAATGGGTGCAGCGGCTGCGGCTGCTATCGAGCCGGCGCCGGAATCGCCGCTTCATGCACCCGCGCCGCTCGTCGTCGCTGTGCTCGGCACGGTTCGCGAGACGGCGCAGGCGATCCTTGCCGAGGCGGCCGCGGGCGCTGCTTCGGTCGTGCCCGAGGCGGCGGCCCCATCGCCGACGCCGCTTGCTCCCGCCGATCCGCGCGTGGAGCTAGCGATCGCGCGCGGCGAGTTGGGCGAAGGGCTCGCCGTGCCTGCGTCGGCGCTCGAGGCGACGCTTTCCGCGCTGGCCGGCAACACGCCGCTCGACGTATTCGAGCTGACCGACGTGCCGGGCGCGGAACCCGCGTTTGGCGCGCAAGCGCCGGCGGCGTCGTTCAGCAGGCCCTCTTCCGATGCGCGCATTAGCCTGCCGGCCGGCGCGAAGCCGTTGCCGTTCGAAGCGTTGGCGCGCGCTGCCGTCGCGTCGCGTCTCGATCTGTGTCAGTTCGAGTTCGAGTCGCGTCCCTGGCGGCTCGATCGCGCGACAGTGAGACGGTTGCGCGTGCCGATCGGCTTGGCTGTCGCGTCGATCGTCGTGGCGGTGATCGGTGCCAACGTGCAATGGCTCGTGATGGCCCGCGAGCGCGACGCGCTCAACGCGCAGATGACGGAGCTTTTGCTCAACGCGTTCCCGAAAACGACGGTCGTGCTCGATGCGCCGACGCAGATGAAAACGCAGCTCGACCGGCTGCGGCTCGCATCGGGCCAGCTCTCGCCCGACGATTTCCTCTCGCTCGCCGCAAGGCTTGCGCGCTCGCTCGGGCCGCTGCCGGTCAACGGCATTGCCGCGCTCGATTACCACGACCGGCGGCTCGAGCTTGCGTTCAAGCCGCCCGTTGCGGTGGATCCCGATTTTCCGAAGCGGCTCGCGCAAAACGGACTCACGGGCGAGCTCGATAGCGGCACGGGCAAATGGGCGATTAAAAACAGGACTCCCGGACAATGAAGACGACTACCGCACTCACCGACGCCTGGTCCGGCTTCTGGGTGGCGCGAACCGCGCGCGAAAAAACGCTCATCACCTGGGGCGGCGCTATCCTGGGCGTCGTCATCGCCTACTCGGTGCTTTGGGCTCCGGCTCAGCAAGGCCGCGCGGCATTGCGCGAGCAGTTGCCGACGATGCAGCGCCAGCTTGCGCAGATGACGGCCGAAGCCGACGAGGCGCGCGCGCTCGCGCCGGCCGCGCAGGGCGTCGCGCCGACCGGCAATGCGCTGAGGGACGCGTTGAATACATCGCTTGCCCAGGGCGGTTTCGGCGATCCCCAGGTGCAGACGGCCGGCGAGGCGGTCCGAGTGAGCCTCAAGAACGCTTCGTTCGCCGCCTGGACGACGTGGCTCGACGCCGCGCGCAAGCAATTCAAGGTGCAGGTATCCGAGTTGCATGCGACGGCCGGCAAGGCCGACGGGCAGGTGGATCTGACCGCCACGCTGCAGCCGGCCGTGGCCCGGCCAAGCCGCTGATGCGATTCCTCTTGGCCCTGACAGGCTTCGTTCGACACGGCGGCGGCGCATGAGCGTCGGCATGCGCCGCATCGCCGCCGCGCTGCCGTGGCTCGCTATCGCTTTGGTATCGTGCGCGATCGTGCTCGTCGTGCTGTTGCCGGCCTCGTGGGTGACGCCGCGGTTCGCCAAGGCCACGCAAGGGCACGTCAATTTGATTGAGCCGTCCGGCTCGCTTTGGCACGGCTCAGCGACGCTGATGCTCGCGGCCGGCTCCGATACGAGCGCGGCCACGGTTCTGCCCGGGCGCGTCGAATGGCGCACCGCGTTCTGGCCGCTCCTCATCGGCCGCGTGCGCATGCAATTGTTGCTGAGCGATGCGATGCCGGACCCGGTGAAGATCGATGCCTCTTTTGACGGCGCGACGGTGTCCGCAGGCGGCATCAAGGTGCCCGCCGCGCTGCTCACGGGACTCGGGGCGCCCTTCAATACGCTCGACCTGCAAGGTGATATCCACATGACGTGGACGCAATGGCACTTGATTCACGGCAACGCATTCGGCTCGCTTTCGATCACGCTGAACGATATGGTTTCACGTGTTTCGCCGGTGAAGCCGCTCGGTTCGTACCGCGTGGTGCTGCAGGCGCAAGGTGCCGCATCGACGCTAGATTTGTCGACGCTCAAAGGACCGCTGCTGCTCACCGGGCACGGGACCATCGCGCGCGGCGGCACGTCGTTTCATGGGCAGGCGAGCTCGACGCCTGAGGCCCGCGACAATCTCTTCGGATTGCTGAACCTGCTGGGCCGGCCGATGGGGCCCGGCACCGTTTCCCTCGACTACACGCGTTAATCCATCTTCGCGACGTTCCAGCCTCCGCCGAGCGCCTTGACGAGGCCGACCGACGATACCATCCGCTGCCCGGCTAGCGTCGCAAGCTTTTGCTCGGCAATGAAAGCGGTCGTCTGCGCGGTCAGCACGTTCACGTAGCCGACCGTTCCGGCCTTATATTCGTTCGTCACGATGGCGAGCGCCTGCTGGGCCGAAGCCACGGCCTGTCGCTGAACGACGATCTCCTGAGCGAGGATGCGCTGAGAAGCGAGATTGTCCTCGACATCCTGAAACGCGGTGAGAACGGCCTGTCGATAGGTGGCCACCTGCTGGTCATACGCGGCGCGCGCGGCTTCCGTTTGGGCGTGGCGCAAGCCGGCGTCGAAGAGCGTCGCGGCCAGCGACGGGCCAACGGTCCAGAAACGCGACGGCAGTGAAAACAGCTTCGAGAAGACGGTGCTCTGGAAACCGCCCTGCGCCGACAGCGTGAGCGTCGGAAAGAATGCTGACATGGCCACGCCGATCTGCTCGTTCGCCGCGGCGGCTCGTCGCTCCGCCGCGGCGATGTCGGGCCGCCGCTCGAGCAGCGCCGACGGCACTTCGATCGGCACGCGAGGCGGCTCGGCATCGAGCGGGATCGGCGGAATCGAGAAAGTCGAAGCGGGCTCGCCGACGAGCACGGCGATCGCATGCTCTTCCTGCGCGCGCGCAACGCCGTTCTCGATCGCCGCGGCCTGCGCCGATTGCAGTTGCGTCTGCGCCTGAATGACGTCCGAGCGCGCGGCAACACCGGCCGCGTACTGATTCTGCGTGAGCTTGAGCGCCGCCGTGTAGGCGTTCACCGTATCGTCGAGGAGCCGCTGCAGCGAATCGGCCTCGCGAAGCTGAAAATAGGTTTGCGCGAGCGTCGCCTGCGCGGAGAGCCGCGCGTTGGCGAGGTCGGCGGCCGCGCCCTGCTCGCCCGCGCGCTCGGCGCTGACCGTGCGGCTGACCTTGCCCCAAAGGTCGGGCTCCCATGTTGCATCGAGCGAGGCATCGAAGCTGTTGCTGATTCGCGATCTCGAAGCGCTCGACGTGAAGAAGCTCGACGAGCTCGACAGCTGTTGCCCGGACCGCGTCGCGCTGGCCGCGAGGCTGATCACCGGGAAATAAGCCGCGCGCGCTTCGGCAACGAGCGCGCGCGCCTGCCGATAGGCGGCGGCGAATTGCGCAACGGTCTGATTGGCCGTGTTGAGCTTTGTCATCAGCGCGTCGAGCCGGTCGTCATGGTAAATCGACCACCAGGGGCCGCGGTCGGCATGGTCGGACGGCTCGGCCGCCTTCCAGCCGGGCGGCGCTTCCTTGTATGACGCCGGTATCGGTGTATCCGGGCGCTTGTAGTCCGGGCCGACGGCGCAGCCGCCGAGCGCCATGGCAACGGAGGCGATCAGCGCAACGGCGATCGTCGAGACGGCTTTCTCCGTGGGGCCTGATCCGGCGGGCGCGGGGGTTGCCGTGAGCGGTGCAACGGCGGCCGCGGGTTTTCGATAAAACGGCATGCGAGTCAAAGTCGGTGTTATGCGGCGATGGTAGCGCAAGCGGTTTGTGGCCTGGGTTACCGCGCATTACACCAAATGAACATGGCCAGTCAAACGCCGCAACCGTAAAGCGAAAGTTGCTTGCATAGCTGACTATTGACATGGCAACCAATTCCAACGATAGTTCGGTCTGTGCGCGAGAGGCGCATTTTGATGTGGCATCGCGACAACAACCCCAATCGAAAAAGGAGAGATGCAGATGACGGACGCGGCTATCGAGGGCGCCGCCCAAGGCTCGGCTGCGCCCGGCGCTTCGGCGGCCGCGAGGCCGCTCCAAGGGGCGACGCTCGCGTTGCTCACGGTCGGCCTTGCCTTCGGCACCTTCATGGAAGTACTCGACACGTCGATCGCCAACGTTGCGGTGCCCACGATCTCGGGCACGCTCGGTGTGGCCGCGAGTGACGGGACATGGGTCATTTCGTCGTACTCCGTCGCCGCGGCGATCGCCGTACCGCTGACGGGCTGGCTCGCGCGGCGCGTCGGCGAAGTACGGCTCTTTACGCTATCGGTCCTTGCCTTCACGATCGCGTCGGCGCTTTGCGGCCTAGCGGCCAATTTCGAGTCGCTGATCGCATTTCGGCTCGTGCAGGGGCTCGTGTCGGGGCCGATGGTGCCGCTCTCGCAGACGATTCTGATGCGCAGCTACCCGCCGCAGAAGCGGGGCCTCGCGCTGGGCCTGTGGGCGATGACGGTGATCGTCGCGCCGATCTTCGGGCCGGTGATGGGCGGCTGGATCACCGATAACTACACGTGGCCCTGGATCTTCTACATCAACGTGCCGATCGGCGTCATTTCGGCCGCGACAGCCTTCTTCCTGCTGCGCGGGCGTGAAACGAAGAAGGCAAAGCAGCGCATCGACGCGGTAGGGCTCGGCCTGCTCGTCATCGGCGTGGGTTCGCTGCAGATGATGCTCGACCTCGGCAAAGATCGCGACTGGTTCAGCTCGACGTTCATCGTCATGCTCGCGCTGACGGCCACCGTGGCAATCGCGTTCCTTCTTGCCTGGGAGGTCACCGAAAAGACGCCCATCGTCGATCTCACGCTCTTCAAGGATCGCAATTTCGCGCTTGGCGCCATGATCGTCTTTTTCGGCTACATGGCGTTCTTCGGGTCGGTCGTGGTCTTTCCGCTTTGGCTGCAGACGGTCATGGGCTATACGGCCGGGCTTGCCGGACTTGCGACGGCGCCGGTCGGGCTGCTTGCCCTCGTCCTTTCGCCCTTGATCGGACGCAACATGCATCGGCTCGACCTGCGGATGGTGGCAAGTCTAGCGTTCACGGTGTTCGCCGTGGTCTCGCTGTGGAACTCGACGTTCACGCTCGATGTGCCATTCGATCGCGTGATCCTGCCGCGTCTCGTTCAGGGCATCGGCGTCGCCTGCTTCTTCGTGCCGATGACGACGATCACGCTGTCGAGCGTTCCCGACGAGCGGCTCGCGAGCGCATCGGGGCTATCGAACTTCCTGCGCACGCTCGCGGGCGCGATCGGCACCGCGATCAGCACGACCTACTGGGAAAACGACGCCATCTATCACCACGCCGTATTGTCCGAATCGGTGAGCCTCTATTCGCAGAGCACGAATACCTATCGCGACGCGCTCGCGGCGCTCGGCATGGCCGGCAACAGCCTGATGGCCCAAATGAACGAGACGGTCACCCAGCAAGGCTACATGATGGCGACGAACGATTTCTTCCGCGTCTCGTGCGTCGCGTTCGCATTGCTGGCCGTGCTCGTCTGGACCACGAAGCCGCGGCGCGGCGCCGGAGCGTCGATGTCGCATTGAAGGCGGCAGACCAGACTCCCACTGGCGGAAAGTGCCGGATTATCTGTGTCTGCAATCAGCGATTCGAGGGCGCAGGCACTAGCCGTGATCCTTGGTGCCGTCGGATGCGGGCGACGGGGCGTCCGGCGCCAATTGCAGCGGTTTTTCGCTGCCCGTCTTCACAAACTGCTTGAAATCCGCACCGGCTTGCCACGGATCGGGCCGGCAGCCGAGCATGCTGTCGCAGTGCGCGGCGAAGCCAATCGTGGCCGAGCCGTCGGAATTCGCCGTCTTCGTGATCTGGTAGGCCAGCTTGCCGCTCCCGCCTTCAGGACCGGCCGATTCGATCAGCGAATCGGTCGCCGTCTTCACCTTGTACTGGCTATGGCGCGTGACCCAATCGTGCGCACGTTGCCACCAGAGCGCGCATTCGTCGGTGTTTCGGCAGACGAGCGGCGTCGTCGCGATCTGCATCGTTTCGGGGGTCACATGATT
>CAYPWK010000118.1:0-7511 GCA_964414365.1 uncultured Burkholderia sp.
ATGCGGGCGAGGCGAGACCGAGGCGATAGGCCCAGCTCGCGAGCTCCACCGCCTTGTGCGCATTGAGCTTGCGCATCAGATTGAGCCGGTGCGTCTCGACCGTTTTGATCGAGATGTTCAGCTTCTCGGCAATATCGCGATTGCGTGCGCCTTCTGCGACGAGCTGCAGCACCTGGCGCTCTCGGCTCGTCAGCGTCGATCGTCGCATCGGGTCGGACAGGGCCGCTTCGATCTGCGCGGTATCGAGCGCGGAGTCGAGATATCGGTTGCCACGAAGGATCGACGCAAGCGCGGCTAGCAACACATCCCTCGATCCCGCCTTGCAGACGTAGCCGTTCGCGCCCGCAGCGAGCGCCTCGCGCGCGCTGGCTTCCGTTGCGTCGGCAGTCAGCACCACGACGCGCATCTCGGGCCATCGCCGCTTCAATTGGCGAATGACCTCCATGCCGTTCATACCCGGCAGCGCCAGGTCGATGATGACGATGTCGGGCTGCAGCGCATGGCAAGCCGCATAGACCTCGAGGCCATCGGCCACTTCTCCGACGACTCGATACGAGGCTTCCCCGTTAAGGGCGTGCTTGATGCCGTCCCGGAGCAATAGATGGTCATCGACGATCAGCAGGCGATATGTCTTGAGCATTGTTCTCCTTCCCACGGGCAACGAAGAATCGAACCTGCGGGCGTGCCGTGCGTACGCCCGCATTTCTAGAAACCAAATGCGAGAGGAAGTTAAGGCTATCACCGGATCGCGTGTGCAAGTGCGGGCCGCCAGAATCTCAGTTTTTTCATCGCTGCCGTCATGCATTTTCCGTCACCGCTTGCCCGTCTGGACTCGACCTCGCGAGTCGAGCAACGCGGTGCTCGCTGGCTCTTCGAGATCGCCGGCGCACGAGCCTGGTGTTGCGAATTTTCCCGGGGCTTATGCGTTGCCGTGAAAGTAGAGTGCATGTCGCTCGATGATGAATGGCTCGAACGAGCGAGCTTGTGGCTTGCTTCGATCCGCGATGCGCTCGACGATGCTTTCGCGCTCGACGATGACGGATTGTGGCTTGTGCGGCGGTACGAACCGCAACTGGCGGACATGGAATGGGAAGCGCTCTTCAACCAACAGGTCGCGATCACGGACCGGCTCGGCAATCGGCACGGACCTTCGCGCACGGACGACGAGCGAAACGGAAGACTCGACGCATGGGCGTAGTGCACCGAGGCTTCGCGGCTACTGCCCGGTGCCTCGCCGTTGCGGCGCTTTTCGCGGCGCACGCATGCGCGCATGCCGCGATCAGGACGAATGGGGCACCCGCGTTCATCTTTTCGACCCACGGCGCGAAGCTTGCCTCGGTCGTTCGCGATATGGGCGCGAATTACGGCGTGCCCGTCGTAGTCAGCCCGCGCGTCGACGGCGCGTTTATCGGCCGCATCGATGCCATGCGTTTCGAACGCGCGCTCGACTCGCTCGCGAGCCTCTATCGTCTCGCGTGGTACTACGACGGACGGGCGGTCTATGTCTACCGAGCCGACGAAGTCGGCGCCGACCTTTATACGCCGGCCTACTTGCCCGTCGGTACGTTGATGGCCCAGCTGCGCGATGCGCAGTTGACCTCAGAAGGGAGTTGCGATGTTCGTTCCGTATCGGGGGCGAATGCCATTCAAGTGCATGGCGTTCCGATTTGCGTCGAGCGGGTTACGCAGTTTCTTAAGCGCGTCGACGAGCAAAGGCTGGATCGCGAGCGCAACCAAGAAGGTATCGAGCTCTTTCCGCTGAAGTACGCGGCTGCAACCGACTCCACCTACGACTACCGAGACGAGCATGTGATCGTCCCCGGCGTGGTCTCTCTGCTTAGAGAAATCACACAGGGCCGCACGCCGCAGGTGAGCAACGACAAAGCGGCGCATACGGCGAGCGACGATGTACTGCCGATGTTCTCGGCCGACGCGAGGCAAAACGCGGTGGTCGTCCGAGACAAGAAGATCAACCTGCCGCTTTATGCCAAGCTGATCGCGCAGCTCGACCATAAGCCCAAGCTCGTCGAGATATCCGTCACGATCATCGATGTGGACGAGCAGAACCTGAGCCAGCTTGGCATAGACTGGTCCGCGACGACGCGGATCGGCGGCGGGTCGGTGTCTTTTAACGGATCCAGTTCGCCAAGCGACTTCTCGACCGTCGTCGGGGACATGGGAGCCTTCATGGTGCGCCTGTCTGCGCTCGAGCAGACAGCGAAGGCACGCGTGCTGTCGCGGCCGTCGGTGCTGACGCTCGACAATCTGCAAGCCGTTCTCGACCGGAACATCACTTTTTACACGAAGCTCGTAGGGGAAAACATTGCGAAGCTCGAGTCCGTGTCCACGGGCTCGCTGCTGCGCGTGACGCCTCGCGTCATCGACAGCGACGGGCACGCCGACATCATGCTGAGCTTGAGTATCGAAGACGGGCGTCAGGCGGACCCGGTGAGCAACGCTGAGCCGCTGCCGCAAACACTCAATTCCGAAATCACGACTCAGGCGCTGCTGAAGGCGGGGCAAGCCTTGCTGCTCGGCGGGTTCGTGCAAGGCGAGGAGCGCGAAGGTACGCGCAAGATCCCCCTGCTGGGGGATATCCCCGTGCTCGGCAAGCTGTTCGGCACGACGCAGAAGACGGATCGCCGCGCCGTCAGGCTCTTTCTCCTGAAGGCTGAGCCTCGGACGCCATCATAACGGGTCGACATGGACAGCGGTTACAAGCTCAAGTGGCTCAACGGGTTGCTCGCGGGCCGCGAGCTGGCCTTGCCGACCGGCGAGATTCGTCTCGGGGGGAGCGATGCGGATGTCGCGGTCACGCTGGAAGACGGCCAGCAGGCCGTACTCGTTGTCGACGATGGCGGCGTCAAGCTCACTTCGCAAGCTTCAGTTTGGGTCGACGGGAACCGATGGGAAGGCGATGAAAGGCTGCCGCTCAATTTGCCCGTCGACCTCGCCGGGCAAGCGTTCATCCTCGGTGCTGCCGCAGATACGCTGGCTCACCCGCCGGTCCCTGTCCGCCGCAGCCCGGCGGCGGGACGGCACAGGCAGGAGGCGCGGCAGGCGGGGGTAAGGTCGATTTCGCCGCGCGCCCTCGCCGCTTGCATTGCGGCGATTGCCGCGCTCGGTGGCGTCGTTGCGGTGCTGCTGCTGTCGAAGCGCGCACCCGATCACGCATCGTCCCAACCGGAACCGTCGCTCGTCGAGCAAGTGCAAAAGCGGCCGCCGCATGGAGTGAAGATCGCCGAGGACCCAACGGGTGTCATCATCCTGTCAGGATACTGCGCCGATTCAGTCGAGCTCGACCGCTTGCGGCAGCAGTTGCAGCAAGCGGGACGGTTGGTTCGCGACGACACCGTTTGTGCGGACGTCTTGCGGCATAGCGTGCGAGCAGTGCTGACTTCCAACGGCTATGAGGATGTCGATATCAGCGACGGGGCAGCACCGGGGACGGTGCTCATCCGCGGCGCATTCGCCGCCGACTCGAAATGGAGTGCAACCGCCGATCAATTGGCTGCCATACGCGGATTGCGCAAATGGTCCGTCGCGAACGACCGTGCAGCTTCGTTCGAGCGACTATTGCGCATGTTGAAAGATCGTGACTTGCTCGACGGGCTCAGCATCTCAGTCGTGGGGCGCACGCTCGTCGCGACGGGTGCACCGCCTGCAGAGCGAAAGCGGGCGATCGAGGATGTGGTGGCCGAATATGACCGTAGCGGTGCGGGCATGCCTGCCACCTTCGAGTCGATCGCGGCCTGCGCGGATGCCGCCGATTTGCTGCCGTCCCCTATCGCGAGCGTCGGCGGCAATGCCGATGGGCTCTTCGTCGAGCTCGAGAATGGGATGCGGCTTCGGCCCGGCGCGGTGTTGCCGAGCGGCTGTGTCGTCTACACCCTCAGCCGGTCGTTCATCGGGTTGCGCAAGGCGGAGCAGTTGAGCGCGGTCCCGCTTGGCTTATAGCGGTCTCTTTGCGAGGAGACATTTCATGACACGGATAACGGGACTCGAAGATGCGCTTCATCAGGACCGCGAAGGCGCATTGCGGGATCGGTATCTCCGGCAGCTAGAAGAGTACGAGCGTGAGATGAGGGCGCAGCTGAGGGTGCCACAGACTCCGGAGCGCTATGCCGCATTGCTACGGATCGTGCAGGCGACATCGAGCGCGCAGCGAGTGATCGAGAAGCTATGGAGGCGCTATGACGGCGGCGGAACGCCGTCCTAGCCGTGGTACTCCGCGCGAAGACAGAAAGACCCAGCCGAATACCCGTTCCGCGCGCTAGCCACGCTCGGCCAGCATGTCGAGGCAACCCGAAAATGCATCGAGTAGCGTCTCTTGTTGGTCCTCATCGTTGAAGCAATCGTCCGGCAGGAGCTTCACAATCTCCTTCAGTCCTTGCACGAGCGGATATTGGTGCGCGTCATCGTCCACAAGTTTGCTCGCGCGGTCTTCGATCCAGCTCTTGTCGAGCCAGGACTCCTGCACCGCGTCGATCAAAAGGCCCAATAACGCGTTTCCGTCCATCCCCGCGATGTCTAGCGTTCCGGCCAGACGATCGCAATGGTCCTCCATGCCGAAGAAGTGCAAAATGCGCTTGAGGTCGCCGATGACGGCCGCGAGCTGCGCACCGACGGCGAGTCCTTCGGCCGAGAGCTCGAACGCCAGGGCGCGAATCAATGTCTTCAGCTTTCTCTTTCGGTTGCCGAGCCCACGTAGTTCTTGGAACCATTGTGCAAGGCGCGGACGCTGCATCGACGCCCGCCGGTAAAGATGGCGCAACTCGGCCAGGCCGCTGCGTCCCGTCGCGCCGAATTCGAGGCGATTGAAGAGGAGCAGCACCCACTCTTCGCTCTCCATGACGGCGGATAGGGCGTCTTCGAGGCGACGACGGGCTTTCTCGTCGAGCTTGCCGCCGCGCAGGCAGGCCGCGAGCACCAATGCCATCTCACCGGCGTCGAACTTCGCTCGCCGCATTTCATCGTAGGGCGCCGGCGATTGCTCGATTCCGGGAACACGGGCACGTAGCTCGTCGGCGTGCTCGGTGGCCACCTCGGCGAGCTTGCCGAGCATTGCCTTCGCACGTGACTTGTCGACTCGGCCCTCCCTGAGCGCGCGCGAGTCGCGCGTCCGCGCCCCGATCGCGAAGCCGATGTCCTCGATCGTTTCAACGTAGGACGCTTTATCGATGCTGCTCGAGCTGACCGTGAAGGAGGCGAACTCCCCGGGGTTCGAGTTCAGTTCGCCTTGCGCCAGTTCAAACGCCGAGTTCGCCGGAAACGCCTGGCTTGCCCCCGACAGCGGACCGGACTGAGATGCCGGCGCGATCCGCGGTTTGGCGCCGGATGCGTTCACCTTATCGATCATCGGGTGGCTGTTCTCCTTCGTTGCCGGTGCCACGCAATTGCGTCAGGACCGATTGCAGATGAGCGTCCAGGTCAATGCATATCTTGACGAACGGCGTTTCGATGACGGCCTGCCCGTCCGTGAGCGAGGCATCGGCTGCCACGTTCAGCCGCAACCCGTCCTGGGCGCTTGCACACGCGCGCTTCACCGCGTCGAGCCTCTCGTGCGCTACGCGCAAGCTCAGCGTGCGATGTTCGGCGCATTGGCTCAAGCGCTCGCGCACGCGCTGCGCGAGCCGTGCCGCGCCATCCTGGTCCGCGGCGAGCTCCGTCAGCGCCTCTGCGATGATGGCGCCGATGCGGTTATCGATTCGCGCCGCGATCTTCTCCTCGAGCGCGCTCTCGGCGATGCACCATTGGACGGTTTCGGCGACGAGCGCGGCGCGCAACGGCTCGAGCCCGGCTTGCGCGTCGGCAAGACCTTGTGCGTGTGCCTGCGCGCGGATGCGCTCGGCGTCGTGCGTAGCATCGGAGAGTCGTTCTCTGGCGCTCGCGATCAATGCGTCGGCCTCCCGGCGTGCGTTCGAGACGATCGATGTCGCCTCGAAGTAGAGCGCCAGCTCTTGTGCGCGGATGACGGCGCCGGGCGGCACGGAGCCTTTCAGATAGACGATCGAAACCTGCATGGGCTCAAAGAAACCGCGACAGCTTGACGATGCGCTCGACCGCGCAACCCTTGCTCGCGCAGAGATCGTCATCGCCGGGCGGCAGTAATGTCGCAAGCAGTTGTGCACAGACGCTTCGATGCGCATCGCGATTCCACCACCGCACGCCGGCCGAGAAGGCCGTCTCGGCGAGCATGCTCGACGACAAACACATGGCACGTGCGTCCCAGTTGTCGTGCAGTGCCAATAGTCGATCGCAGCTGTCCAGGTCGAAGTATTTCATGAGCGCCTCACGATGACATTTCAACAGCAAGTGCTCGACGCATCCGAGCGCGATGACTCCAAGCGCCGCTACCAACGCGGGTAAGCGAGGCTCGAGCTCGAGCAGCAGTCGGTCAGTCTCGGAAAGCGAGGCGGGAATCGGCTGCGACGGCAGCGCTCGCCGCATGACGATAACGCGATCGATGGAAGGGCGACACGCGGGGCGGGCCCTGTAGCTTGCACGCCACGGCTCGAGGCAGAGGCGGGCCCACCATGCCTCGTGCATCCATGCGCCGGGGCGCCAGGCCAGTTCGTGAAGCCGCCTGAGACCCGCGTCGACGATTGCGTTCATGACGGTGCGCGTCGTCTGCGCAAAAGCAACGCGACCGCAGCGGCCGCAACGCCCGCCAGCAGAATCGCAAAGGCGAGCGCGGTGGCGATCCACGCGCGGTGCACAGCGGCTGGCGCATGCGAGCGCGCGGTTTCGCCTGCCGTCGCTTCGTGCGGCGCTATCGGCAAGTATCGATAGTCGGCGCGTTGCATGACGACGCTGATGTTTGCGGGGCTCAAGCCCGGGACTCCCTTCAGGACAAGGGTCCTGATGTCCGTCTCCCTGCTTTCGAGATTTCGGTCGGGGCTATATTTGATGAAGACCGACGCGGACGGTATGGGCGGATCGTAGCGATTCGGGCTCGGACTCTCGGCGATGGCGACTTCAGCATCGATCACCCCGTCGATGCCGCGCAGCATGTTGGCAAGAGCCTGTTCTTTCAGATAGACGATCTTCGCCTGCTCCTGCGCCGGCGAGGTGACGAGCTGGCCGGAGGGAAAGAGGTCTTGCACCGTGACTGTCCTCTCGCGCGGAAGGCCGTTCTGACGGAGCAGCTCGATGGCGTTGACGAATTGTGCCTTGTCCACGAGGATCGTCGCCATGTCGCCTTTGGCAATCTTCTTTTCCGAGTCGATGTGGCGCAGAAGGAGCAGCGCAAGCATCGTGTTCGCCTCCTGTTCGGGGAGATTGCTGTAGAGCTCGGTCTTGCAACCTCCGAGAAGCGCAGCAGCAAGCACAAGGCATCCGAGCCTGAAACGGCGTGGCATCACTGCATGCTCGTCAGTTTGTTGATACCTTGCGAGACGGCGCCCGCCGCTTTCGCGGTCAAATCCACTTCGACGATCGCGCGCAATAACGCCGATTGCGTCTCGAGCATATCGATCGGCCCTTTTTCGACGGCCGACAGATCGCGTGCG
>CAYPWK010000118.1:7611-13499 GCA_964414365.1 uncultured Burkholderia sp.
GATTGACCGCTTTCGCGCGCGTGTCGGGCAGCAGCATGCGAAGCGTGTCGGCTTCGATGGAGGCGTCGTCTTCGACTAGGCGCGCCGCTTCCTCGAGTTCGCCGAGGCCAATGAGGATCGTTGCCTCGACGAGGCGGCGCGGGCCGGGCGCGGGAACGAGATCGGCGAGTGCAGCACGGATCGTGCGCGCTTCGGCGAACATGCCATGGTTGACCGCGGCTAAGCCCGCTTCCACAACGAGCCGGCGGAAATTGCGTTCCATCATATTTTCTGGATGATGCTTTGCATCATGTCCTTGACGGCCTTTAACACCGCGCTTTGGTAACCGATGAAGATGGAGTACTGCTGGATGGCGAATTGGGCCTGGAGCATTGTCGCGGGGTCGGTGAGATCGGCTGAAGTCATTTTCGACTCCACCTCATTGCCAGCTTGCGCCGCTATGCGGGAAAGCTGGTTGTTGACGACTTCGACATCCATGAATGCCTCGCGCGCAGAGCAGGGGTTCGATAAGGGCCGATGGAGCGGCCTTCAGGCGGCGTGTTGCGCGTATTCGAGTTTCTTTGCCTCGCTCGCGCGGAACTGCGTGGGATTGCAACGAAATCGCTTGCGGAAGCTGTCGGTGAAGTGCGCATGGTTCGAGAAGCCGCATTCGAGCGCGATGTCGAGCACGCGCATGGAAGTCGACTGCAGCATCTCGCGAGCGTGCGCGAGGCGCTTTTCGAGCAGCCAGCGCTTGGCCGACATCCCGTACTTCTCCCGAAACAACAAGTCGAACTTGCGAACCGGCATGTCGAACTCGTGCGCATACCGCTCCACGGACCACTGCTTGAGGCAATTCTCTTCGATGAATTGGATCAAGGCGACGTCGCCGGCTATCGCGTAGCGCGCTAGCGCCGAAAAGTAGGCCCGATCGAGCGCGAGACAGTAGGCATAGAGGAAGCGAAGCAGCATCAACGGCGCGGCGCCCGCGAGCAGCGTCAGCGTTTCGAGGACGCCGGCGGACGCCGCGACGATGCGCATAGGCTCGGGCACGAATCGAGGCGGGATTGTCTTGTCGAGCAAATCGGCGATGTCGGGATAAAGCCGTAGAAAGTCCGTCGCACCCGCACCGATTTGATGAAGCTCTTTTGCCGCGTCCATTTCGTGAAGGGATGCTTCGCCACAAGCCACGGCAATGGCATGAGCTGGGATCGAATGCGCCGCGCCTCGCACGAGGACGTGGCCCGATTCTCTGCCATAGAAGAAGTGCACCTTTTGCATGGGTCGCTCGCTTAAGGATTGCAACGTCGAGCAATAGTGCAAGTTGGCGTGATGCCCGGGCATCGGGTCAGCACCTGAAGCTTGCGGGTTGGCGACGGGGGCGCGTGGAGCGGCGCGCAGTCGCTGCCCACCCGCGACGCTCGGAAAAAACGCAAGTTCAGACTGCCTTTCATAAGTCGTCGCAGCCGCGTTTCCCTACGATGCATTCCATCGACTGCTGCTCTCACCCGTCCCGGCGAGGTAGTCATAAACGGAGGGAACCGTAGATGGAACAACTCGAACAGTTCAAGCACGCGATCGCCGAATTGCATCGGCACGAATCGGCCCTTAAAAAGCAGGCCCGCGAATACGAAGCGCTGCTGCGTGAAATCGAGCGACTACGCGAACGCGCCGAGCGCGACCCCGACGCGCGCCGGAAGCTGAAAAAGCTGGACGAGACGATGAACTCGGGCGGGCGGCAGTTGCAGGATCAGATCGCGCGACGGGCTGCGAAGCTCGATGCGGTCTGTCGGCAGATTGGGGGAGAAGTCAACACGGCTTCCCCAAGCAGCGATGGAAAGCTTGTCAAAGGCAAGCTGTCCTCGAAAACCGCGGCGCCCAAAAAGGCCATCCGCTCGTTTGTTTAATCTCGATTTGATAAAGGATCACAAAATGCAAATCCCTATTGCCGATCGATCCGGTCCCTACTCGTCGAACTTCCAGCCGGTGGCCGACACGCAGGCCCCGTTTGACGATCAGGATGGCCTGGACGCCCTGCGCAACAACGATTCTCCGATGGGGCGCGGTGTCAGGACGATGAGCGACATGATGGGCTTGCTCAACGTCGTGGCGAACAACCTCATGGACGGCATCGAGCAGAAAATGAAAATCTCGCAAGATGCTCAGAACATGTCGAACGAGATGGAGGCTGTGATCGCCAAGATCAGCGACCCGACGAAAGATAATGAATCGATTCCGCAGGACGTGATCGATTACATGACGCAAAATGGCATCACAGTTGACGGCAAATCGATCATGGACTTCCTGGGCGGCGATGCTGGCAAGCAGCTCAACAAAGCCGATCTTATGAACGTCAAGAACGCGCTCGATGGTCAGCAGACCGAAGCTTCCAACTTCGTGCAAACGAGCCAGCTCAAAATCCAGCAGGTTATGCAGACGTACAACGTTGCGACGCAGATGGTCAACAGCCTTCTGAGCATGGGCGCCGAAATGAACAAGACGATCGCATCGTCGATCCGATAACCGAAGCGGTGCGGCGGGCGCGTGCCTCTTCGCGTTCGTCGTCCACAGTCCACAAGCACACCAAGATGACGACGCCGAACTCGAACGTCGAAGACGACGATTATGCAGTGTTGCAGCAGTTTTTTTCGCGCGGGGGCTCTGTCCGGATGCTGGCGGACATTTCCAAAAAGGACCTCGACACACTGTACGCGTACGCCGGGCAGTTGTTCGACGCCGGCGAATGGCAAGCCGCGCATAACGTCTATTTGGTTCTCGCGCGCGTCGATCACTGGAACTTCGACTATTGGCTCGCGCTAGGCCTCACCTGTCAGCGAATCGACTCGCACGACGAGGCGGTGTTTTGCTTCGCGAGGGCGGGAACGATTCGCCTCGACGATCCGCGCGCCCCTTTTTTCGCAGGCATCAGCTATCGCGCCCTGGGCAACGAGGAGTACGCCTGCAAGGCCTTTAACGCGGCAATCAGGTGGTGCGGCAGGAAGCCCGAGCACGATGAAATCCGGACAACCGCAGTCGCTCAGCTTGCGTGTGGCAAATCAAAGGAGAACTGAAGCATGTCTGCAATTTCGAGCTTGCGGGTTGCCGAGCCGGCTTTCATCGACGAATCGGTCTCGATCGATCCTTCGGTGCGCTCGCCCGATCGGAACAGCAAGGTGGTGCAAGTTGCCGCGCTGGCAGCATTGCCCAATGCGCCGGCGCTTGCGGAAAAGCTGAGCCAAACCCTTTCGCGTTGGGGCAAGCCCTCGGCGGCGGCGGAAGTCGTCACTTTGCAAGCGGCGACGCAAGCGCTGCGCAATGTATTCGAGCGTCTCGGCGCCCGCGAGCCGCATGTTGGCGTGACTGCTCTGCGACAGGTCGAAAAACAGCCAATGGAGACGCTGATGCTCGCTGCGACCATGCTGACGGTGCAGGCCCTCGGCAACATCGCCGAAGCGCAAGGCAAGGCACTCGACATCATGGCGCAGGCGCAAAAGGCGGAGCGGCAGCGCGAAGTCGACGAGCTTCGTCAGCAGATCGACAAGGCCATCGAGCAGCAGCATAAGGCGAAGAAAGCCGGGATCTTCGGCGCCATTTGCGATTGGGTCGTGTCCGCGGTGGAAGTTGTCTCGGGCGTGGCGAAGATCGTCGGCGGCGCGCTTTCCGGCAATGCGATGACCGTTGCGGGCGGCGTCATGGACTTGATGGCAGGCACGGCCGGCCTCGTGAAGGCGGCAACGGAAACGCTGGCATTGATCGATTCCGCGCATGCGGACAAGTACAAGGCGATCGCGGCGACGGCAGGCAAGATCCAGCTCGCGTTCGAGATAGCGGGTGCGGTCGTCGATATCACGAGCGCCGCGCGGAACATGATCGTGACAAAGGTGATCCCGAAGGCAGCCAAGACCGTGTTGCAAGAGGGTGCCGAGCATGTCGTGGCCGCGGCGGTCAAGCAAGGCACCAAGGCAGCGATCGAGAACGCCGCGAAGGAGGTCACCGAGCAAGTCATCAAGGCGGTGTCCAAGGAAGCGCTCGATGTGCTCGGGCAGGAAGCCATCGAGACAATCGTTCAGAACGCCGTCAAGCACGTCGCGCAGCACGCGGCAGAGAAGGGCGTCGAAGTGGCCACGAAGAAGCTTACCGAGCAGATCGTCAAGGAGATCCGCCGTGAGCTGATCAAGGCGATCGTCAAGGCGGCCACGCATACGGTAGTCAACGTGACGCGCGGCGCGGTCGGCGGCGCGAATCACGTTTTCTCGGGCGTTATCGAGATCGAGAAGGCGAAGCTGCAAAAGCAGATCGACATGCTCATCCTCGACCAGCAGATGCTTCAGTCGCTATTCGACGCTTACGAGCAGGCGAAAAAGGATACGCGAAAGCAAATGAAGGACCTGATCCAAGGCCAAGCGACCGCGCTCGAGGGTGGATCTGCGCAAATGAAAGAGGCCGCCGGCATTGCTGTACAAGGTGCCGCATCGATGGGCCACATCGCCGCGGCCACTGTGTAATTTAAGGAGCGAAAACATGACGACTATCCAATTTTCTCCCGCCGCCACTGCGTTTGGCGGCATGGCGCCGGACCAAGCGAACGGAGCGGGGGCGGGTGCAAACGCTTGCGAAGGCGCCGCGCAGTCGATCGATGCGCTGATTTACCTCGTGCAAAAGCTCAATATCGACATGCGCGATTTGGAGCGGCAATTCTCGGGCAAGCTCCAATCGATTGTCTTCGATCGTCAGATGACGGCGCTGCAAATGAAGAAGGAGGCGATCCTCAAGAATTTCGATGCATCAGTCTTGCACGCCGCCGGGCAGATCGCTTCGGGCGCCGTCGGTTGTCTCGGCACGCTGTCCGGCAGCGAGATCGCGCGAGGCCTCAGTGAGGCCGGCGGCAAGACGATTGAGGGCGAGACAGGTTGGATGAGCGCATCAACGAAGCGCGATGCCGAGCAAAGCCAGTTGGACGGCGAGGTTCAGGACCAGTTCGCGAAACAGTTCGAGAAGTCGCTGGACCAGGCGCTCGACCGCGCCAACGAGGCTTCGCAGCAATTGGTGCAGACGACGGCTGAACTCGTCGCATTGCAAAGCCGCATCAAGGAGGCGGTGCGTTTCTGACCGGAGGCAGCAAGTGATGACCGAACCGCTTCATCCGCTCGATCCGCTGACGGTTCGCCTCAAGGCGCAGGGGATGGAGCCAACTAAAGCCTGCTTCGAATCGAGCGATTTCGTCATCGGCTGGCGAGTTCGTCTGGCCGATTTCGAACTTGTCTATCGAGTTGAAGGCGACGAACTCATCGTTTGCGACTTTCAGCCGACGGCGCGCGGCGATTCGAACGGGGCGGTCATGTCGTTCATCCGCTTCGTGCACAGCATCGAGCGACAGGTCGCGCAGCTTGCCTGCGTGCGCGGGATGTTCCTTGAATCGCTGTCGCATCCGGAACTCACGGAAGACCGGCGGCGGCTCGCGCGCGTGCTTGAGGCGCAAGGCGCGACGTGGCGCGAGATCGATGGCGATGCGTGGCTCGTCTATCCGATGCGTGCCGGCAAGGCACAGGGCGGTGCCGGCTAGTCAGGCCCTATGCTCGGATGTTGGCCGCCCTCGCATGTGGGCCCTTAAGCGCGTCTGTTAGGCGCGTCTGGCACGCGCGCTGCTCGCCCTACAAGATCGCAATCTCATCCCGGAGGAAGATCATGGCCACAAGCACGGAACCCAGCGTCTACAAGGTGACGGAAATCATCGGCACCAGCCCGACGTCTTGGGAGGACGCTGCAAAAAATGCTGTGGAAACCGCGGGCAACTCGCTGCGTGACTTGCGAATCGCCGAAGTTTGCAAGCTCGACATGAAGATCGAGAACGGCAAGGTGGTCGAATATCGGGCCCGAGTATCCCTGTCGTTCAAGTATGAGAGTTGAGA
>CAYPWK010000119.1:0-11233 GCA_964414365.1 uncultured Burkholderia sp.
ACTTGCCGGAAAGCAAGCGCTCAATTACCCGAGAGGTAATTGGGCCGAACCGCATGCAGATTTTTTCCGCCGATTGCACAATACGTCCCATTTGACCGACACTCGGGCGCCGATGCGCTCCACAGGAGATGAGACTCGATGACGCGCGCAGAATCGATCGGCCCGTTGCCTTATGTGGTCGCCGCGACTTTCTTCATGGAATATCTCGACACCACGGTGATCGCGACTGCGTTGCCGCAAATGGCGCATTCGTTCGGCATCAGCCCCAATGCGGTGAGTCTTGGCATGAGCGCGTATATGATCGCGCTCGCGATCTTCATTCCCGCGAGCGGCTGGGTTGCGGACCGCTTCGGCTCGCGCAGCGTCTTCTTCAGCGCGATCGTCACATTCACGATCGCCTCGCTGCTCTGCGCCGTCTCGCAAAACGTCGTTCAATTCACCACCGCGCGCGTGCTGCAGGGCATGGGTGGCGCGCTGATGGTGCCGGTCGGGCGCCTCATCGTCGTGCGCAGCACCGAGAAAAGCCGGCTCATGGAGGCCATCTCGACGATCACCTGGCCCGGCATCGTTGCGCCCGTGGTCGGCCCGCCGCTCGGGGGCTTCATTACGACCTACGCGTCGTGGCGCTGGATTTTCCTGCTCAATCTGCCGATCTGTCTGGCGGTGCTCGTCGCAGTCGCGAAGTGGGTGCCAAACCTTCGCAGCGAGGAGCGGCGCCCGTTCGACTGGACCGGCCTCTTGCTGAGCGGTGTCGCCCTCGCCGCAATCCTCTACGGCGCGGACTTCGCCAGCCAGCCGGACAAGGATCCACTGACCGGCCTTGCACTCGTTGCGGCGGGCGCGCTGGTCGGTTGGATCACGCTCGCCCATGCGCGGCGCCATGCACATCCGCTCGTCGATATGTCGACGCTCAAGGTGCCGACCTTCTCGATTACCGTCGTGACGGGCTCGCTTACGCGCATCGGCATCGGCGCGGTGCCGTACCTGATGCCGCTGCTGTTCCAGATCGGCTTCGGCCTCTCCGCGTTCACGTCGGGACTGCTGCTGCTTGCGACCGCCGTGGGCAACCTCGGCATGAAGGCACTGACGACGCCGATCTTGCGGCGCTGGGGCTTCAAACGCGTGTCGATCGTCGATTGTCTCGTTTGCGGCGCATTCACGATCGCATGCGGGATGCTCACGCCGGGCACCCCGCTCGCGTGGGTGCTGATCGTCGCATTCGTATACGGCGTGACGCGCTCGATGCAGTTTTCCACGCTGGCGACGCTCGCTTATGCGGATATACCACCGCAACAAATGAGCGGCGCGAATACGCTCTGGAACGCTGCCGCGCAGACGAGCACGGGCCTTGGCATCGCATTCGGCGCGCTTGCTTTGCGCGCCGCCGCGCTCGTGAACGGTGAAGACCCAGCACGCGCGTTCACGCTCGGCGACTTCCAACTCGCATTCTTGTGCGCGGGCGTGCTCACGATCGCAACGGTTCTGGGCTACGTGCGGCTCGCGGCCGATGCAGGGGACGCAGTCCGCGGCGGCGGCGCGCGGCAACAGCGAGCGTGATGCTCCGGCCGCTGGCCGGTCACTAGGCACCGCCTCGCTTGCTGTGTCGTGCGTTAGCCGGGTCATCGGCGCGCGGACGCCATCCGGGCTCTTACGGGGGACGGCGAATGAGGAAGCTAGTGATTGGACTGACCTGGCTCCCGTTCGACGCGACCGCCGGGGGGCGGGCCACCTCCGAAGCCCCCGCGCGGCGCGGGCATGGCGGGGTGGGGGGGCATTGGCGGCGGGCCGCCCGTTGCATGCCCGGGCACCATTCCTGGCTGAACGCCTCGTTGGAACTGCGGTTGTTGAATTGGTGGTTGTGGCTGCGGCCGAGGTTGAGCCAGTGGCTGCGGTTGAGGCCGAGGCTGAGCTAGTGGCTGTGGCTGTGGCTGCGGTTGAGGCCGAGGTTGGGCCAGTGGCTGTGGCTGCGGTTGAGGAGGTTGCGGCTGGGGTTGATGCTCGCGCGGGCCGCTGCGCACGGGTGGCGGTTCCGGACCGCGGCCATGTGCCGGTATTTCATGCTCCGGCTGGGTTCCCGGCGGCCGGACCATATTGGGGCGATGCTCGGGTGGCCGAACGCCGTGCTGCGGGGGCTCGTGATTGGCCCAGAACGGCTCGTCGCGGTACCACGGGCGATCACGGTAGTGATGGCCCCAGTACGGACCGATCGCGAACACCACGATTGGCAACCCGATCGTCGGGCCATAGTTGATAATCGGAACTTCCACACCCTGGTACGGATAACTGAGGTACTCGCTGTAGGCCCATCCGCGCAGGCCCGGCGCAGCGACGTCGCACCAACTGTAATCGTCGACGCAGCCTAAAACGGTGAGCGCTGTGCCCTCCGGCACGACAGCGACGATAGGGTAGTCCGGAGCGGGGCCGGCGTAGACGTCGATGGGGGCGTTCGTATACGCCTGCGTTTGCGCGAGCGTAGCGCCGGATAGCGCCAGCAAGCCGGCCCCGGCCACGATCGCTCGGATGGCGAAGTTCCTTCGCATGATTGTCCTCCCTACTGGCTTCGTCTTGCGATGTGCCGGTTTTCTAGTTGTTTGGTAGTCCTAAGCAATTCGCCAGCAAGTTTTGTGCTTTGCGGGGTGCGGCCGCCGCCAGTGAGCGGCCCGGGCGGAGGCGCGGCTGCGGTCGCCACGGGAGTCGCAGCCCAAAAAAGTTCCGGTTCGCAGTAGGCAATTTAGGTGTAGGATACTGTACGGATATACAGTCATTCAGCTATCGTTTTTCCATGCCCGCGGAAGCCATTCACTCGCCGTTGCAGCGAGCCTCGCAGCGCGCACGAGGTCGGCCCGTGGTATGGGCGGTCCAAGGTCGTTCGTGCCGATGCTGCCTTCCTGGGCTTTTCGGATGATGCGCGATGGATACCGTATTCACCGCGTTGCCGGCGTACGCCGAGCTTTTTTGCTTTTCCAATTTCACGTTTCTGCACGGCGCCTCGCATGCCGAGGAGCTGGCTGAACGCGCCGCGCAACTCGGCTATGCCGGTCTAGCCATCACCGACGAATGCTCGCTTGCAGGCGTCGTGCGCGCGCACGATGCGGCGAAAGAGGCCAACCTGCCGCTCGTCATCGGTTCGTATTTCAAGCTCGTCAATGCCGACGGATCGCCTGCATTCGGTTTGATTCTGCTGGCGCAGAACCGGGAAGGCTACGGCAACCTGTGCGAACTCATCACAGTCGCGAGAACGCGTGCGCCCAAGGGCGAATACCGGCTGACGCCGCAAGATCTCGCCCGGCCCGAAAAGCAATACAGTCATCTGCGCGGCATGCCGGACTGCCTCGCGATTCTCGTGCCGGATTTTCCGGCCAAGGAAGCCGCGCTGCACGAGCAGCTCAAGTGGCTCGACGAGACTTTTCCCACGAGAGCCTGGTGCGGGCTTGTACTGCACCAGCGCGCCATGGACGACATTCACCGTGGCGTAGTCGAATTCGTCGCGGACGATTGCGGGGTGCCTGTCGTCGCGCTCGGGCACGTCGTGATGCATGTGCGCTCGCGCAAGCTGATGCAAGACACATTGACGGCGGTTCGTGTCGGCAAGCCCGTGCACGAATGTGGTTACGATCTGGCGCCTAATGCCGAGCAGCATCTGCGTCCGCGTCTGCGTCTCGCCAATCTGTATCCGGCGCGCACGCTCGCGGAGACAACGAACATCCTTGCGCGATGCTCGTTTTCGCTTGACGAGCTTCGCTACGAATATCCCGACGAACTGGTGCCCGCCGGAATGACGCCGACTGCCTATTTACGGCAGGAAACCTATATCGGCGCGCATCGGCGATTCCCGCACGGTATTCCGCATGAGGTCCAGCTCCAGATCGAACATGAGCTCGAGTTGATTGGCGAGCTCCGGTACGAGCCGTATTTTCTGACTGTCTACGATATCGTCCGTTTCGCGAGGAGCCAGGGCATTCTTTGCCAGGGAAGAGGATCCGCGGCCAACTCGGCGGTCTGCTATTGCCTCGGCGTGACGGAAGTCGATCCGGAGCGCGGCAATATGCTCTTCGAGCGCTTCATCAGCAAGGAGCGCGGCGAGCCGCCCGATATCGACGTCGATTTTGAGCATCAGCGCCGAGAAGAAGTCATTCAGTACATCTATTCAAAATACGGACGGGATCGTGCCGCGATCGCGGCCGCGGTATCGTGCTACCGGCTGCGCGGTGCGCTGCGCGATACGGGCAAGGCGCTTGGCGTCGATCCGCAGATCGTCGATATGGTCGCCAAGTCGCATCAGTGGTTCGACGGCAGGCACGATTTGCTCAAGCGTTTCGAAGAGTGCGGATTGAATCCTGAAACTCCGCTGATACAGGCATGGGCGACGCTCGCCATTCAATTGCTCGGATTCCCTCGCCATCTGTCGCAGCATTCGGGCGGTTTCGTGATCAGCCGGGGCAAGCTGTCGCGCCTTGTGCCCATCGAGAATGCCGCGATGCCGGAAAGATCCGTCATCGAATGGGATAAGGACGATCTCGAATCGTTAGGCCTTCTAAAGGTGGACGTGCTGGCGCTCGGCATGCTGTCGGCACTTCGCCGCACGCTTGATTTCGTTTCCGAGCAGCGTGGCGAGCGGTTCGAAATGCAGGACATCCCTCCTGAGGACGCCGAGACATACGACATGATTTCGCGTGCCGACACCGTGGGGGTGTTCCAGATCGAGTCGCGCGCCCAGATGTCGATGCTGCCGCGGCTTCGGCCTCGGAAGTTTTACGATCTCGTCATTGAAGTCGCCATCGTGCGTCCGGGACCCATTCAGGGCGGAGCTGTCCATCCTTATTTGCGGCGGCGTCAAGGGCTAGAGCCCGTTTCTTATCCGAGCGACGCCTTAAAGCGAGCGCTTGAGCGCACGATGGGCGTGCCGATTTTCCAGGAGCAGGTGATGCAGATCGCGATCCTTGCCGCGGGGTTCTCTCCGGGCGAGGCCGATCAGTTGCGGCGCGCGATGGCAGCTTGGAAGCGCAAGGGGGATCTCGGGAAATACTATGACCGCATCGTGGGCGGCATGACCGCGCGCGGCTATGACAAGGCGTTTGCCGACAGCATCTTTGAGCAGATCAAGGGCTTCGGCGAGTACGGCTTTCCGGAAAGCCATGCCGCGAGTTTTGCGCTGCTCGTCTATGCAAGCAGCTGGTTGAAGCGCCATGAGCCCGAAGCCTTTCTTGCGGCGATGCTCAACAGCCAGCCTATGGGTTTCTACTCTCCGTCGCAGCTCGTACAAGATGCGAAACGCCACGGTGTCGTGGTGCTGCCCGTCGACGTCACCGTCAGCGATTGGGAGGCTAAGCTCGAGCGAATCGATGGCAAGGCAAAACCGGCGGTTCGGCTCGGTCTTTCGTTGTTGAAAGGCATGCGCGACGGCGCTGCTCAGCGAATCGAGGCCGCCCGGGCGGTGCGTCCGTTTGAAAGCGTGCACGATATGGCGCGCCGGGCGCAGCTCGATCGTCATGATCTCCAAGTACTTGCGGCGGCCAACGCGCTTTCGTTGCTCGCCGGCAATCGGCGGGAGGCCTTATGGCAGTCGGTCGCGGCCGTGCCGGATAAGGACATACTCGCGCGAGCCGCGGTGGAAGACGGCACACCGGAGTTGGGGGCGCCATCGGAAGGGGACGATATCGCCGGCGATTACCGGTCGATGGGGCTAACGCTCGGGCGTCATCCTTTGGCGTTGTTACGGCCGCGCTTGCAGGAAAAGCGGCTGATGCCGGCCGAGGTTTTGCAGCGCTATCCGAACGGCCGCCTCGCTCGCGGATGCGGCATCGTGACGGTTCGCCAGCGGCCCGATACGGCCAAGGGCGTTATCTTCGTCACCATCGAAGACGAGACCGGCAACGTCAATGTCATCATCTGGCCGAAGGTGCTGGAGCGGCAAAGAAAAGAAGCGCTCGGCGCTTCACTGCTCGGCGTGCTGGGTGTATGGCAATGCGAAGGCGAAGTGCGGCATCTCGTGGCGCACCGGTTGATCGATCTCTCGCATTGGCTCGGTGAATTGCCTGCGTCCAGCAGGAATTTTCATTGAGACGTCGTCTGCTTCCATGATCGGCCGCGCAAGCGCGTGTGCGCGTTACCGGCTCCCGGCGCCGCGCGGGAGGCTCACTTGCCCGCCGCGCGCCGATAGTCTTGCTCGCTCAGTACCTCGAAATCTGATTGCCGTCGATGCGCACGCGATCGCCGGGGCGCAGGTCGCCCGGTGTCTGCATGTCGAATGAACGTGCCGAACCGTCGCTCAGTTGAACATCGACGCGATAGCCGGCGGGCTGACCCATCCGCTGCCCGAGCTGGTTGCCCGCCACTGCGCCGCCCAATGCACCGACGACCGTCGCGGCATCGCGTCCGTGACCTCGTCCGATCTGATTGCCGAGCACGCCGCCGACGAGCGCACCGACGACGGTTCCGGCTACGCCCGACGGACTCGTCGCGCCACCGATCGGGCGAATCGCCGCGATCCTGCCGTATTGCGTGCTATAGCCGCTGCCGGGTTGCGCATAGGCGGGATCGGAATATCCGGGTTGCCCGTATTGAGGCTGCGCATACTGGGGTTGCGCGTACTGCGGCTGCGCATAAGCGGGCTGCTGTACGTACGCGGGCTCGGCATACTGCGGTTGCGCGTAGGCAGGCTGCGCGTACTGCGGCTGGGCGCCGTACGTTCCATAAGAGCCTGGCGCTACACAGGCGGTGAGCGACAATGCCGCACCGGCGACAAGAGGAACGAGCAGGGCGGTTTTAGTGAAGACGAGGCGCGTCATCGGATGGATCGATAAAAGGTAACGCTCACGGAGCGCGGGCAAGTTCAGCTGCGCAACGGAGTATAGGTAAAGCCTTTTTTACTGTACGCAACGCGCGGGTAACAGTTGTAAAGTCTGTTGCCGCGACGGCTCGACCCGGAGCTTACGTTTACATGAGCGAGTGCCGTTATCGATCGTTGCTTCGGCCGACGACGAACAAAGGCTTCGCAGTGTCGATCCTCGTTCCGTCGAGGCTGTCCGGCACGCCAGTTCGGGCGAGGACCGCCCGACCTTTTCGAGTACTGGATTGCGCTACTTGGACAAGTGGCGATGGTGCGCCGCTTATTGCACGGCGCGCTGCTTATTGCACGCCATAACCTCGGCTTTGCATGCAGTCGCCCCATGCGCGCCAGTAAGTCGTCATTGGCGGCTCCGGCGGAGGCAACAGAGGGAGCTTGGTTTGGCTGGCGTTTCCGGTCGCGACAGACTGTCCCGACGTGGCGCCCGGCGGGGAGGCCGCGGGTGCGGAAGCGGCCGATCCCGATGATGTAGACGCAGTTGACTGAGTTGAGTTGATGCCGGCGCTAGGGCTTGAAGCAGTCGTCGATGCGGCCGCATTGGGGGCTGCCGCGCTCGCGGCGCTGCCGCTCGCCGGCAACGGTGGCGCCGAGGTGCCTCGCCCTGCGTCGGACGCAAACGTGATCGGTGTGGTGCGCGTCGGCTTTTGCGGTTGCCGCACGATGTCGATTTTCGTGTCCTTCTTTGCCTGCGCATAGCACAAGGCTTGGTCGATGGCCTGTTGCGATGGCGACTGGCTTCGCAGCGGATACGTCACCGGCCGCTGCGCCCACGAAAGCGCGGGCGCAACAATCATCAACAGCGCGATGCCAACCCGGAAACGGACGCTCATTGTTCGTTGATCTTCATTCGATTGATGGATGCCAAGCGCCGCCACCCGGCGGTGCCACAGTCAATGTCTTTTTCGAGCATAACCATGCGAACGGTCTGGCGACCGAGAGAGTATCGTCAGCATCCGCCAATTTCGCCGCGCGCCTTGCCATTCGAGACGGATCCGCATCGTCCATTTGCGTGACCGCCATATTAAGCATCCGTTGCTGATCCGCAACTTTTCCGCATCGATTCGCCAGCGCAAGCACCCTCGGTCGGTCATTCTCTCTCAGTTAGCGGCCGCGCATATCCCAATAAAATCAAATGGATGCGCGCGTTTTTACACAAGTTCCTTTCAGAATGCGAAACAATGAATTGCTCTCTGCGCGTATACCCTAAGTAGGGTCAACCCGTAGACTCGCGGCTCGTTGGACGGTTTCAGCAGTGGAATCCGTTTGCTCGCCATGAGGCGGCGACGGTAATGCGGCCGTCTGTCGGAAGTCTGGCTGCGGGCCAGTTGTCTTGGAAAGGGACTCTCATGAAAAAAACGCTCATCGTCGCTGCGGTTTCCTCGTCTTTCGCAGTTGCCGCTCATGCACAAAGCAGCGTCACGCTCTACGGCGTGCTCGATGCCGGACTCACCTATACGAGCAATGTCGGCGGTCACTCGAACTGGCAGCAAACGAGCGGCGGCATCGACCAAAGCCGTTTCGGTCTGCGGGGCGCGGAAGACCTCGGTAACGGCTTGAAGGCGATCTTTACCCTCGAAAGCGGCTTCAACCTCGGCAACGGGAGGTTCGCGAACAACAACGGCATGTTCAACCGCCAGGCTTTCGTCGGCCTGTCGAGCAACTATGGCACCGTCACGCTCGGCCGCCAATACGACGCAGAGCAGGATTTCCTCGCGCCGCTGACGGCCACAGGAAGCTGGGGCGGCACCTCGTTTGCGCACTTCGGCAACCTCGACAACCTCAACACGAACGGCGGCGCGGCCGTGAACAACTCGGTGAAGTTCACCAGCGCGAACTACGCCGGCTTCACGTTCGGCGGCACCTACGGCTTCTCGAACCAGGCAGGTGCGTTCGCGAACAACCGCGAGTACAGCGTTGGCGCGGCGTATCAGTTCCAGGGCTTGCGCATCGCGGGTTCATACGCTCAAGCGAACAATCCGTTCAGCACGACGAGCGGCGCACTCGACACGGAGACGGTCGGTGCCTTGACGGGCGGCGCCTTGCCGGCGGCGGCGTCGTTCGCCGGCACGCGTCTGCGCACGTACGGTGCGGGCGCGAGCTATGCGTTCGGTCCTGTGCAGGCAGGCTTGGTATGGACGCAGGCACGGCTTGACGGGAAGGGGATCATTCCGACGGTCCATCAGAACAACTATGAAGTCAACGCCAAGTACAACCTGACGCCGGTGCTGGGCCTGGGTGTGGCCTACACCTATACGAACCAGAATGTGTCAGGCGTGAACGAGCACTTCAACCAGGTGGGCGCGCAGGCTGACTACGCGCTTTCCAAACGCACCGATGTCTACGCGCAGGTTGTCTATCAGCGCGCTTCGGGCCCGGCCGGCACGACGGCATGGATCTATAACCCGACGACGACGGGCAACGGCTCGTCTAGCTCGATCAACCAGACTGCCGCAACCGTCGGCTTGCGTCATCGCTTCTAAGATTCACCTGGTCGGTTGATGCCGGAAAAGGCGCCGCTTGCGGCGCTTTTTTATTGGGCGTTTCCCCTACTGAGGAATGGGCCACTGGACGGTCAACCATCTGTGCCCCGTATACTCGACTCAACCATTCATTTCGCGACCGTATCGCCGTCCTAAATCATCGTCGCGTCCGCAATGCGATCTTGGTCGTCCTTACTTGGTCGTCGTTAAGCAATACGGCACGCGCCGTGCGGCATGGCACACAACGTCGCACTTCCTGGAGAACCGAGCGTGAATGAGGCTGCAATGTCCCCTCAAGCCGGCAGCCCGATACGCACCGATGTCGTGATCGTCGGGGCTGGACCCGTTGGTCTCTTCGCCGCGTTCGAGGCTGGTGTAATTGGTTTGTCCTGCCATCTCGTCGACGCGCTCGGCGAGGTCGGCGGCCAGTGCATCGAGCTCTATCCGGAGAAACCGATCTTCGACATTCCGGCCGTTCCCGTCTGCACGGCGCGCGAACTCGTCGAGCGGTTGATGGAGCAGTGCCGCCCGTTCGCGCCGCCGATTCATCTCGGACAGCGCGTGATCAGTGTCGAGCAGCGCAACGGCGACAAGCGCTGGCTGGTCAGCACCGAGCAAGGACTCACCTTCGACGCGGCAGCCATCCTGCTTTCCGCCGGCAACGGCGCTTTCGTTCCGCAGCGCGTTGCGCTCCAAGAGGCGCAGGCGCTCGAAGGACGGCACGTCCACTACGCGGTACGCCAACGCGCCATGTTCGCGAATCAGCGTGTGGTCGTGGCAGGCGGCGGCGATTCGGCGCTCGATTGGGCGCTGGCGCTGCGCGATGTGGCCAAGCACGTGACGCTTGTCCATCGGCGCGAGACTTTTCGCGCGGCCGAAGCGACGGTGCAGGAAGTCAAACGGGCCGCGGCGGCGGGCGAACTCGACCTGGTCATCGGCACTATTACAGCGCTCGACGCGCCGGGCGCGACGCTACGATCCCTCCAAGTGAAGCAGATCGGCGGCTCGGTCACCATCGATGCGGATCATCTGATCGCGCTCTTCGGACTCGTCGCTGAACTCGGTCCGATCGCGCAGTGGGGATTGCAGACCCTCGGCGGGCGCGTCTCCGTCGATACGTCGAATTACGAATCGTCGAAGCCCGGAATCTTCGCCGTCGGTGATATCGCCGTCTATCCGAACAAGCAGAAGCTGATCCTTTCCGGCTTTCACGAAGCCTCGCTCGCGTTACGCAAAGCCTATAGCTATGCATTTCCGGACAAAAAGCGCGTGCATGTGCATTCGAGCTACGACCAGAAGCTATCTGAACGGATTCTCGGCACCGAAAGTGTGGCCGCGCAAGGCACGGACCATTGAGCGGGCGTGCGAACGTGCCCGCTCGCCATGCGAGCCGTGCGCCGAGGCAGTTGTTCCCGGCCGCGATCCCAACGATACTGCCTCATACCCGGCACGTTCGCGAAGCGTGGCGCTGCGCCTGGCGAACGCCGTTCTCTCGATGGAGGCGTTTCATGTACAAGCGGATATTGGTGCCCGTCGACGGCAGCGAAGGCGCGATGCATGCAGTCGACAAGGCCGTCGAGCTCGCTCGTTTGCTGCATGCCGAAGTACAGGCCGTTTTCGTGCTGGTGCATCCGGCGCAGCTTGTCGACCTTTCAGGCGGGTTCGTCGAGGAAGTCCCGCCCGCTGATTTTACGAGCCGAACCGCAACGTCCGTTCTCGACGAGGCACGCGAGCGATTCGTGCGTTCGGGCGTGCAGGGTAGCGTGCGGGCGATCGATTCGTATGGAGACAGCATCGCTGCTGTCCTTAAGCGCGGCATCGACGAGTTCTCTGCCGATCTCGTCGTGATGTACTCGCACGGCCGCAGAGGATTCCGGCGGCTTCTCGCCGGCAGCGTGGCCGAATC
>CAYPWK010000119.1:11333-13490 GCA_964414365.1 uncultured Burkholderia sp.
CGTTTGGCCGGCTCGCGTTTGCTCGACTCGGCAAGTGTCGCCGCCTTGACGGAATCGGCGAATCGTTGCAAAGCGGGGAGGGAGCCGCTGACACTGTGATAAGTCTGGCTGCCGATCCGTGCGTCGAGCAGTACTTGCAACCCCGCTCGTGCCGCCATCTCCAGGATGTCCATTGTCGGCCTCCCCGTTAGCCTTTCTTGCCGCCCGAAGGCGAATCGACCTGCTCGGATTGGTTCATCGATCGAGCTTGCGCCAATTGTCAGACGTGCGGCGTACGATGAATGTGCGATGGCGAACGGGCTCGCCCGTTTGCGCGCGGATCAGGGTCCGGTGCGTGCGTTCCTCAACGTAGGCCAAGGCGCATCCGGTAACCGAGCGTCGAACTCAGGCTGCACGTCGGCGCCTGGGTACGCGGAGCAGCGGCAGGCCGCGAAACCGCTCCTTCTTGTGTTCTTCTTCGAAGTGGGCTTGGGCCGGCTTGACGAGGTCGCTGCGAGCGACGATGCCAATAATCCTGAGCGACTCGCGATCGGCGACGACGGGCAGCCGTTCCAGGCCATGCACGGCAAGACGCGTCGCGACGAGCCTGCAGGTTTCGTCGGCGAGCGCGACCGGCGTTGAGCGGCCGGCCAGCGCGTCGGCCAGCGTAAGGTCAGCGGCGTCGCCGCCGCGCGCTGCATTCAAGGCCACGAGCGCCGCCCGGTCGACCACACCGATGAGCCTGTCGCCGCGCACGACAGGATAAGCGCGATGCGTCTGGTTCTCGCCGAAGAACGTCGCGAGCGTTTGGCGCACTGTCAGCGAGGCATCGATGGTTTTGACGCTGCGCGTCATGACTTCGTCGACGAAGTGGCGCTCGAGCGGGTCGACACCGTACTCGCGGTAGATGTGATAGCCGCGCCGCGCAATCTTCTCGGTCATGATCGAGCGCCGCATGACGACCGTCGTCAAGCCATGAGCGATGAGCGTGGCCGTCAGGAGCGGCAGCAGTGCGTTGCTGTCGTGTGTCAGGCCGAAGGCGAAGAGGATCGCGGTCAG
Organism: uncultured Burkholderia sp.; assembly: GCA_964414365.1. Classification (GTDB taxonomy): domain Bacteria; phylum Pseudomonadota; class Gammaproteobacteria; order Burkholderiales; family Burkholderiaceae; genus Trinickia. The sequence continues at coordinate 12,372 of CAYPWK010000119.1, forward strand.
CGGTGCCCCGAGCGTGGCGCCAAGCGTCGCGGCCATCGAGACGAGCGGCCACAACGTCGGCTCGCCGCCCGGCAGCACATGGCCGAGCACGACGCCCAGCCCCGCGCCGAGCATGAGCAACGGTGCGAGCACACCGCCCGACGTGCCCGAGCCGAGCGCGATGACCCATATGATCGCCTTGACGACGAGAATCGCGATCGCAATTTGAAGCGATAGATTTTGATGCAGCAGATCACCGATCACGTCGTAGCCGACGCCGAGCACGCGCGGCTCAATGAATCCGCCGATGCCGATGACGAGGCCGCCGAGCGCGGGCCACCACATCCAATGCAGCGGCAGCTTGCCGAAGACGTCTTCGGTCTTGTAGAGCGCCACCGACAGGCCGCACGCTAGCGCACCGCTCGCGAGCCCGAGAATGGCGCAGGACGCGAGCGAGATCGCATGAGGTTCAGCGGTCTGGAGCGGAAAGAGCGGCCCCGCGCCGAACCATGCGCCGCGCATGAATCCCGCCACGGCGCAAGCGAGCGCCACAGGCAGGAAGCTGCGCGGGCGCCATTCGAAGAGCAGCAGTTCGACGGCGAGCAGCACGGCCGCGACGGGTGTGCCGAAGACGGCCGTCATGCCGGCCGCCGCTCCCGCGACGAGCAGCGTCTTGCGTTCGGCCGCCGTGACCTTGAAGCATTGCGTGAGCAGCGAACCGAGCGCGCCGCCGGTCATGATGATCGGGCCTTCAGCGCCGAACGGTCCACCGCTGCCGATGACGATGCCCGAGGAGAGCGGCTTCAATACCGCCACCTTGGGAGACATGCGGCTCTTGCCAAAAAGGATCGCTTCAATTGCTTCGGGAATGCCGTGGCCGCGAATCTTTTCGGAGCCGAAGCGCGCCATCAGGCCGACGATGAGGCCGCCGACGGTGGGCACGACGATGACCCACGGGCCGAGCGCGTTATACGCCGGTGAGTGGTCCGCGAAAGAGAGCGTGCCGTAAAAGAACAGGTTCGTGAACAAACGGATCAGATGGAGCAGCACGTAAGCCGCTACTGTGCCGACGGCGCCGATGAGCACGGCCAGCGCACAAATGCCGGGCAAGCGCGCGTTGGACGAAAAATCTCGTTTGTG
>CAYPWK010000120.1:0-13469 GCA_964414365.1 uncultured Burkholderia sp.
TGGGAAGTTCGTTTATTTGAGTCAGTGAGGGCGAGCGCTGCGGGTGCGGAGCCTCGTCGGCCGCCGGCTGGTAGGGCTGACGGAGTTTGGAACGGCCCGCCAGCTTGCCGGCGCACCGCTTTTGCGCCATAATCGCGCTCTTCGCCCGACGCTTCACGCGTCGGCGCCGACTGCCCAGGTGGTGAAACAGGTAGACGCAGGGGACTCAAAATCCCCCGCCGCAAGGCGTGCCGGTTCGAGTCCGGCCCTGGGCACCAAGAAGTTGTTCTCCGCGAAAGTGTTCCCCCGAAAGCTGCTGTATTTCGAGAAACCCTGTTACTCCCAGCACCGTTTTGTACCCACGTCATGCGGGCGTTTGCGAGTCGTGCGTGGGCGGGCCGCGGCGAGCCGGCAATTGATAGGAACGTTCCAAGGCGCGCTATGGCAACGCTCGTTTTCCTCACCCTCGCGCCGATCCGGATATCCTTCCTATAACTAGAAATCGACCGGAGAGCAGCATGCGTCACCGATGGGCGGGCTTACGCGCCCTGCTCGGCCTAGCCACCAAAGCCCCGAACGCACCCCCGCGCCCGCTCGCGCGCGGCGAAGCGAGCCGCAACGTCATGATGCGCGTCACGCTCGACGCTCAGCATGCGACACCCGTGCGGCAGGCGCTGATTCGAGATTGTCTCGGTCAGCCTTGGACGATCCGCATCATGCCGCTCGCCGGAACGACCCGAGTCCGACTGTCGCTGTACCTCCCGAGGGCGGCCGTAAATGGCGCCATGCGGCGCGTGGCGGCACTGGCACCGACCGCTGAACTCGGACAATTGCTCGAAGTCCCCGAAACGCCGACCGGCGTATGGCGCGATCTTTTGCATCCGGAACAGTCACCCCGCGACGACTCCCAAAACCAACGCACCGCGCCAGCGAGTGGAGCCGATACGATCGCTCGATTGATTTCCAATGACCGCGTGCTGCTCGGCCTCGAAGTAGCCGATCGCGACGCGCTGTTCACCGTGCTCGGTCAATTCGTCGAACGACATGGTGGCTTGCCGGCAGCGACGGTGGCCGCGAATCTCACTGCTCGCGAAGCGCTCGGCTCCACCGGCCTGGGCCGAGTTATCGCCGTACCGCATGCTCAAGCCGAAGGTCTTCGGGAGCCGATCGTGCTCTATGTCCGCCCACTCACTCCGATCGCTTTCGATGCGCCCGACGGCGTGCCCGTCTCGGATGTCGTCGCGCTGTTCGTCCCTGAATGGGCGAACACGACCCATCTCAACCTGCTTGCCGATGTAGCGGAGCGTTTCTGCGATCACCGTTTTCGCGAGCGTCTTCACGCTTGTGCCGATGCGCGAGCCGTCTGCCAGCTCTTTCATGAGCACGATCGTCCTCGAGCCGGCTTTAGTGCCCCCGTCCGATAACGTCGGCCGACATCGGCGATTGGACAGCGAGATCATTCAGCATGGCTAACTCTGCCATTTAACTACGTTGAATCACGGCGGCACGCCTCGCACTTATCATCGATCGCGTGCAAGCAGATCAACTAGCGTCGGAGGCGTGCATTCGTGGTCGAAGCCCCATCTTCTTCGTTCTATCCAAAAGCCGTACTGTTCGACCTGCTGACTGCCCTGCTCGACTCCTGGACGCTCTGGAATCGGGCGGCAGGGTCGCAGGAGGGCGGGAGGACTTGGCGCGCCGAATACCTGCGACTCACCTATGGTTGCGGTCCGTACATCGCCTATGAGGAGCTAGTCAGGCAAGCGGCAACGAACGTCGGGCTTCCCGAGTCGGCGCCGCGCGCCCTCGAAACGCATTGGCTCGAACTGTCACCGTGGCCCGGCGTAGTCGACGCCTTGCGCGCGATCAAACCGCATTGCAAGCTCGCCGTCGTCACTAACTGCTCGGAACGGCTCGGGAAGCTGGCCGCCGCCATCGTCCCCGTGGAATGGGATGCCGTCGTCACCGCCGAAGAAGCGGGGGCTTACAAGCCGGACCCGCGCCCCTACCAGCTTGCACTGCAGAAGCTGCGGATCAATGCAGCCGATGCAGCGTTCGTCGCCGGTTCAAGCTACGACATGTTCGGCACGGCCGCCGTCGGCCTGCGGACGTATTGGCAAATGCCGTCGGCCTTTCGCTCGTCGAAGGCGCGCCACCGCCCGAAGCCGAGTCGCCCACGCTCGACGCGCTCGTTTCCTGGGCAAGCCGCTTCGCGCCGAAACCGGCGTTGCGTTAACCGTGCAGCACCAAAAGGCTTCGGCTCAAAAGCCGAGTTCGACATCGACTTGATGTATGAGCGAGTCGTTTCTCTGTAAGCGACGCACGTTTTCGACGACTTGCCCCGCAATGGCACCGAGACTGGCCGCCGATGCCATGTGCGGCGTAACGATCAGATTCGGTGCGCTCCAGAGTACATCATGCGGTGACAGCGGCTCTTGTGGAAAGACATCGACGATCGCACCGCCAAGGTGGCCATCCGACAGGGCGTCGATGAGAGCATCGGGGACGAGTTGCTCACCTCTGCCGACATGGATCAGTTTGGCGCCGCGGCGCAAACGCCGCAGAACGACGTCGCCGAGGATCCCTTCGGTCTCTCGAGTGAGCGGCAGTACGCACACGAGTATGTCGACCTCGTCGAGAAATTCGGGCAATGCGTGTGAGCCGGCGAAGGTCTCGATGCCGGATAGCGTCTTCGGTGTTCGGCTCCAGCCCCGGACGCGAAAGCCGATACTTGCGACAGTGGCGGCGACGTGCGCACCTATGCGGCCCAGACCCATCACGCCGACAGTGACTTTTGAGGCGGGTCGCTGTTCCGGCATGTCCCAGCGTCGGTCGCGCTGGTTGGCGAGAACGCGATCGAACTGCCGATGAAAATGCAATACGCCCCAAAGCACGAACTCGCTCATCCCGCGCGCCTGCTCTGGGTCGACGACTCGACAGAGCGGAACGTGAGGCAGCTCAGGATCGGCCAGAATGTTGTCGACGCCGGCTGCAATCGCGTGCACGAGGCGCAGGTTCGGCAGCGTGCGCAGCACACCGCGGGGCGGATCCCAGCAAACGGCAACCTCGGCGTCATTCGCGCCGGGTTCGCCCAAGACGCAGACCTGCAAGTCGGCTGCGACCGCTAGTATCGCGGACTTCAGACCGCAAATGTCGAAATCGCGGCCAACGAGAGCAAGTTTTGTCATGCGGGATTGTTTATGAACGGTAATCGGGCATGCTGTCGTCGATGAGCCGCAGCGCAGCCTGCCAAGCGAGATCGATGATTCCGGCCGAGTCGTCGGCGGCGAATTGGCTTGCCGTTCGTTCACAGACTTCCGGCGATGGCGTACGCAATCGCGTGCCGCCTGCGAGCGCGCTGATCTGCCCCTGGCAGGCGCGTTCCAGGAAGTAGATCTCATGGAACGCTTCGGCCGCCGATGCGCCAACGGCGATAAGGCCGTGATTGCGCAGGATCATCGCCTTGTGCGGACCCAGGTCGGCGACGAGCCGCGCTCGCTCGTCCAGATCGAGCGCGATGCCTTCATAGTCGTGATAGCCGAGGCGTCCGTAGAATTTCAGTGCGTGCTGGCTGATCGGCAGCAACCCGTGCTCTTGCGCGGAAACGCCGATCCCGGCCGCCGTATGGGTATGCACGACGAAACCGACGTCTTCGCGCGCCATGTGGATCGCCGAATGGATCGTGAAGCCTGCTGCGTTCACGCGATAGCGATCCGCTCGTTCGCGCGCTCGTTCATCGATCACGTTTCCTTCGTAGTCGATCTTGACCAGATCGGAGGCGCGGATCTCGTGGAACAACACGCCGTACCGGTTAATCAAAAACGCCGGTTTCTGCCCCGGCAATCTCGCGGTGATATGCGTGTCGATCATATCCGTCATTCGGAAATGAGCGACAAGACGATAGAGTGCCGCCAGCTCGACCCGGATCCTTCGCTCGACGGCCTGCGGATCGTCGGTTAACCCGTCTTCAACTCTCATGATGTCCCTCGCTCGTGCGATTGAACCGCCCCCGCTGCGCGAGGCGCTTACGGCCGCGGGCAAACGTCAGCGCCGCATCACGCCCGGAAGGACGCACAGCATCTCATAGAGGAGATTGGCACCGAGCAGCGACGTGTTACCGGTCTTGTCATACGGTGGCGACACTTCCACCAGGTCGCAGCCGACAAGATCAAGCCCCTGACATCCACGAACGATCTCGATGGCCTGAATCGTCGTCAAGCCGCCGATCTCGGGTGTGCCCGTGCCGGGCGCCCACGCGGGATCGATGCCGTCGATGTCGAAGCTCAGGTAGACGGGGCCGCCCTGAACCTTCAACCGGACTTCTGCCATCAGCGGCTCAAGCGACCGGTGCCAGCACTCCTCGGCCTGGACCACGCGAAACCCCTGCCGCCGGCTCCAATCGAAATCGTCCGCCGCGTAACCTTGCGCGCGCAGTCCGATCTGAACCACGCGCTGGCAGTCGAGCAGGCCTTCTTCGACGGCGCGCCGGAACGTCGTACCATGCGCAATCTTCTCGCCGAACATATGCTCGTTCACATCGGCATGCGCGTCGATGTGCACGAGCCCGATCTTGCCATGCTTGCGCCTCATCGCGCGCAGGATCGGCAGCGTGATCGTATGGTCCCCGCCGAGCGTCAGGGGTACCACGCCGTGTTCGAGGATCCGATCATACGATTCCTCGATGATTCTCACTGCGTCCAACAAGTTGAACGTATTGATCGGCACGTCGCCGATATCGGCGACCGAGAGCGAATCGAACGGCGCCGCGCCGGTTGCCATATTGTACGGACGGATCATGACGGATTCCGTCCGAATTTCGCGCGGGCCGAACCGCGTGCCCGGCCGCAGCGACGTGCCGATATCGAGCGGTACGCCGACGAAGGCGGCGTCCAGACCTTCCGGCGACGGTAGGTGCGGTAGCCGCAGCATCGTCGCGATGCCGCCGAAACGCGGCATTTCATGTCCGCCCAATGGCTGATAAAACTGTTTGCCCATGACAGTCCTCGGATCGATTCCCATGTTTTGCAACAGCCATGCTGAGGCGTGGGCGAGCAACGACAAATCGCTGGCATAAAAAATTTAGTTCAGCTATTTCTAAACTATGCCGTGTGGCGCAAATCGCGTGTCGTTGAAGGAGCTCATATTGACCACGGTCTTGCCCGAAGCCCGCTTATTGCGAATCTTTACCTGCGTGGTCCGTCACCAGGGCTTCGCATCGGCTCAACAGGAGCTCAACCTGTCGACGTCGGCGATCAGCACCTACATGAGCCAACTGGAGTCGTTGATTGGCGTGGTCCTGTGCCATCGCGGGCGCGGAGGGTTCAGCCTTACGCCGAAGGGCGAGGAGTTCCACCAGGAAGCGCTGCGTTTGCTTGGCGAGGTCGAGGGGTTCGAGCGTTATGCGGCGAGCTTGAAGGGGGATTTGCGCGGAAGCTTCCGGCTCGGCGTGCTCGACGCAACGGTAACGGATGCCTCGCTGCCGCTCGCCGCCGCAATCGGCGCGTTCTCCCGCGAGCACCCTGCCGTCCATTTACATCTGAACGTCCAGAACCCGTATGAGCTGCAACTGAGCGTGCTCGGCAACCGGCTCGATATGGCGATCGGCGCGTTTCAGTTGCGCATGAACGGGCTCGTGTACCATCCCTTATACCGCGAGCAGCATTGGCTTTATTGCAGCGATAGCCATCCGCTCTTCGCCGAGAAGCGCATTCAGCCGGAGATCTTGAATCGACAGCGCATGGTCGGGCGAGCCTATTGGAGCCAGACGGAGCTGGCGCGGCACGGCTTCAAACGCAGCGAGGCGACTGTCGACAGCATGGAAGGCCAGTTGATCCTGATCCTATCCGGCGCTTACATTGGCTTCCTTCCCGAACACTTTGCGCAGTCTTGGGTCGAACGTGGACGCCTGCGCGCGCTCGCACCGACAAGCTTCGGCTATCAGGCGCCGTTCTCGATGATCGTGCGCCGCGGTCGTGCAAGGGAGCCCCTCGTGCAGAAGTTTCGCGAAACGTTGCGGTCGCAGACGAGCAGCTAAGCTTGTTTGAGAATCGGTGCTGCCGGGGCCAGATGCGCTTGCGCCGCAATGCCCATGAAGCGCCGCACGCGCTCTGCTTCCGGGGCTGTCCGTACCGCCTCGGGCGATCCGTCGAACTGGACTTTGCCATGCTCCATGAACACGATGCGGTCTGAAACGGACATCGCGAAGTCCATTTCATGCGTGACGATGATCATGGTCATCCCTTCCTTTGCGAGTTCGTCGATGACGCTGAGCACGTCGTCGACGAGTTCCGGATCGAGCGCTGAAGTCGGTTCGTCGAACAGCATGATGGCTGGCTCCATGGCGAGCGCGCGTGCTATCGCGACGCGCTGCTGCTGGCCGCCGGAAAGCTGATGCGGATACTTGCGCGCATGTGCAAGCAGCCCAACCTTGTCGAGCAGCGCAATGGCGTGCGCATGAGCCGCTTCACGGCTGAAGCGGCTGTGGAAGACCGGTGCGAGCGTCACGTTGTCGACGATCGTCCGATGAGGGAAAAGATTGAAGCTCTGGAATACCATTCCGATATCGACGACGGCCTTGCGTACGCGCCGCGTGTTCGGCCGATCACCGGCAGCAATCAGCCCATGCCCGAACAAGATAATCTCGCCTTGATCGAGCGTCTCTAGCGCATTGATGGTGCGAATCAGCGAAGTTTTCCCGGAGCCTGACGGCCCGATAATAGAAACGACTTCGCCCGCGCGGACCTCCAGGTCGATTCCCTTCAACACCTCGTGGTGGCCGAAACGCTTATGCAGGTTCTTCAACAGCAATGCACTGGTCGCCCCGCGTTGCTCCGGTGCCGCACGCGTGGCGCCTGGCTCGGTAATTTGAGCGCGTAGGGCGGCGAGTGCTGCGTCGTCGAGCGTCTGAGGCTTGCGCCGGGCGAGCTCGAGCCGTCGTTCGACGTACTGCAGTAGCCATCCGAAGACGGTCACGATCAGCACGTAGTAAATCGCAATTGCCGACAGCGTCTCCATGACGAGGAAGTTCTGCGAGTAGAGACGTTGGCCAACCATCAATAGTTCGGTCAACGAAATGACAGAAGCGAGCGATGTGAGCTTGACACAGGTGACGAACTCGTTAATGAGTGCAGGCAATGCAATCCGGAACGCCTGAGGAACGACCACCAGCCGCTGCCGCCCCACAGGTCCGATGCCCAACGCGGCAGCGGCTTCGTATTGACCGCGCGATACGGAGAGCAATCCGCCGCGATGGATTTCCGCCATATACGCGGACTCGGTCAGCACGAGTGCCACGAGGCCGGAGAAGAACGGGTGTGACAGCGCCACGCCGGTTGCTGGAAACATCTGCGGCAAGTTGTAGACGAAGACGATGAGCACGAGCAGCGGCACGCTCCGGAAGAACCAGACGTAGGCCGCTGCCGGCACTGAGACCCATCGGAGCTGTGACCGTTTTGCCGCGGCAAGCGGAAAGCCCAGCAGCAGACCGAGCAGCCACGACAACGCGCTCAGCTCGATGACCGTAAGGCAGGCCTGCCAGAAGGCGGGGAAGGCGAACAGCGACAGGAAGTAGCTGAAATCAAAGTGCATGGCGATCCTTACGCGTGGCGGCCAAGGTTATGAGGGCCCCGTCAGGAGGATTTGCCCGCAGGAGGCAATGCAAGGCTGTACTTCTTCAGTATCGCGTCGTACTCGCCGCTCGTCTTCATTTTGTCCAGTGCGCTCTTCACCAAGTCATAGAGCGCCTTGTTGTCTTTTCTGATGTAGATGCCGAGCGTCTGCGGATAGATGAGCGTCGTCGAAGCGACAATCACGCGTCCGCCTGACTTTTGCGCGAGCGCGTGTGCGGCACCTGCGATTTCCATCTGTGCCTGTATGTTGTTCGACAACAATGCTTGCAATACCTCGGGTGCAGACGGGTATTCGCTGACTGTTATCTCGCCTTTGCCGTTCGGCTTGCAGTAGCTTTTCGAGAGTCCTTGCAGTTGAGCAACCCATGTCGTGCCCTGTTCGAGGCCGACGTGTAGTCCGCACAGATCCTCGGGCGTCTTTGGCCTGAACGTACCGCTTGCCGGCACCATGATCGCCGCGCCCGTCTGCGCATAGGGGATCGCCTGCGCCTGCGCGACGCGTTCCGGCGTTACGTACATTCCGGAGATGATGACATCGTAATGGCTTGCGTTAAGACCGAGGATAAGGCCGGAGAACCTAGTATCGACAAAGCTTGCGGTCGCGCCGAGTTGCTTGGCGATCGCACGCGCGAGGTCCGGGTCGGAGCCGACCACCTTGTCGCCGTCATACGACTCGAACGGGGGATAAGTGATCTCCATGCCGACCTTTAGTTGGCCCGGTTCGAGCGTGGCGGAAGTCGCCTGCCCGAAAGCGGTTGCGCCGATCAGCGTCATCGCCGTCGAGATGGCGATCACCGTAAGGCCACGCCGTACGTTTCTCATCGAGTTCATCATTAGATCTCCGGTTGTCGTAAGAGGGGGCGAGCATCAATCAATCGGATCAACTCGCTTGTGCGTTCTTCTTCAAATGTCCAAAACTGGCCGGCTTGCGCGCCCGCGGCGGCAGCACCGCGGTGCCCTCTTCCACACGCCGACGCAGGTACCGATAGGTTTGCAGCGCCTGCGAGTACATGTGCTCGCCGATCGTGATCGGTTCATACTCATCGGTCCCGTTTGCGAACGCGGGAAGAGGCTCGATCCGCGTGTGATAGTCGCAGGCATAGAAGAGTGGAAACGAATAGCGCTCCTCCTTCACCGTGCGCACGCGATGCGCCGTCGCGACGAATGCGCCTGCGGTCATGACTTCGAGCATGTCGCCGATATTGACGACGAACGTGCCCGGGATCGGCGGTGTGTCGATCCATTCCCCGCGTCCGTTCATGACTTCAAGGCCGGGTGCATCCGCGTGAAGGATCGTGAAGCATTCATAGTCCGTATGTGCGCCGAGCCCCGGCGCATCCTGCGCATCGTTGTCGAACGGGTAGTGGATGAGACGCAGCTTTGAAGGAGGTCGTGTCACGAGGGCATCGAAATTGTCCTCGGGCAGACCCAACGCGAGAGCAAATCCGCGAAACAATCGGCGTCCAAGTGCAAATACCTGCGCGTAATAGCGCTGAACAGCGGGCCTGAACCCTTCGAGCGACGGCCAGTCGTTCAGCCCGAGCAACGGCGTGCCCGCGACCACAAGCGGATCGTCGTCGGGAACTTCAAAGCCGATATCGAATGCTTCTTTGTGGTCGGGCTTGCCCTTGTTGTAGATCTCTTCGCCTTCCGGGACGAATCCCTTATGGCTGCGTGAAGTGCCGATGTAATGCTTCATCTTTGTGTCGAGCGGCTGGGCAAAGTAGTCTCTCGCCGCTTGCCGTAGCCCGTCGACAACGTCGGGCTCGATGCCATGGCCCGAGATATATAGGAAGCCGACGTTGCGCGCGGCGTCGCCAAGCTTCGCGGCAACGGCTCGACGTGTCGCGAGGTCGTCGCTGAATAGTCCGGAAATATCGATGACGGGCACCGAGGTGAAATTCTTGGCCGGCTCGCAGGGCAGGTTGTCAGTGTTTTGCATCGCGTACTCCTTCTTTTTGATCGATGTCGATGATCCGCTGGAAGTGACAGTGTTCTGTCCGCGCCATCCACTCGTTGACCTGCGCCAGATCCGCGACGGGCATGTCGGTGAACGGGAAATGGTGCAGGTAACCGTCGGGTCCGAACTCGGGAGTCAGCGTCGAAGACTCGTAGCCGCGCTCTTGTTGAGAACGCCATATGGCCGCCCAGTGCGACTGATGAAATGCCAATTGGGCCGCGAACTCTGGCGCAGCTGGATGCGGGACTTGTGGCCCCTGGTCGTACCCAACGCGAGCCTGGATGTGGTGAACGCGCTCGACGAACGGCGCAAGGTCATCGGCCGGATCGTCGAGGAGGCGCTCACAAACCACGACCCAGTGGCTGATGTCGCTCGTAAAACGAAGGTCCGGCAATTGCCGGATGAGGTCCAGCGTGACCCAAGGGCTGTAGAGAGAGCGCGCGCGATGCGTTTCGAAGCTGCAGAACTGACCGTGCCGCGTTGCGAGCTCCAGCGCGCGGCCGAAGAAGTCGACCTGTTGTGCTAGCGACCATCTGTCGTTTCCGGCCAGCACATTGACGAACCGTGGCGCCAACTCCGACGCCCAGTCGAGCTTTCGGTCGAGGTCCTGCAAATGCTCGGTGGGCGTGGCGTGCTGACGCGGGAGTACCGCGCTATCGGTAAAGCAAATGGCGATGTAATCGAGCCCGGACGCGGCGAGCGATCGTCTGAGTGCGGTGCGAGCCTCCGCCTCGAGCGGTAATCGGGCCTCGATACCCGCTACCCCCGACGTGCTTGCTTCTTCGAGAGCAGCGCGCATCTCGCCGAGGTAGCCCCAAAGGGAACGAAAGATATCTAGTCGCATGAATGATGCTCGATCGGATCGGGCGCCAGGTTCCGGCAGTTAGGCACCGATACTGGCATCGAGCATACGTAGCGAAAAATCGCGGAAACAAAAAAATCAGTTTTGGATTTTCTGAAGTAAGCCTCGTCCTCGCCCTATATTTTTTGAGGATCAAAGGGCGTCCACGACCCAGCCCGGTTCACGCCGTCTTCGGGACGGCGAAAACGTCGAGGCCCTCACCCGTTTCGAGCAGGGACTTCAGGCTGGACAGAACGATCGGCCAGCCCCGCTGAATGCTGTTGGCCATTCCGCTGCCGGCCTCGAGTTCGTCGTGGGTGACGGTCAGTCGCACCATGTCCTCGTACGCCGCGATATCGAAGGTCACGCGGCTGTAGCTGGCCGGATCGGCGGCCTTAGCGGGGTCCGCCCAGGTGATGACGAGGCGTGCCGGCGGCGCGGCCTCGACCACCTTGCCGACCAACTGTACAGTGCGCTGTTCGTTGGCGCGTACGTGCTCCCAGGCGGAGCCGGGCTTCCAGTCGGAGACGTTCTCGTGGCCCCAGTAACGCCGCGCGATCTCCGGCTGCGTGATGGCTTCGAACACCTTTTCCGGCGTCGAGCGGATATACGTTACATAGACGAAACTCGTCTTCTCTTTGCTCATCGCTACTCTCCTTCCAGTTCCTTCTTCAGGTCGTGCAGCAGGGTAAGCCGCTGCCGTTCGAATTTGCGCACCCACCGCTCATAGACTTCGTGCAGCGGCACTGGGTTGATGAAATGCAGCTTCTCCCGGCCACGCCGGACCGTGCTCACCAGATTGGCCGCCTCGAGAATCCCGAGGTGCTGGGTAGCCGATTGCCGCGCCATGTCCAGATGCTCGCAGAGCTCGCCCAACGTCTGCCCGTTCTTCTCGTACAGCAGGTCGAGCAGCTTTCTACGTGTCGAGTCGGCCAGCGCTTTGAAAACCTTGTCAGCGTCCATCGGTCGTGTTCGTGTGTGAGGCCATGATGTGCAGGTAAATGCCTGCATGTCAAGCAGTGCATGAAGGTAGCATTGAGAAAAGTTGGATTTGCTGATCGATTGATTCAGCGATACTGAACTCTGTGCAACAGGCACGCGGTTCCCCCCAATATCACGCTCTCTCGGCGACGGGCGAGCTTACCGTATGGAGACGCTTTCATGGCTGGTGAAAATCGCTCCGCCGCGCCGGTCTACCCTGCCGTACCGGAATTGGCGGCACCCGGCGGCCACTATAGTCATGTCACAGTGGCCAACGGCTTCGCCTTCGTGTCGGGCCAGTTACCCATTACGCCGGCCGGCGAGAAGCTCGTTGACCAACCGTTCGATCGCCAAGCCGAGCAAGTGCTCAGCAACGTCGCGAAGGCACTGCTTGCCGCCGGTACCTCGATCGACAAACTCGTTCAGGTTCGCGTCTATCTGGACGACATCGAGAATTGGCCGGCGTTCAACGAAATCTACGCGCGCTGGGCCGCGAGCGCTCGGCCGGCGCGCGCAATCGTGCCGACGGGGCCACTCCATTTCGGATTGAAAGTCGAGGTTGAGGCCGTGGCGTTGTTGTGAAGTCGCTATCGCTAGCTCGTCGTCGCAGACCGCGGCGACTCATCACTCAGTTGTCCGTAGACCTCGTGGGCATGCCGCGAAAAACAGCGATCCGAGCGGGCCGGTGACCAAGCCGGCCCGCCCTAAACCGTTTTTGCGTTATGTGCGCTCGCCGCGTCCCTACCGGTCTTCCTTCACACGCGAAACGAGCTGCGTCGGGCTCACGAACTGCAACGCGATCAGCACCCAGACGAGCGTGATGCCCATATAGATCATCGCCATCGCATCGATCGACTGCGGTGCGCGAACACCTGTCGAGAAGACGGCGTAGTAAAGCGCCACGACGAGCGTTTGCGTGTCCGGTCCGGCCGTGAAGAACGTCAGCTCGAACATGCCGATCGTGCGCACGAGCACGAGCAATCCGGCCGCAAGCATGCCCGGCACGAGCAACGGCAACAGCACGTGACGGAAGTAGCGGAACGTGTTGGCGCCGAAAATCCTCGCCGCCGCCTCGAGGTTCGGATCGATTTGCTCGATGAACGGCGTCATGACAAGAATGACGAACGGCAGCGCCGGCACGAGGTTCGCGAGGATCACGCCCGGAAGGGTACCCGCAAGGCCGACCTTGTACATGACAGTAGCCAGCGGAATCCCGTACGTCACCGGCGGCACCATCAGCGGCAGTAAAAAGATCAGCATCGCGAGCCGCTTGCCGGGAAACGCGGCCCGCGCGAACGCATAAGCGGCGGGCACACCGAGCCCGATCGAAAGCAGGACGACGGCGCCGACCACTTCGACCGTCACCGTCAACACACTCGAAAGCTGGAAGTCGCTCCACGCCTGCGCGTACCAGTGCAGCGTGAAGCCTTGCGGCAACAACGTGCCGAACCAGCGCGTGCCGATTGAATTGACGGCAACCGTCGCGATCAGCAACAGCACATTGAGCAGGAAGAACGCCATCAGGCCGCGCACGAGCACCGTCCAAAGACGTCCGCCGATACTCTCGGTGCGTCGCGCCTTCGAACGTGCACCGCCGCCGTCGAGCGGCGGCGCGCCGCCCTGCATGGGCAAAGTCCGCGCAGTTTGGTTTTCGGTCGCCATTATCCTTTCCCTCCGGTCACCGGTCCGGTGTAGAACATCCGGCGCGCACCGAGCATCGCGGCTACCACGATCAATTGCACGAATCCCATGATGATCGCGATCGTCGAGGCAAGCGAGTAGTCGTAGCTTTCGAAGGCGGCCTCGGCGGCGGCGATCGAAATCACACGCGTCGGCCCGGCCGGCGCGCCGAGCAGCACCGCCGAAGGAAACACCGAGAACGCCTGAACGAACGAAAGACAGGCGGCCATCGTCAGCCCTGGCACGAGCAGCGGGAGATAGATCTGCCTGAACTGCTGCCACGGGCTCGCACCGAGCGTCGCGGCGGCGCGCGCAAGCGTCGGATCGATTCCGGTGACGTACGAAAGCGTCAGCAGGAACGCGAACGGGAAGCCCGAAATGATCAACGAAATAAGGACGC
>CAYPWK010000121.1:0-13388 GCA_964414365.1 uncultured Burkholderia sp.
TTCGCCTGCGCGAACATCATGAGCTCGACGTCGGTCGGATTGCGGCCGAGCTTCGCGAATGCGTCGACGAGATAGTCGATTTCGTCTTCGGCCAGCGCGAGGCCGAGCGCCGTATTCGCACGCTCGAGCGCGGCGCGACCGTGCGCCAGGATGTCGACGGTCGAAAGCGGCTTTGCCGGCAGTTCGTCGAACAGGTGCATCGCATCGTCGCGCGACCGGACGACGCTTTCCGTCATGCGGTCGTGCAGCGCCGCGGCAACGGCCGCACGCGCTTCGTCGGATAAGCCCTTCTTGCCCGCGATGCCCAGGAAGCCCGGCTTCAGCGTGACGGTGTACTCGACGCCGCGCTCGATGCGGCGCACGTGCGTGAGGCCGCAGTGATGAGCGATGTCGGTCGCCTTGCTGGCCCACGGAGAGACGGTGCCGAAGCGGGGCAAGACAAGAAACGTCTCGGTGGCGCCCCGCTCTTCGCCGGCCCCGAACGGGGCGCCGTAGTGCAGGAGCGCCTCGATGCGCTCGCCGTCATCGGCCGTGAGGGGCGTCAGCGCGTTGACGAAGTGCAAATATTGGCCGCGCACGCCGACAATGTTCGGATCGATGCGGGTCAGCGTCTCGAGCAGGCGGGTTTGACGGAAATCGGATAGCGCAGTAGCACCGGGGAAACACGAGAAGTGGGCCATGGAAAGACGTGGGCGTCGTTGAGTCGCGCTTAGCGCCGGGCGGACGATCGGGCTGTCAACCGATTCCTCTTGCGCATGCAGACGACGTGAGGCGAAAGGAAGTCGGAAATTATACCTGGAACTCGGCCCCCAATAAGCTGCAATCCGCCTCGGGCGCAAGCGCGTGCCACAGCCGCAACAGGCTGCGCGGGGCACCTTTCCTGCCCCTTCACGAGCAACTCGCTTTCGCCTGCGCAAGCGAGGCGCACCGCCACATTTGGCGCTATCATGCGCGGTTTGCTTTACCGGCGCCGCATGTCAACACCCCCGTTGCGAGGGGGCGGCGCCGGCCGTCAGACGCGGCGCGATCGAACGCCCCTTTCCGGGTGCCCGTTTGCGGCGCGTGCGGCGGCCCGCGGCGGGTTGCAGCGCACCGAAAGAACCATTCATGGATGTCATCGTCATTGGCGGCGGGATCGTGGGCGTCGCCACCGCATATCAGTTGCACGCGGCGGGCCACCGCGTCTGCGTCATCGAGCGTCACGCGACCGTCGCGCAAGGCGCCACCTACGGGCACGGCGGGGCCGTTCTCCCCACGCCGCTCGACGTCTGGTTCGGACCGACCTTCATGAAGACCGCGCGTGCCCCGCGCAGCGGCATCGTCTATAAGCCCGGCTTCGACTCGGCGACGCGACGCTTCATGCAACGTCTCGCAAGCCTTGCCGACCACGACGCGTTTTGCGCGCAATACCGGCGGCTCAAGCCGCTCGTCGACGTCGCGCGCGAGACGATGGATGCGATCGAGGGACGACTCGCGCTCGAGTTCGAGCAAACGAGTGGCGTGCTGCACGTCGTCCGTCATTCGCGCGACTGGGAAGAGGCGCAAAGCGCGCTCGATCTGCTGCGCGAGCTCGAGGTCAGGCATCATGTCCTTTCGGCCGCCGAATGCGGCGAAATCGAGCATTCGGTGCCCACGGACCCCGCCTTTGCGGGCGGAGTGCTGCTTGAAGAAGAGCGGATGGCCAACTGCCCGCTTTTCACGAAGTTGCTCAAGCAGGCCCTCGAAGACGAAGGCGGCGTGCACTTCATGCTCGGCCGAGCCGTCGAGGCGCTGCGCTTCGACAACAAGCGCGCCGCGGTCGAGCTGGCGCCCGCTCAGGGCGAGCGAGCGAACGCGCGCGACGTCGATGTCGTTTCGGCCGATGCGATCGTTGTGGCGGCGGGCGCCGGCAGCCTTGCGCTGGTTGAGCGCGCCGGCCTGCGCCTGCCGTTCCATCCGGCCCGCTTTTTTGCGCTGACCGCGCCGATCGCCTACGAGGAACGTGCCCCGCGCCTGAGCGTCGTCGACACGTCGAAACGGATCACGATGACTCGCGCGAATCAGCGGGTGCGCGTGGCGGGTGCGGTCCTCGTGCAGCCCGAGCGCGACGTAACCAAACCGCCTGCCGAGCCGCTCGCGAAGGCAGCCACGGCCGTTCTCGCTCAAGCCACGCACGACTGGATTCCCGGCGCGGCGAAGCTCTCCGCCGCGCATGCCTGGGATGGCATCAAGTTGCTCTCTCCAGATGGGCTGCCTGTAGTCGGCCAGGCGCTCCATCCGCGACTCTTCCTCAATTTCGGGCATGGGCCGGCCGGCTGGGGGCTCGCCTGCGGCTCTGCTAAAGTGATTGCGGATCTGATCAGCGGCACCGAGCCGAGCGTGCCGCCCGATACCCTCGCCGCGCTGCGCGCCGACCGTTTCGTCGATTGAATTTGCTCGATCAAGGCGGCCGGACGGCGCGAAGTCGAAGGACCGGCATCCGAGCGCCGTGCACCCCGTGCATGTCATGTCGTTGAAATTGCGTTGCCGGCGCAATGGCGCGCCGGTCTTCCACGTCCGTTCGCCCGACCATGACCGAAGCCGCCTCTCGCCCCGCGATTCCCCACTTCCTGAACCCCCACGAGCGGCCACTGCCGCTTTACACCGTCGCCGAGCTGCGCGAAATCGAAGCGCGCCAGGGCGCGCAGTTGCCGGCCAACGCCTTGATGGCGCGGGCCGGCGCGGCCGCGGCGCGTTGTCTGCTCGAGCTCGCCGAGCACGACGGCTCGCTCGCGGCTGGAAAGACGGTCTGGCTCGCCGCCGGCCCCGGCAACAACGGCGGCGATGCGCTCGTTTGCGCGACCGAGCTGCGACAGGCCGGTGTCGCCGTGGAAGTCTGCATGCCGGTGGAGGTCAAGCCGGCCGATGCGCGCTGGGCGCTCGCCGGGGCCCGCGCGGCCGGCGTACCGATTTCCGATGAGCCTCCGGCCTCGTTCGATCGCTACGGCTGGCTTGTGGACGGCCTCTTCGGCATTGGACTGGCACGGCCTCTCGAAGGGGTGTTCGCCGAACTGGCCCAGAAAATAGAGCAAGAGACGCGCGCCGGCAAACCGGTGCTGGCACTCGACGTTCCAAGCGGGCTCGACAGTGACTCGGGCAACGTGGTGGGCGGCGGGCCGGCCGTCCGCGCCACGCACACGATCACGTTTCTCGGTGCGAAGCCAGGCCTCTACATGACCCATGGCCGAGATCTGGCGGGGGAAATCGCGGTCGCACCGCTCGGCGTGGAGGCGGACGACGGTACCATTCCCGCGACGCAGCCCCCGCCTGTCGGTCCGGCCCGCACGGCCGTGACGCTGCTGAACGCGCCCGCCCTCTTTACCGCCGCGTTTCCCCCGCGCACGTTCGCCTCTCATAAGGGCACGTTCGGGAGCCTTGCCGTAGTCGGCGGGGACACCGGCATGTGCGGCGCGCCGATTCTGGCGGCACGCGCGGCGCTCCATGCGGGCGCGGGCAAAGTGCATGTGGCGTTCGTCGGCGCAGGCGCGCCGCCGTACGACCCGCCCCATCCCGAGCTGATGCTGCACCCGCTCGATTCGACGCTGGCCTTTGCGCTCGACAAAATGGATGCGCTTGCGCTCGGCTGCGGGATGGGCCGACGCGCGCATGCGGCCGAGATCCTTGCGAAGGCGCTTCAGCTCGACATGCCGAAGCTGCTCGACGCGGATGCGCTCAACTTGCTCGCCGACGATGCAAAGCTCGCCGATGCGCTCGCCGCGCGCGGCGCTGCCGGCGACATTTGCGTGCTGACGCCCCATCCGCTCGAGGCCGCACGCCTTGTCGGAGTCGACGCGGCAGCCGTTCAGCGCGACCGGCTGGCCGCAGCGCGCACGCTCGCGAGCCGCTTTGGGGGCGTCGTCGTCCTGAAGGGCGCCGGTACCGTCATCGCGGCGCCGGACGGCCGTGCCGCCATCAACCCGACCGGCAACGCCGCACTCGCCACGGGCGGAACAGGCGACGCCCTCGGCGGCATCATCGGGGCGCTGCTGGCACAGCGGCTGCCCGCGTACGAGTCCGCCCTGGCGGGCGTCTACCTGCACGGCCTCGCGGCCGACACCCTCGTTGCAAGCGGCGTCGGCCCAGCGGGGCTGACGGCGAGCGAGCTTGCGCCTGCGGTGCGCACCGCGCTCAATCGCATGATTTATCCTGCACACCGGTAGCCGTGCGGGGAGCCTGGTCAGCGGCCCATGGGCGAACAATGCTGCATGACAGCATCCAGCGAGCATCCAACGCCGCTATACTGACCGACCGCAGCTTGGTATCACGTACCCCCAATATCAGACCGATATCATGACGCCGAACTCGCTTTCTTCCTGGTCCGCACTCAAAGCGCATTACGAACAGATTCGCGACGCGCGGCTCTCCGACTGGTTCGCCGGCGACACAGGCAAGCCCTCACGCGCCGAGCGCTTGACGTTCGAGGGCGGCGGTATAACCGCCGATTTTTCGAAGAACCGCATCACCGACGAGACGGTCAGCCTGCTCGTCGCGCTTGCGCGTGAAGCCGGCGTCGAGGAACGCCGCGACGCGATGTTCGCGGGCAAAGTCGTCAATCCGACAGAGGGCCGGGCTGCACTGCATACGGCCCTTCGCGCGACGCGCGCCGACGCCCCATACCACGCCGAGGTCACGGCCGAGCGAGCGAAGATGGCGGCATTCGCCGACCGCGTCCGCAGTGGCGCATGGACGGGCTTCACGGGCAAGCGGATCCGCCATGTAGTGAATATCGGGATAGGCGGCTCGGATCTCGGGCCGAAGATGGTCGTCCATGCGCTCGAGCACCTCGCGCATCCCGATATGTCGACCTACTTCGTTTCGAATGTCGACGGGGCCGACCTGGCGCGCGTGATGACGCGCATCGATGCGGAGGAAACACTTGTCATCGTCGTATCGAAGACGTTTACAACTCTCGAAACGATGACGAACGCCCGTTCGCTGCGCGAGTGGTTTCTCGCGAAGGGTTGCCCCGAAAGCGAGCTGGCGAAGCACTTCGTCGGCGTCTCGGCCAATCCGGCGGAGGTGGTCAAGTTCGGCATCGCGCGCGACAACGTCTTCGAGATGTGGGACTGGGTGGGCGGAAGGTACTCGCTATGGTCCGCCGTCGGGCTTTCGATCATGATTGCGGTCGGCCCGCTGGAATTCGACGCCCTGCTCGCGGGCGCCGCCAGCATGGATGCGCATTTTCGCGAAGCGCCGCTCGAGCGTAATCTTCCGGTGCTGATGGGCCTCATTGGAATCTGGTACCGCAATTTCTTCGAGTCGCAGAGCTACCTCGTCGCGCCCTACTCCGAGGCTCTTCACTTCCTGCCCTCGTACCTGCAGCAGCTCGAAATGGAGAGCAACGGCAAATCGGCTCGGCTCGACGGCGGGTTCGTCGACTATCCGACTTCGGCCATCACCTGGGGCGAACCTGGGACGAACGGCCAGCATGCGTTCTTCCAGATGCTGCACCAGGGGCCGACGATCGTGCCGATCGATTTCATCGCCCTGCTTCGCCCCGAGCATCAGCTGGCTAACCATCACGCGAAACTGCTCGCGAATTGCTTCGCCCAAAGCGAGGCGCTGATGCTGGGCAGAACCGTCGAAGAGGCGCGCAAAGTGGCGGGCCCGGACAAGCCGGAGCTCGTCCCGCATCTCGTGTTCCCAGGCAATCGGCCGTCCACGACGCTGCTGCTCGATGCCTTGACGCCGGGCACGCTCGGCGCGCTGATCGCGCTCTATGAGCACAAAGTGCTCGTGCAGGCCACCGTGTGGAACATCAACCCATTCGATCAGTGGGGCGTCGAGCTCGGTAAGATCCTCGGCAAGGTCGTTGAAGCGGATCTGACCGCGCCCACGTTCGACCCCGCGAAGCACGATTCGTCGACTTCGGCGTTGATCGAACGCGCGAGGCGGGCCGCCGCGCCGCAGTGATTGTTATGCGACGCGCCCGGCATCGAGCGTCACGACGCGCGAACAGCGGCGCGCGAGCTCGATGTCGTGCGTGACCAGCACGAGCGTCGCGCCGTGCGCCGCGTTCATCTTGAACATGAGGTCGATCACGGCGTGCCCCGTCGCGGCGTCGAGGCTGCCGGTGGGCTCGTCGGCAAACAGAATCGCCGGCTCCGTGACGAAAGCGCGCGCGAGCGCGACGCGCTGCTGCTCTCCGCCCGATAACAGCTTCGGATAATGCCCCGTGCGCGCGCCGAGCCCCACCTGCTCCAACAGCGCACGTGCGCGACGAGAGGCGTCATGCGCCGGCATGCCGCCTTGCAGTTCGAGCGGCAGGCGCACGTTCTCGAGCGCCGTCAGATGCGGCATCAATTGAAACGACTGAAAGACGAAGCCGACCGAACCGTTGCGCAGGTTCGCGCGCTCGTCCTCGGAGAGCGCCGTGAGCTCACGGCCGAAGAGGCGAACCGACCCCGAAGTGGCATTGTCCAATCCCGCGAGCAAGCCGAGCAGCGTCGACTTGCCGGACCCCGATGCACCGACGATCGCCACACTGCTACCCGGCATGACGTCGAGGTCGATGTCGTCGAGTATCGTCAGCTCACCTGTCGCATCCTTGACTCTCTTGCATAACTTCCGCACTTCAATGATGGGCTCGATATTTTCTTGCATGAAGAAGCATCGTTCGAGAGTGGCACGGGCCGGCTGGAGCGTGCTTGCGTTGCTGGCTGTACTGGCCGCCGCCACGTTCTTGGAGCCGCAGCCAGTTGGAGCCGCCGTTGAGGCTGAGTCCAAGCCGGTCATCGTCGTGCTCGGCGACAGCATCTCGGCCGAATATGGCCTGCCGCGCGACACGGGCTGGGTTGCCCTGCTGCGCCGGCGCCTTGCCGACGAGCGGATCGATTATAGCGTTGCAAATGCAAGCATCAGCGGCGACACGACAAGCGGCGGCCGCGCGCGGATGCCCGAATTGATCTCGCGCCTCAAGCCTTCGATCGTCATTGTCGAGCTCGGCGCCAATGACGCCCTGCGAGGAGTTCCGCTGTCGACGACGGAGGACAACCTGCGCACGATCGTCGAAGAAGCGCAGCAGGCTCGCGCTAAGGTCGTTCTACTCGGCATGTATGTGCCGCCCAACTATGGGCCCGCGTACACGCAACGCTTTCATGCGCTCTACGGCACGCTTGCGAAGCAATTCAATGTGCAGCTCGTGCCGTTCCTGCTGGCGGGAATCGAAAACAAGCCCGAAATGTTTCAGGCCGATCAGATGCACCCGAACCAGCAAGCGCAGACTGTGCTGCTCGACAACGTATGGCCGGTGCTCGAGCCACTGCTGCGCCGGTCTTCGCGCTGACGACGGAGTGAAGCGGGCGCTGCCGGCTTAGCCTCCGTCGCCTGGCTTGCCCTCGAGCGAGCCGTAGCGCTTCACCTTCGAGCGAGCGCGCAGCGCGGCCAGGTAGGCCTCGATGTCCTCCTGCGCGCTGATCTGGGCGAGCTGTTGCTGGGCCGCCGCAAGCCGCGCGGGATCGATCGGTGCACCCGGCAGCGCGGCGTTGATGCGGTAGATGCTGTAGCCTGCGTCGCCGAGATCGACGCCGACGTACGCAGGCAGCTTACTCGCGTCGACCTTGAAAACCGCGGCGAGCGCGGCGGGCGGCAGGCCCTGCGCATCGGTGCGAGATACCTTCACTTCCGGCCCGAATCCCGCCGTTGACTTCGATTTTTGCAAGTCCGCGAGCTTCGCCGTTCCGTCCTTGCGAGCCAACTCGAGCGTCTGCTCGGCAATGTACTTGCTGCGCACGGCATCCTTGATCGACGCGAGCGCGGGCGTGGTCGCCGGCTTGTAGTCGGTCACGCGCGCCGAAATCAGCGTGTTGTTGCCGGCATCGATTGCTTGCGTGTTGTTGTGGTCCTTCACCGCATCGTTGGCGAAGACGGCAGCCAGGAACTTTGGATTGTTGAGCGGGCTGTCAGGCGGCAACCCGCGGCTCGGCTTGTCGGTCACCGTCGCCGTCTCGATCTTGAGTTTGTACTTGTCCGCGGCGGGCTGGAGGCTCTTGGCCTGCTCGTACACCGTCGAAGTGAAACCGTCCGATCCGTCGCTGAACGCCTTCGCCGCCTGTTGCGCCTTCAGCTCCTTCATGATGTTGTCCTTCACGGCGGCGAACGGCTTCACGACCGAGGGCTTCTCGTCCGTCAGCATGATGACGTGATAGCCGAACGACGAGCGAACGAGGTCGCTGATCGCGTTTTTGCTTTTTAATGCCAGCGCGGCGGCGTCGAATGCCTTGTCGCCCGTCAACACACCGCCGCTAGACCAGCCGAGGTCGCCGCCCTTCGAGGCCGAGCCCGGATCCTGCGAGTCCTTCTTCGCGATTTCGGCGAATTGATCGGGGTGCGCCTTGACCTCGGCCAGCACACTTTCGGCCTTCGCCTTGGCCTTTGCGTCATCGGCCGCGCTCGCCGTCGCCGGCGATGAGATCAGGATCTGGCTTACGCGGATTTCGCGCGGCGTCGTGTAGTGCGCGATATTTTCGTCGTAATACTTTTTCGCGTCCGCGTCGCTCGGGGCGATTGCGGCCGAGAGCGTCGCCGGCGAGAACACGAGGTACTGGATCGTCGCCGTCTGCGGCGTGGCGAAATCGGCGCGATGCGCGTCGTAGTAGGCCGCGAGCTGCGCATCGGTGGGCTGGACCTTCGACGCGTAATCGGCCGGGTGCAGCACCAAGGACTGAACCGTGCGCTGTTGCTCCGCGAGCTTGGCCAGCTGTTCGGCCATGCTCTTCGGCGCGAAGGCGCTCGCCTGGATGCTGTCCGGGATCTGATCGATCGCGAGGCCATAGCGCACGCGTTCGTCATATTGTTCCGGCGTCATCCCCTGCATCGCCAGCAGTTCCTTGTAGCGGTCGACATCGATCGAGCCGTCCGGCTTGCGCAGCGAGGAGATGACCGGGTCCGCAAGCAGCGCCCGGCGTACCGCCTCATCCGATGCCGTCAGGTGCTCGCGCTGCGCCTCGTCGGCGAGCGCGCGCTGCTGGACCAGATTGTCTAGCATCTGGCTCCGGCGCTCGGGCGTATCGAAGAGTTTCGAGTCGAACCGCGAGCCGAGGATCTGGCGCGCCTGATCGAGCTGCTGGCGCATCGCATTGTCGAACTCTGCACGCGTGATCTTGTGCCCGTTGACGCTCGCCACATTGGCGCTTTCGTCGAAAAATCCGCGGAAGCCCTGAATACCGACGAAGCCCAGCCCCGGCACGATGACGAGGACAAGCATGAGCATCATCAGGCGCTTGTGATTGCGAAAGAAATCGAGCATGCGTGAGGGGTTTGGTTGGAAAAAACGCACAATAGTACAACACCGGCCGATCCTGGCGTAAACCGTGAGTTGCCAGTCCGTGTGCCCCATCTGCACAATAGCTGATCGGCTCTCGCGCGGCAGGCCCGACGAATCGGCCGTTCCGGGCTTCCGGCGCGTCGTGCGGATGGGAGACGCTCATGCTCTACGACTGGCTAGAGACGCAGCGCGCGCTGATGCGCTCGGTGGACAGATGGGCAGCCTCGCTCGCCCTTTCGTGCGGTCTTCCCGCGCCGCGTCGGGAAGCTTTCTCGGTGCCCGGTTGCGAATGGGTACGCCGCGTTTTCCAGACGACGCCCGAGCCGCCGCCATTCGCGATTGCGTCGGTGACAATCGGCGGCCGGCGCGTCGCCATCGAGGAAACCGTCGTCGATGCCGTAGCGTTCTGCTCCTTGCGCCGGTTTGCGCGGCACTGTGCAGACGGGGCGCGGCTCGGCGTCGGCCGAGGCGCGGGTGCCCCCATCCTGCTTTGCTCGCCGCTCGCGGGACACCACGCCGTGATGATGCGCGAAACCGTGGAAACGCTGCTCGAGGACGCCGACGTCTACGTCACCGACTGGGCCGATGCGCGCGACGTGCCGCTCAGCGATGGCCGCTTCAGCCTCGACGAGTATGTGCTGACCGTGGAGCGCTTCATGCGGTTGCTCTGCGGCGATGGACTACATGTGCTCGCCGTCTGTCAGGCGACAGCGCCGGCCGTCGCGGCGGCGGCCCTCGTCGCGGCGCGCGGCGAGCCCGCGCCGATCTCCGTCACGCTGATGGGGGGGCCCATCGATACGCGGCTCAGTCCCACCGGCGTCGACCGACTCGCGGTAAGGCACAGCATTGACTGGTTCCGCGACACGGTCATCGATACGGTGCCGGCCTGGTATCGCGGTGCGGGACGGCGCATCTACCCCGGGTACCTGCAACATGCCGCGATCGTCGCGGCGCATCCGCATCGACAGTTGGCGCTCGAAGCACGTTATTGGTCGAGCCGGCTCTCCGGCGACGAAAGCACGATAGCCGCGAGCCGGCGTGTGCTCGACGAGTACTCCGCCGTGCTCGACATGACTGAGGATTACTTTCTCGACACGCTGCAGATTGTCTTCAAGGAGCAGCGACTCGCTCGCGGAGTGTGGGAAGTCGACGGGCAGCGCATATGCGCCCGCGCGCTCGAGTCGACGGCACTCTGCACGGTCGAAGGAAGCTGCGACGACATCACGGGCGCCGGTCAGACGCACGCCGCGCATGCCGTCTGCAGCGCCGTGCCCAATGCGATGCGCAAGCGACTGACGATTCCCGATTGCGACCACTACGACCTGTTCACGGGCTCGCGCTGGCGGGACGCGATCCATCCTGCGCTGGCCGCGTTCTGGCGCGAGACGCGCAAGCCGCAGCGTCGTCAGCTGAATCTCAACCACGCGTAATCGTCTCGGACGTCGGCTCGCGTCGGAAAATGTCCTACGTGAGCCGGCGCTCATGTCTCACGAAGCGGCGACTTGATCCAAAGCGCGCGATTTCGTCAGGACATTAGTCTTCCATAAGCATTTAAACTACAGCCCCCGTCAGCATGCGACCGGCTGGGCAACCGCCGGCTGACGGGGATCCCATTGCCCTGCGAGGCCTGGGCGCCGGCTCGGCGCATATTCCGTGCCTCGCGTAGGACAAGTCTTACAGCGCTTCGCCCAACGCTTACCCAAGTTTCATACCTGGCTGATAGGCGCGGCACCCGCTACCACCGATACTTCACATGGAAATTGAATTGCGACGCACCCAGGGGCGGTGCGCAACAGAAAGGCGGAGGCAAAAAACATGTTGCTTGAATTAGAACCCGAAGAGGACACGCGCTCAGAGCCGCTGACTCTGCCTTCGACCGTGCCGTCACGCTCGCCGAAGACTGCGCCGAAACCCGCGGCGACGAGCGCCGGCTGCTCGAACTGTTCGATGCTGTCGGCCTGCATGCCGAACAACCTGACATCCGAGGAGCTCCGGCGCTTCGATTCGATCGTGACCGCCACGCGCTTGGTTAAGCGCGGCGAAGCGCTCTACCGCGCCAACGACGAATTCCAGAGCATCTATGCCGTGCGCGCCGGCTCGTTCAAGACGGTCGTCATGCATCGCGATGGCCGCGAGCAGGTGACAGGCTTCCACTTCGCGGGCGAAGTGCTCGGCCTCGACGGCGTGCACAGCCGGCGTCATATCGCGGATACGATCGCGATCGAAGACAGCAGCGTCTGCATCATTCCGTACGCGCTGCTCGAGACGCTTTGCGCCGAATCGAAGGCGCTGCAACAGCAAGTCCTGCGCATGATGAGCGGCGAGATCGTGCGCGAGTCGGCGCTCATGATGCTGCTCGGGACCATGCGCGCCGAAGAGCGGCTCGCGAGCTTCCTGCTCAATTTGTCGAGCCGGATGGAGGCACGCGGCTACTCGCCGGCCGAGTTCCATCTGCGCATGACGCTTGAAGAGATGGGAAACTATCTCGGCATGAAGCTGGAAACGGTGAGCCGGATGTTCTCGAAGTTCCAGCGCGACGGTCTCGTCGAGTCGCGCGGCAAGCGCATCCGCATCGTCGATCTCGAAGCGCTCGCGCGCGTTTGACGCTTACGTCTGCGTTTTGCGTTTGGCGTATGGACAGGCCGCCGGCAAGCTCACTGCCGCATTGTCAACACGGCCGCTCCGGAAAGGCGGCCTTCGCGCAGATCCGAGAGCGCGCGATTGGCTTCGGTCAACGGAAAGCGCTTCGTCTCGATATCAAGCGCCACGTCCGCCGCGATCCGCATGAACGCGCGACCGTCTTCGCGCGTCAGGTTCGCGACCGAAACGATGCGGCGCTCGCCCCATAGCAGATCATACGAAAACGAAGGAATCGCGCTCATGTGAATGCCGCCGCAAACGACGACTCCTCCCTTGACGACAGCCTCGAGCGCGCGTGGAACGAGCGCCCCCACTGAGGCGAAAATCAGGGCGGCGTCGAGCGAACCGGGGCTGCGCTCATCGCTGCCGCCGGCCCAACTCGCGCCGAGCCGCCGCGCCAGACGCTGGGCGGCGGCGTCCCCGGGACGCGTGAAAGCGTAGACCGTGCGGCCCTGATGACGTGCGACTTGCGCGACGATATGCGCGGCCGCGCCGAAGCCGTAAATGCCGATCCTCTCGGCATCGCCGGCCATCGCGAGCGTACGGTAGCCGATGAGTCCCGCGCAGAGCAGCGGCGCGGCCTCGACATTGGTATAGCGAGCGGGCAGCGGGAAGCAATAGCCGCTATCCGCGACGGTACGTTCGGCGTAGCCGCCGTCGATCGTATAGCCCGTGAACGCGGGCGTATCGCAAAGATTCTCACGGCCGCGCATGCAATAGGCGCAGTGGCCGCACGTGTGTCCGAGCCACGGCACGCCCACGCGGTCGCCAATCGCAAAGCCTGTCGCCCCCTCGCCGATCGCGGCCACGGTGCCGACGATTTCGTGGCCCGGTATCACGGGACGCTTGGGGTGCTGTAGCTCGCCGTCCACCACGTGAAGATCCGTACGGCAGACGCCGCAGGCATGAATGTCGATGAGCAGCTGCCCCGCGGCCGGCACGGGATCGGGGAGCTCGCGCTCGACGAGCAACGGCGCGCCTCCGTCGAAGACCATCGCACGCATCGTTTTCTCCTCGATCGCCTCGGGCACGGGCGTGACCCGTCTCCCGGCGCGCGGCAGTCCCGGCGCCGCGAGGCGAATGCCACCGGCCGACGGCCGCCCTACTCCTCGTAAAAGCGGAAAAAGCCGCTATGCAGCAGTACCGGCGTCTTGCCTAGCTCTTGCAGCATCTTGCGTGCGGCATGTTCGATCGCGTGCCGATTGGCTTCGAAAGCTCTTTGCACATCTTCTTCGCGCAAAGACTCCGCGCCGAAATGGTCCTCGAGCGCCTCGGCGGTGATCGCGCACTGCACACGCTCACCATCGACCAATGCCGGGAAGGCGAGTACGAGATCGCGGCCGCAGTATTCCGCAGCCTCCTGCGGAAAGGAAATTTGCATCTTGCACCTCGCAATGCCGTTCTGTGTTGCATCCAGCATAGTCGATGCTTGGCGAGAAGACGCTCGACGCTCGTCGAAGTCGCC
>CAYPWK010000122.1:0-280 GCA_964414365.1 uncultured Burkholderia sp.
TCACGGTGCAGTTCGGCCTGAACCGCAATATCGACGGCGCCGCGCGCGACGTGCAAGCCGCCATTAACGCAGCACGCGCGGACTTGCCGACGAGCCTGCGCAGCAACCCGACCTATCACAAGGTCAATCCGGCCGACGCGCCGATCCTGATTCTCGCGCTCACGTCGCCGACGCTGCCGGCCGGCAAGCTCTACGACGCGGCGTCGACGGTGCTGCAGCAAGCGCTTTCACAGGTCAACGGCGTGGGCGAGGTGGACGTCTCGGGCTCGGCGAATCCGGC
>CAYPWK010000122.1:290-13348 GCA_964414365.1 uncultured Burkholderia sp.
AGCTCGAACCGCAGGCGCTCTTTCATTACGGCATCGGCCTCGAGGACGTGCGCGCCGCGCTCGCCTCCGCGAACGCGAACAGCCCGAAGGGCTCGATCGACTTCGGCGATCGCCGCGTGCAGCTCTACACGAACGACCAGGCCTCTCAGGCCTCGCAGTACAAGGACCTGATCGTCGCCTACCGCAACCAGGCCGGTGTGAAGCTATCGGACCTTGGCGAAGTCGTCGATTCGGTTGAGGACCTGCGCAACCTCGGCCTCATGAACGGCAAGCGCTCGGTGCTCGTCATCATCTACCGGCAGCCCGGCGCGAACATCGTCGAGACCGTCGATCGCGTGATCGGCATGATTCCGCAACTGAAGGCGTCGCTGCCTGCCGCCATCGACGTCACGCCCGTCGCCGACCGCTCGGTCACGATCCGCACCGCGCTGAAGGACACCGAGCGTACGCTGCTCATCGCCGTCGCGCTCGTGGTGACGGTCGTCTTCCTCTTCCTGCGCAACTGGCGCGCGACGCTGATCCCGAGCGTCGCGGTGCCCATCTCGATCATCGGAACGTTCGCGGCGATGTACCTCGTGGGCTACTCGCTCGACAATCTTTCGCTGATGGCGCTCATCATCGCGACGGGGTTCGTCGTCGACGATGCGATCGTCGTGCTCGAAAACATCTCGCGGCACATCGAGGAAGGGATGCCGCCGATGCGGGCCGCCTATCTGGGCGCGCGCGAAGTCGGCTTCACTGTGCTATCGATCAGCATCTCGCTGGTCGCCGTATTTTTGCCGATCCTATTGATGGGCGGGATCGTCGGCCGCCTCTTTCGCGAGTTCGCCGTGACGCTTTCGCTGGCGATCGGCGTCTCGCTGCTCGTCTCGCTGACGGTCACGCCGATGATGTGCTCGCGACTCTTGCGCGCGCCGCGGCCGCGCGAAGAGGAGGGGCGCCTCGCGCGCTGGCTCGAAAGCGGCTTCGCGCGCCTTGCCGCCGGATATGCGCGCACACTCGGCTGGGCACTCGCGCATCCGCTCATCGTCATCATGACCCTCGTCGCGACCATCGCCTTGAATGGCTATCTCTACGTGGCGGTGCCGAAGGGCTTTTTCCCGCAACAGGACACCGGGCGACTGATCGGCGGCCTCGTCGCCGATCAGTCCACATCGTTCCAGCTGATGAAAGTCAAGTTTGCCGAGATGATGCAGATCATCGAGCGCAATCCCGCCATCGAGACCGTGACCGGATTCACGGGCGGCCGCCAGACGAACTCCGGGTTCATGTTCATATCGCTTAAGCCGAAGAGTCAGCGCAAGCTCTCGGCGGACCAGGTGATCGCCCAGTTGCGCGGCCCGCTCTCGCACGTGGCGGGCGCGCAAACGTTCCTTCAGGCGGTGCAGGACATCCGCGTCGGCGGCCGGCAGTCGAATGCGCAATATCAGTTCACGCTGCTCGGCGATTCGACGCCCGAGCTCTACAAGTGGGCCCCGCTCTTGACCGAGGCGCTCAAGCACCGCCCTGAGCTTGCCGACGTCAACTCCGATCAGCAGCAAGGCGGGCTCGAATCGATGGTGCAGGTGGATCGGACGAGCGCGGCGCGCCTGAAGATCACGCCCTCGCAAGTCGACAACACGCTTTACGATGCGTTCGGCCAGCGCCAGGTATCGACGATCTACAACCCGCTCAATCAGTATCACGTCGTCATGGAGGTGGCGCCGCGCTATTGGAAAAGCCCCGACATGCTGCGCCAGATCTACGTGAGTACCTCGGGCGGAAGCGCGAGCGGCACGCAATCGAGCGGGTTCGTCGTCGGCACGGTTTCGGGTTCCTCGTCGACAAGCGGCAGTTCGACGTCCGCGTCGACGATCGCGACCGACACCGCGCGTAACCTGGCCAATAACTCCATCGCGGCGAGCGGCCATTCGAGCGCGTCGACGGGCGCGGCTGTCTCTACCTCGCAGGAGACGATGGTTCCTCTTTCGGCCATCGCCTCGTTCGGTCCCGGCAATACGCCGCTCTCGGTCAACCATCAGAGTCAGTTCGTGGCCGCGACGATTTCCTTTAACCTGCCGCCCGGCAAGTCGCTCTCCGACGCGACGCGCGCCATCGACGAAACGATGGTCGCGATAGGCATGCCCCAGACGATCCACGGCAGCTTCTCAGGCACGGCGCAGGCATTCCAGCAGTCGCTCACCGACATGCCACTGCTCATTCTCGCCGCGCTCGCCGCAGTCTATATCGTGCTCGGCATTCTCTACGAGAGCTACATCCACCCCGTGACGATTCTCTCGACGCTGCCCTCGGCCGGCGTGGGCGCGCTGCTCGCGCTGCTGCTCTTTCACACGGAGTTCAGCATCATCGCCATGATCGGCGTGATCCTGCTGATCGGCATCGTCAAAAAGAACGCGATCATGATGATCGACTTCGCGATAGAGGCATCGCGGCAAGGGCTATCGTCGCGCGATGCGATTCATCGCGCGTGCCTGTTGCGCTTCCGGCCGATCCTCATGACCACCTGCGCCGCCATACTCGGCGCGCTGCCGCTCGCGTTCGGCAGCGGCGAAGGGGCCGAGCTGCGCTCACCGCTCGGCATTTCGATCGTGGGAGGGCTAATCGTCAGCCAGGTGCTCACGCTCTACACGACGCCCGTCGTCTATCTCTACATGGACCGTTTCCGCGTCTGGCGGGCCAACCGCCGCAGCCGTCCGCTGACGCGCGGCCCAGCGGGTTGACGGTCGCTCCCGGGCGGTGCGGCGCCTGCGAAGACGCGCCGGAATTTCTCGGCGCGCTCATCCGTTTATCGAAAAGTAAGCAGTTGAAACAATTGTGAACCGGCTCGTTATGGCGCTCCCCTCTCCATTGGCATAGCCTTGAATGGCCGCTGGCATGCGTTGGCCGATGCATTTGTCGTTGAACGAGGGAATCCTCGGCTCCAAACGCTTGCCTAACGCTATGTGCGCGCAAGGTGATGCGCGCGCAGGGTTCACCGAAAAAGGAGAATGATCGTGCGATGGCGAATCGCTATGCTCACGGTTGCCGCCATGGCGGCCGCCGGCCTCAGCGGCACGGCCGACGCGGCTCGCTGGCATACCGGGGTCTTCATTGGCGGCCCGGTGTGGTATGGCCCCGGGCCCTACTACTATGGACCGCCGCCCTACTACTATCCGCCGCCTGTCGTCTACGCGCCGCCGCCTGTCATCGTGCAGAGCGAGCCCGACGTCTATGTCGAACGCTCAGAGGCGAGCCAGGGCGCCGCGCCCGGGTCGTCGTCGGGTACCTGGTGGTACTGCACGGCCTCGAAGAAGTACTACCCCTACGTGAAGGAATGTCCGAGCGGCTGGCAAGAAGTGCCAGCCATGCCGCCTGCACCGAACCGCTGACATGAAACTACGCCAACGCTCACTTCGTTCGCTGTCCTCCCGGGCGCTCCGTACGCTCGGGAGCCGTCCAGCGGATACTGAACCGAGAACCACTCTCAAGCTCCCGGCGCTCGTCTGCGCGGCAGGGCTCGCGGCGCTAGCCGGCTGCACGGTCATGCCCTCGGGCCCCACCGTCATGGCCTTGCCCGGCACGGGCAAGACGTTCGACCAATTCCGCGCCGACGACGCCTCATGCCGTCAATACGCGCTCCAACAAGTCGGAGGCGTGAGCACGCAAGAGGCCGCGAACACCAGCGCTGTCGGCAGCGCCGTCCTCGGCACCGCGGTCGGCGCGGCTGCCGGCGCGGCGTTCGGAGGCGGCCGAGGCGCGGGCATCGGCGCGGGGGCGGGCCTGCTCGGCGGCAGCGCAATCGGCGCGGGCAACTCGCAAGGCTCCGCCTACGGCATCCAGCGCCGCTACGACTACGCCTACGTTCAATGCATGTACGCGGCCGGCGATCGAGTGCCGATGCCGCGCGGCACCGTCGACGCCTATCGTGAGCAACATCAGGCGCCGCCGCAGGCGGGCATCCCGCCGAACTACGTGCCGCCGCCTCCGGACGCTCCGCCGCCTCGCTCGCCCGCGCCGCGGGGATATTGACCGTCCGAGCCCCGCGTCGGCGCCGCCGACGGCTCCAGCGCCCGTCGGCGCGCACCTCGCCGCCGCCGGTCAGGGCTGACGATGCCGGCTCGCCCACTGCTTCACCGCCGCCGGCGTGTTCTGCACATGACGGTCCGGCGAAAGCGACGTGTACTCGAAGAGGATGGAGCCATCGGGGCTTGCCGCGCAGCCGACCGATGATTCACCGCGCGACGGCCGCCCGCCGCCGAGCGGCCAAGCAAACGCGCTGATGTACCGGGTCCACAGCGTTCGGCGCGGTAAATTTGCCGCAGCAATTATTCCTTCGGGCACAATGCCTAAAGAAATGTTGCGCCGCGCCGATAATCCGCTGATGGGAGGCATCGCGTCGAGCGCGCCTTTCCCGTGGCCCTGCCCGGATTCAGTCGTCTACGAGAGACAATGCAAGGAAAAAATACTAGTGCCCGGCGCCGCCCTTCGCTGCGTGCGGCGATCGATCTGCTGTTGCGCCGCGGCGGCGCAGCGCGGAGAGGGGCCGCCGCCCGCGACAGCGGTACGGGCGCGAATGGGCAGGGCAGCGCATTCGCGGCCGGGTTCGAGCAAATCGTCGGTGCCGTCGACTTTCTCGCCCACGTCGATTCGAACCTGCGCTTTCTTTACGTTTCGGAAGCGAGCCTGCGCTTCGTCGGCTACCGGCGCGAGTACCTGCAGGCGGTCACGCTGCATGAACTTGTCGCGGCGGGCGACGTGGCCGCGCTCGACATGCTCCTCGCGCGCGCCTCCGAGACGCGCCAGGTCGAGCGGGCGGCACTGCACCTGATGAAGTCGCTCACCTACCCGATCCCCGTCGAGCTGCGGGTCATGGCGAGCACGCACGAAGGCACGCCCGGCTTCGCCATTTGCGCGTTCGACGTGACGAACTGGCGCGCCACCGAGGAGCGGCTCACTTACGAACTCCACAACGACCGCATGACGGGCCTCGCGAACGGCACCGCACTTGCCGAGCGGATCAGAGCCGCGCAGGACGACGCCGATGCGAAGCGAACGGCTGCGGCGCTCCTGCTCGTCGATCTCGACGATTATCAGCGCATCAACCGCGCGCTCGGCTATGACGCCGGCGACGCGCTCCTGCGCGATACGGCGCAGCGCCTGGCCGGGCTCGTCTCGCCGGCCGAGACGCTGGCGCGCCTCACGAGCGACAAGTTCGCGGTGCTCTTGCGCGCGGCCACGCGCGATCAAGCGGCGTCCGCCGCCGAGGCGCTCGGACGCCGCTTCATGACGGCCGTCCAACAGCCCTACACGTTCGACGGCCAGCCCGTGCACCTCTCGGCGAGCGTCGGCATCGCGCTCTATCCGGAACCGGGAGCCGACATAGCGCGGCCCGGCCATCACGCGCAGTTTTTGCGCCGTGCCGACCATGCGCTCGTGCAGGCGAAGGCCTCGGGCAGCAACACGCTCGCATTCCATGCGCCGAGCGGTGACCCGGCCGACGCTGAGCGCCTGAAGCTCGAGTCCGCGCTCTACGACGGTGTGCGCAACGGCGAGTTCGCGCTGCATTTCCAGCCGATCACGAGCAGCGCGAGCGGCGGCGTAGTCGGCGTCGAGGCGCTCATGCGCTGGCACCATCCCGTGCACGGGCTCGTGCCGCCATCGACGTTCGTGCCGCTCGCCGAATCGATCGGTCTCATCAACTATCTCGGCAACTGGGTGCTCAAGGTCGCCTGCATGCAGCTCGTGCAATGGGAGGCTCAGGGCATTGCGCTGCAATACGTCGCCGTCAACGTCTCGCCGCAGCAGTTTCGCGACCCGCGCTTTACGAAAAACGTGCGCGACGCGCTGGCGCTCACCGGGCTCGACCCGCGTCGGCTCGTGCTCGAAATCACCGAAAGCCTCCTGATGCAGGACCCGGCCCATGCTAAAGCCCTGCTCGAGGAGTTGACGGCCGCCGGCATCCGCTTCGCCGTCGACGACTTCGGCACGGGCTACTCGAGTCTGGCTTACTTGCAACGTTTTCCGCTCGCCAAGCTGAAGATCGACCGCAGCTTCGTCGAGAACCTGCTAACCTCTCGCAACGATCAGGCGATCGTGTCTGCTTTGGTAGGACTCGCGCAAACGCTCGAACTCGAGCTCGTGGCGGAAGGCGTGGAAACGGAGGCGCAGCGGCAACTGCTGACGGAGATGGGCTGCAATCACATCCAGGGGTGGCTCGTCTGCAAGGCGCTGCCCTCTGAAGAGCTCGCCCAGCGCTTCACGTCCCGCACGTTGCGCCTGCACGACACCGAACCGATCATATAAGGCACTAGGCGGCGGCATGCGGGCGAACTCCGCGGGCATCGCCCTTTATAGCACTGACTGACATATGGATTCGACGAGATCGACGACATGTTAAAAGCCGCGCTGCTCGACAAATTGTGGGCGCGCATGAGCGAGCGCGGCGACTTTCCGACGCTCTCTCAGTCGCTACGCACGACCATGGCGGCGATGACGAACGACGACCTCGACTTCACGGCGCTCGTGCAGGTCGTGCTTTCCGACTTCGCGCTGACGCAAAAAGTGCTGCGGCTCGCGAATTCGGCCATGTACATGGCGTTCGGCGGCAACATCACGACCGTGACAAAAGCGCTGATGGTGCTCGGCATGGATGCAGTCGCGCATCTCGTCGTCGGACTCAAGATCGTCGATCATTTCCATCAAAGCGCGCCGCACCGCATCGACGCAAAGCTCGAGCTCAATCGCACGATGCTGTCCGGTTCCGTAGCACGCAAGCTGACGGAGCGCGTCGACTTGCGCGCCGGCGAAGAAGCCGTCGTCTGCACGCTGATGCGGCAGGTGGGCAAGCTGCTCGTCGTTTGCTATCTCGAAGCCGAATGGGAGGCGATTCGCCGCCAGGCCGAGAGCGGCAGGCTCGATGAAACCGCCGCCTCAACGGCCGTGCTCGGCGTGAGTTTCGAGGAAATCGGTCTCGAAGCCGCCTCGCGCTGGCGCCTTCCCGACATCATTCGCGCAGGCATGGGCAGCTACGAGCTCGGCCCCAACGAGCCGCCGCAGACTCAGTGGCTGCGCGCCGTCACGAACTTCTCGACCGAGGTGGCCGACGTGCTCACGGCGCCACGCGTGGCCTCCCACGCGATGGAGGCGCAGCTTGCCGAGCTCGCGCAGCGCTACGGCCCGGCGCTTTCCAGCGACCCGGAAGCGCTCGTCGCCATGAGCATCGCGCTCGCACGTGAGGAAGCGGGCGTTGGGGTCATGCGCGAGATCGTCGACCTGCGAGCGAGCGCCGAGACAATTGCCCGCGCCGCTGTCGATGCCGAGGCACGCATCGCGGCCGGAATCGAGGATTTGCGCGCCCTGCCCTCAGAGAACTCGCTCGCGCCCGTGCTCGCGCTCGCGTCGGAGACCGTGCTCGCGAGCCT
This sequence comes from uncultured Burkholderia sp., assembly GCA_964414365.1. Classification (GTDB taxonomy): domain Bacteria; phylum Pseudomonadota; class Gammaproteobacteria; order Burkholderiales; family Burkholderiaceae; genus Trinickia. The sequence goes on from CAYPWK010000122.1 coordinate 7,691, forward strand.
CAGCTTTGCGCGCACGATCGTCTTCGTACGCCAGGCCACGGGCCTGTTCAAGGCACGCCTCGGCTTCGGGCGCAATGTCGATCACGTGCTGCCGAGGCTCCAATTCGACGAGGCGTTCGAACCGGACGTCTTCCATCTCGCGATCGCGAACTCGGTCGGGATTTTTATCGAAAACGCGCACGATCCGAAGATCGTCGCACGGTTGCCGGACTGGTACCGCGACGCGTTCGCGGACGCGCGCTCGTTCGTGCTGCTGCCCGTTGCCGCCAATCAATCGACCGTCGCTCTCGTCTACGGCGATTGGCTCTACGCGCAGGGCTCGCGCAAGATATCGCAAACCGAGATGAGCGCGCTCAATGAGCTCGCTCGTGAGTTGGGCCGCTTTTTCATGCGCGCGCCGACACGCGAGGTCGAAACCCTCTGATGAGCGTGCGCGGCGGCATCGCGAGGCTCAATCGTCGAAATGGTCGAGCCCCGCATGCTCCTCGCTTTGGTCGGCGGAGCTCGCCCAGGCCGCTGCCGCGGTGCCGAGTTCGGCGAGCTCCACCGCCGTCAGGGGCGCGAGCGCGGCACTCGTGCGATCGAGCGCGGCCCAGTCGGCCCGCTCGAGCGCCTCGATCGCATCGAGCAGCGTGCCGAGCGTGCCCGCTCGATGCAGGATCGCCGCGCGGATGTGGCTCCCGAGCGTGAGCGCGTCGAGCGTCTCTTCCAGTGAGCCGCCAAAAACCGCGTCGACGAGCGAGAACACGCCTGTCAGGAATGCGCCGTCGACGACCTTGCGCTCGGCCGTTGCAAGCCGCGCAACGGCCATCTCCATAAACCGCGCACGGGTCGCGGCCATCTGCAAGAGCGGGTCATCCTCGAGCCGTACCTTGCGGCCGTCGGCATAAAGCAACAACTGCGTCCACCGCGCGATCCGGTTCGTGCCCGTTGCCGTAATCGCGTCGCGCAGCGTCTCTACCTTGCGGCCGATGCTGCTCTCACCGGAGTTCGCGAGACGCATCAGGTGCATGACGAGAACCGGGTTCAGCTTCAGTTCGGCCTCGAGCTGCGCGACGGTCGGATCCGCCGTCAGAAGACGCAGCAGATTGAGCAGTGCCTGGCGCGGCGCGCTTGCCCGGCGCGCCGCCTGCTTGTGTCCACGCGCGAAGAAATAGCCTTGAAACAGGTCGAACTGGGCCGCTTTCGCCCGCTCGAACGTCTCCTGCGATTCGACGCCGAGCGCGATCAGAATCTTGCCGGCCGACTTCAACGCGCCGGACAATTTGACGAGCAACTCAGGCTCCATGAGGTCGACTTCGACCTTGATCGCGTAGGCGTATGGCAGCAGCTTTGCGAACGCCGCGTTGGGCTGCGTCACATGATCGAGGACGAACCGGTGACGCTTCGCGTGCAGCGTGACCAGCCGACTGACCAGTTCGGCATCGGCCTCGATGTCGGGCGGTAGCTCGAGAAAAAAGCGATCGGGGGAAATGCGCGCAAACGCGTCCGAGAGCAGCAACGCGCGGCTCGCATTGAGATATCCTCGGTGGCCGCCGAGCGCGGCGTGCAAGCCGCTTGCGCCGAGCATGGCCAGCGTCCGCGCCGCGGCTGCATCGGCTTCGGCGTGGGGCTTGCGCTCGCCGCCTTCGTCCGGGTGATCGCCAGAGCCGTTCGGCTCGCGCGCGATGAGCTCGAACCCGTGCAGAAGGCCGTCGGCATCGACGAGGGGTTGCCGCGCGGGGTGCATGACACTCGCGCGCCCTTCAGCGGAGGGCGACTGACCGCCCGCCTGCTGCGAGCTCACCCCCGTATCGTTCGAGATCCCCATCAGCCTCTGCCCCTTTCGATGCACTTACATCTTTGTTATCGCTTCCGGCGGTGACTGCTCGAACCGTAAAGCGGATTTCGGCGGATTATACGATGGGGTTGTCGGTGGCGGTAGCGCAGGGCCGGGCCGCTCGAACGCGCACAAAACGAAGCAGGTTCACTGAACGTTGCCGATTCCAGGCGCGTATGCTGGAAGCACGAGAAACACAGGGAGGTCATCATGTCGTCCCGCTCGAGAAGGACGATGACCGTGCTTGCCGCGGCCGCTTTCGCCGGCAGCTATTGCGCCGTTTGTGAGAGTCAGCCGAAGGAGCCGAGACACGGCGCTGCGCCATCGCAAAATGCAGCGCCTGCGGTTCATCCTGGTATGCGCGCCCCGAGCAATCCCGCCGTCCCACCTCGCGCGCAGCCGCCCACCGCTCTTCCGGAAGAAGGCGGCCCCCCGAGCGTCACCGCAGGGCCGCACTGGCACGGCGACATCAGCCAGTTTCGTCAGCACGACATGCGTGTCTGGCAAGGGGGCCATTGGCGGCATCAAAGGCACGGCGGCCGCCTCGGATGGTGGTGGGTCGTGGGTGGCCTCTGGTACTACTACCCGGAACCGGTCTACCCCTACCCGGATCCGTTCGCGCCGCCCTTGGCGGGGCGCCCGCTCGCCGGCGGCCGCTATTGGTACTACTGCCAGTCAGCCGAGCAATACTATCCGTACGCCACGGCATGCCCCGAGGGCTGGCGTCCGGTGCCCGCACTGTAACGACCGCGCTCAGGCGCCCGTCACTGCCGCCCGTTGCGAAGATCGCGATACTCGCGCCGAACGATGTCCATCAACTCGGGGACAGACGTGTGCGCCGCCTCGCTTTCGTAAGTGACGCGGCCGCGCTGCATCAGCACGATATGGTCCGCGATATCGAGCGTTTGCGCGTAGTTGTGCATGATCATGGCGATCGACAGATTACGCTTCTCCTTGAGCCGGCCGATGAGATCGATGATGAGGCCCGCTTCGCGCGCGCCCATGGCGGCGAGCGGCTCATCGAGCAGCAGGATCCGCGCGTCGGAGTTGACTGCGCGAGCGACGGCGATGGCCTGCCGCTGACCGCCCGAAAGCTGCTCGACCGGCAAATCGACTGACGGCACGTGCACGCCGATATCTTCGAGACATTCTGCAGCGCGCTGCCGCATCGCACGGTTGTTCAAGAGGCGGATCGGCCCGCGGTGAACGATCTCGCGGTTGAGGAACATGTTGTGATAAATGCTCAGCGAGTTGGCGAGCGCGAGATCCTGATAGACACACTCGATGCCGAGCGAGCGCGCATGATCGACCGAGCGCAGCATCGTTTCGGCGCCGTTCACGAATACCTTGCCGCTCGTTTGCTGGTGAAAGCCCGTCAGGATCTTGATCAACGTCGATTTGCCCGCGCCGTTGTCGCCGAGGATCCCGAGGATTTCGCCCTGCCGCAACGCGATGCTCACGCCGTCGAGCGCCGTCACCGCGCCGAAGCGCTTGACGATGTTCTCGACGCGCAGTGCTTCCTCTCCCCCTGCCCCCGGCATCACGGTTCTCCCCTGCGCGCGAGACGCATCAGGTGAATATTGATGATCATTGCGACGATGATGGCCGCCCCCAGAATCATGTTGAACGTGAACGCGTTGATGCCGACGAGCGTGAAGCCGTCGTTGAGAATGCCGAGCACCGCGGCGCCGATGAACCCGCCGATGATCGTGCCCGAGCCTCCCGCGAGCGGCGTACCGCCGATCACCGCCGCGGCGACGGCAAGAAACATGATCTGGTTGCCGCCGGCCTGCGGATCGATCGATGTGATTCGGAAGCCTTCGAGTATGCCCGTGAAGCCCGCGAGCACCGCCGCGATGACGAAGTTGCCGAGCTTGAGGCCGCGGATCTGAATGCCCGCTTCACTCGCGCCCAGCGCATTAGCGCCGGCCGCGATCGTATGGAGCCCCCAGCGCGTGTGCCGCAGCAGCACGTGCATCGCGGCAGCGATGACGACCGCCCAGATGATTTCGCTGTAGCCCCACCCGCCCATGAACGCGGCGAACGCTTCGTTTTCCGGCGGAGAGACGGGCGTGCCCTGCGAGATCGTCAGTGTGAAGCCGTTGACGAAGAAGAGCGTGCCGAGCGTTGTGACGAACGACGGAATCCTCAGATAAACCGTCAGCGCACCATTCACGAAGCCCACGGCCGCCGCCGCGACGATGCCGACCAGCAGCGCAACCCATGCAGGCGCCCCCGCCTCGTGCGCGAAATGCATGATGAACGGCGCAAAGGCGAACACCATTCCCGCGGACAGATCGATCTCGCCGCCGATCATCAGCATGATCTCGCCGCATGCGATGATCGCGGCCGGGGCGATGAACTGCGACAGGTTCGTGAGGCTCGCGGATGTGAGCAGAAAGTCGTGATTGACGGCCTCGAAGTAGGCGCCGAGAAGCAGCGCCACCACGAGAATGCGAAGCTCGCTCGAGCGCGCGATTTTTCCGGCCCGCAGCTTCAGGCGTTCGCCTGCGCTGCGGGATTCAGCGACTGAAGACATCACGATTTAATCGCCCCGCTGCGAGGCACGATCTGCGCCTTGGTGCTCTTGCCTTCATAGCGCGTCGAGGTGTTGAGGTAAGGTTCGACCGTGTCCTTCGTCACGAACTTGAGGCCCGTGTTGATGTTGGCCGGGCCAACGAGCCCGCCCGACGCGAGAAACACGAACGCCTCGAGGACAGTATAGAAGCCCTGCACGTAAGGCTGCTGGTCGATCGTGAAGTCGAGCACGCCCTCGTGGATCAGCTGCACGGTGCGTGGTAGCAGGTCGAAGCCCCCGCCGTGAACGCCCTTCGCCTTGAGGTTCGATTCCTTCATGACCTCGGCGACGCCCTGCGTGCTGCCGGCGTCGACGGCGAACATGCCCTTCAGGTCCTGATGCCCGAGGTAAAACGACTTGATCTTCGAAAGCTCCTCGTTGACCGTCGCACCCGTGGCAATCTGCTGCGCGTCGATATTCTTGCCGGACTTCTTGATTGCGTCGCGCGCGCCGTCGAGTCGCGGCTGGATGTTGAGCTGACCGGGCGTCGCGATGAACAGCGCGACGAGCCCGCTGTCGATCATGTTGGCGATGCGCTCCCCCATCTGGTAGCCGGACAGATACAGATCCTGACCGATGTAGGCAAGCCGCGGATTCGCCGTGCCTGACGGCGCGTCGGCGTTGTAGGCGAACACCGGGATGCCGGCATCGAGCGCGTTCTGGATCGGCTTGATGAACGCCTTCGGATCGACGATCGGCACAGCGATCGCATCGGCCTTCGCGGCGACGGCCGCGTTGAGCGCGTTCACCATCTCTGAGACGTCTGCATTGGCCGATCCCGTCCATTGATAGTCCATGCCGAACATCTTGCAGGCGTCTTGGATGCCGTATTGCGTCGGCACGAAGAACGGATTCGTCGTGACATGGTTCACGAATACGATCTTCCAACGCTTGTGGGATGGAAAAGGCTCGCCCTCGGCCGCCTGCGCCGGGGTGACGGCTCCGCCTAATAGGGCCAGCGCCGTTGCTAAACCCGCACCTTGCAATAGCCCGCGGCGTGTGCCGCTCACTTCGTCCGTGTCTTCGCGCGCAGCGTTCCGCTCGGCCGCCCGAAGGGACGCCTGAGCACCCGCGGGGGGCAGCGAACGCAGAGAGCGTGGGGGTACTTTCATGACGGCCTCCTGTTTTTCGTTCTAGAACGTCACCTCGATGCAAGTCGGAGAGCGCAGGCAGACGATGCGAGCGCCCGGCGTTACAACCTTGGCGGCCACCCAACAAGTGCTTAATACGCGCCAAATCAACTTGCAGGCGGCGGCGCCCG
>CAYPWK010000123.1:0-7818 GCA_964414365.1 uncultured Burkholderia sp.
AAACATTCGGGATGTCGCCGATCAGCATCTGCCCGCCATCGGCCAGCAGTTCGATTGAATAATCAAGAAACCGCCAGAAACCCGCCTCCACAAAGACGTAGTGGAACACGCTGTAGCACAGGATCGCGTCGAACTTTCCCTTCCAGTCGTCAAGTACCGCTTCGCAGTTCGGGAAGAAGCCGGGCACTTTGATCACGCGTTCGCGGTCGGGCAGATGTGCCAGCATCTCCGCCGAATCGACGAGGACGAGTTCATGCCCGCGGGCAACGCTATGCTCGATGAGTAACCTGGGCAGGCCGGCGCAACCGGGACCGATATCGAGAATCTTCTTCGAAGCACCGTCGAGGTTGGAGAGCTTGCTCACGATATCGGCGAAGATCGCTGCTTCATACCCTTCCCGATACGAATCGGGAAAACCGATTCGCTCCTGCAAGCTGAGCGACTCGTCGCTCGCCATGCGACGGAAATCGTCGTAGCCAATACCGTCGAAGGAACGTGTCATTGGGGGCCTCTTTCATCCGTTGACGGAACCTCCTCTCGAAGCGGTATGCAGCCGCCGTCGATTGCCTGATGCCGTTGGAGCTTGCCTCGGAGCGTCCGAGCGATGCCTGAACGTCCGTCTGGCTACAGCAACGTCCAATGGGGCCAAGTATCGTCCAGATCGGTTCCGCGCTAAGCGGCGAATTGACGTGAGAACATCGTTCTATTCTGCAAATCGCGGCGCGCCCCCTTCCACCGCCTCCTGCGCGAACACCGCGTCCTGCTTGGCCAACAAATGCGCGCGTAGGACGGCCCCGATCCGCTTCCCATCCCGCGCCTCGAGCGCCCGAATCATCTCCTCATGATCGCGAATCGCGCTGTCCCACTTGCAAGCATTTCGTAATGAAGCGCCTTGATCTCGGCGAGCTCGGCCGGCGCGATGCTCGCAGGGAGCTCCCCCGAAAACGCTTGGAAGCCGCTTAGCAGTTCGAACATTACGCGGATCGACTGTGAAGCAGACCGCCGACAACGCGCGGCATGCGAGCGAACTCGCGCGAGGCGCCTCGAGTCTCGCCACGCAGGGCGGCGAACTCAACCGCGACGTCGTCGATACGATGCAGGCGATCGCGGGGATTCGCACTGGCTTGCCGACATCGTCGGCGTCATCGAGGGCATCGCCTTCCAGACGAACCTGGCGCTCAACGCAGCCGTCGAGCCGCGCGCGCGGGCGAACTCCTGCCGCGGGTGCGGTTAGGCGCGGCAGGAACAGCGGCTGATTTTTTCGGCGATTGACAACCGTTCGGCGACGCCGTTGCACAATGCTCTCGACCGCGCGTCCGCGCGCGGACACTGAATGCTTGGAGCCTGGAAAGATGGAAGAAGAAAAACCGGACTTCGCCATGATCGAGGCGAACATCGCAAAATTGATGGCGGAGACGATGAAGCTGGTCGACGAAGGCGCGAAGCTTCGCGCGGAAAGCGCAAAACTGCAACGTGACGCGCGTTGGTATCCCGTGATATGGGCGACGGCGTTCGTAGGCGCCGTGTTCGGCGTCGCCAAGTTGCTACATTAAGACCGGCCGTAGTCACGGCGCGTCGACATCGCCCTTCAATCGGTAGCGGAAGTCGCAATGCGCACCGCCCTGCATGATCGTCGTCGTGCGCCTCAGCTCAATGCGCGGATCGTACCCGCGGATGAAATACTCGTCGCGCGCGCAACTGAGCAGGTGACCGATCTCGCCCAGACCCATCGCGTGGTACATCTGTGCGTAGGCGCAGCGATGCACGTCGTAGTCATAGTGTTTGTCGTCCGCGCGATGGACTTCGACAGCGAGTGCGTCGTCCTTCTCCCACAGCACCTGCAGCGCAATAAACGATTTCACGCTGGTGCCGTGCGGCTCCTTGGCCGCGAACGAGCGCCCTGCTTCGACTGCGGCGCCGCGTATGGCCTCGGCGATGACAGCCTGAGCGCGTTCAGCGCCGAACTCGCGCTTCATTATTTCGTAGATTGGCTCGATGATCTCGGCTTCGATGCGGCGACGCGCGAGGATGCCGAGCTCGTGGTCGGCGTTGGGGCGGGATTTTAATGGCTGGGCGTCTTGATTCATGAGGGGCTCCGTGGTCCGGGCATCGCCACGCTGTCGCCTCGTTGCGGGCCCGTAGTCGGCGGCGATACGGAAAGCGGAGCGGTCATTCCGTCCGACCTAAGAGCGAGGTCGGCGGCTTTTGCGATAGTAGTCGTTATTTTTGCGCCGACCCGAGGCAACGATACGTATGAGCTGTCGTTTCCAGAAGAGCCCAAAGTCGGACCTATGACCGTTTGCGTAGTAAGAACGACTCCGTCAGCCGCGGTCGCTTCCGCGGGGGAACGCGGCGGCTCCGCTTAATCGGTTCTCGCAAAACTGCGCGATCGTCGAAACGCAACTGCGGCAGCTTTAATTGGCGATCCAACGCCCGAGGAACCCGTCCTTGAGCGGGGTGGCCGCAGACAGATGAAATCTCGCCGCCTTCGCGCTAGTGCTTGTGAATCAGCGGCTCTCAGCGCTCAGGCTCTGATCGCCAAGACGGGTTCGGTTTGGCACCTACGAGCCGCCGCCGCATTGGATCAATGTTTCGTGCCCCGCTTTTGCTTCGTCAGAGCCGCTGCGCCTTTGCCCACCGCGGGGAATACGGCGGCCGGTTTCTTGGTCGGTGGGCTGCATACATTCCGAGCTTCTTCTAGCATCAGCTTGCGAAGCACTTCGTCAGGCTGGACGGCGAATAGGAGAAGATAATGAAAATTCGATGACGGATTCGCCATTGGAGCGATTAATCTTTCCTTTAAGCGGTTATGGAGACCAGTTTCAGCATTTTTAATTGCATCGGGAATTTTATCGACACACCAGGCCCAGTCAAAACGTGGGTTCTTATCGTGATGAAAACCGGGCATCACTTTGCTGAGCGCCTGTTGCGCTTGTTTTCGTGTCATCGGTTTATCACAATTGTCAGCATGCAACAGCCCCCATAATTCAAAACAGGGATCGGACAAAGAGACGGGAATCGCGTTGTCGCGCGCCCTTGCCAACGCGGCGTCCAAGTCTTTGTGCTCGTCTACGTCAAAAACTGCCCAGACGATCGTATCGTCATCCTCAGCTTCGTGCGCCAGACACGCTTTCACAATTGTATCTGGCGACCCCGCACCCTCCTCGATGCCAAGCAATACTACCTGGGAGACCTTTGCCACCTTCGAAAAATAATCTTCAAGATAGAAACGCTCAGTTATTTCCCCCTCGCAGTAGACAAAAACTCCAAGTTTCCGGTTTCTGCGCGGCCCCCGCCGCTTGAGTGGTTTCCGTTGGCCGAATGGTTTTGGTGCGCGCGCCATTGTCAGCTCACCAGCGTCAAATCGCGACCGAAGAAAGGGATAGACGCCCATTTCTGCGCGCTTACGATCCCTGCAGCAGGCCAAACGCTATCACTACGTCGAACTCCGCACCCTTGACGCCATGGATGGTGTTGACGGTGATGCCGCTTCGGTGTTGGAACACTTTGCGGAAGAAGTCGATTCCGCCGATGTACGTGGCTCCTTCCCTGCGTAGCCGATCAATCTTCGCGGCCGAACTGTCAAAGAAGGCTTGATGGTGCTCCGAGAGCAACGGATGCCGTCCGTCACGACGTCCTTCCAGTACTCGCCCAACTGCTGCGCGATATACACGTCGCGGCACGAATCCGCGGTGTAGAAGATGAGCACATGCAAGTGCAGACCGGACTCGTCGCCCTCCTCGAGCTTCCAGATATAGTCAACGATGCCGCGCAACAGCTTGTTCGTGCGGCAGTTGTTGAAGAACTTCTTGCGGTGCTTCTGAATCTCGTCGAAGGTCATCGCCGAGCGGTGCTTTCGCTGATACGTGGACGTCGCATCGGTCGATAACGTCGTGAAGCTCATCCGAGACCCGAAGGAGTTGGTCGGCGCGGACGCACCCTCGCGTGCGCGCATGGCGATCAATTCGGGTGACGTGCTCGTCTCGACCGTTCGTCCGAACCTGAACGCGGTCGCAATGGTGCCGGACAGTCTGCACGAGCAGGTCGCAAGCACGGGCTTTTGCGTCCTGCGCGCGAACGAAGACGTCTCGCCAAAATACCTCTTCTACTTCGCCCGCTCGCAGCGCTTCATCAAAGGTTTGCTGGCGTTCGTGGCGGGCGCACTCTACCCGGCCGTGACGGACAAGCAGGTCCTCGATCAGGAACTGCCGGCGCATTCGCCCGAGGAGCGGATCCAATACGTGGAGCTTCTGTCTCGCGCGGAGCACATCGTCCGCTTGCGGGCTGACGCGCAACGCAGGGTCGCGGAACTGATGCCGGCGACCAGCGCTTGGTCACGACTGTGCTGGCGAGTGTGGAGACGGGATGAGAAGAGGAAGCCGGGCCTGCGCTAGCAAGCAACGCGCCCGGCTCATGGATGACGCGCAAGAGGAATGGGGTATTCGGATTCTGCGGTTGACGTTCGCCATCCATGCTGCATCGCGAAAATCGTGCGTCCTATGCATCTGCGGAACATGCGGCGCATACCGACCCATTTGGATCATTCGCGCCAACGAAACGTATGTCCGAGGTCCACGCGACAACGGACGTGTGTTGCAAAATTGAACAGGAATTACGTGAGTGTGAAGCGGTCTGGATACCGCAGCAGGGCTGGTGACTTCAAAATGAAACATGAAACCTCGAATGCTTGCGTAGGCGTTCGAGTGTCGACAAGACAGATCGGCCTGTATTCACACGCGACCGGATCGCAAGTCCGCTCTAGGCTCATGCGCCAGTTCTTTTGCACCAATCATCACGTTCTCACGTTTCACCTCCAGATAGTTCGTTCGATAGCCCACATTTCGCAGCATCTATCCCTCGCATAGACCTAGCGGTTTCCTAGTCTTTCGACACGAAGCTACGCTTTTTATTTCCGAAATAGCAGCGATTGTGGGGCCGCGCCGGAATATAACCAGTATCCCTTTTCCGGCAAAGTGTTTCTTAAGGACAATTCCATGTCACACGAGCCACAGACAAACGATCACGTACCCATTAGGGGAAAAGATCAATTATCGCCACCGACCGTGCGAAAGCCGATCTTTGAATGCGCTAAAGCGGTACATGTGGAGGGTTTCGTCCCGCATGCACAAGTGACCGTCTACGCCAACGGCGTGGAAGTTGTCGGAACGAAGAAGCCTTACACAAGCGAAGATGACATTCAACTGACGCGGACGCTGAATAACGGCGAAACCATAACTGCGACGCAGGACGCCTTCGGGCTCACTAGCGTCCACTCCCATCCTCCGGTCAAGGTTGATCAGCAGCCAGCAAAGCTTGGCAAACCGGAAGTTGGCCCCGTGATCTATGCCTGCGGCCAAGTGGTTCCGGTCGGTGGGTTGACACCGAGCACGCATGTCGAGGTGTATTCCGCCCCTCAAATCAACGTGCCCATTGACCCGGCGAATCTCATTGGAACAGCAGATAATACCGGCACCTGGGTGCCAGTAGTGACGCAGTCGCTAAAAAAAGATTGGTACGTTGTCGCCCGTCAAATTTCTTGTCCGAACACGAATCACGAACTTGATTCGCATCCCTCGGCCTCGCTCCAGGTGCCCCCGGAGCCAAGCCCGGTGAATGTACCGGTGATGGCTACTGAGAAACAGATCCCCGGCAACGACGTCGCCAACCTAGATAATCTGCTAGTCGGTGCCGTCATTGATGTGTTTGACGAGACGGCGAACAAGAGCGTTGGCAACGCCCTTGCCACGGCTGCCAGCAACTGGACACCAATTGATCCGAATTTTGATGGCAACCACAAGTATCACGCCACGCAGAAGCTGTGCACAACCAGCAAGCAGTCGCCAACCATTAAGCCCACTGGCGAACTTGCATCCCCGACACTCTATTCACCGATTTGCCCGGATGACGAAACTGTCACAGTCAGCGGATGCGACATCAACGCCGTTGTCCTACTCTATAAGTCAGGAGTCGCATTGCCGAGTATTGGCGGGGCTGCGAGTGGCGAGTCGACGTTGTCGATTAGCCCGTCGCTGCTGCCGTTACAGGTTGGAGACCAACTTTACGTTCGGCAGTATATTGGAACTGGCCCGCTCGGGCCGCCGTCGAATACGGTCACGGTCACCGATTGTCGCAATGTCGTAACGCAGCACAATGACATTCGGCGCACTGGTGCCTATCTACATGAGACTGCTCTCACGCCTGCCAACGTCAACCCCAAAGGTTTTGGTCGATTGTACGAGCGCAACGTCAACGGTTCCCCCTACGCGCAAGTGCTCTACGTTCGCAATGTCGCGACCAGACAAGGCACGAAAAATCTGTTTTTCGTTGCTACTTCCACAAATGACGTCTATGCCTTTGACGCTGATGACACCAGCACCGATCCGGCGACGCTCGCGGTCTGGAATCGCAATCTTGGTTTTGCGCGCCTCCTCAATGAGGCGGAGATTTGCCGCGAGACGATCGGCGCGGTCGGCGTGACCAGCACTCCTGTTATCGATGTCAGCAGCCAGACCATGTACGTCGTTGCGGAACATTGGTCCAGCGATATGCCAACGCCCGCTGGAAAGAGGAACATGGACGGCAGACATTTTCTGCATGCGCTCAACTTGGGCGATGGCTCCGACCGGCTGCCACCGGTCGAAATCAAGGGGACCGATCCGCGCACAAACCTTGCGTTTGACCCGACGGTCCAACGCAACCGCCCGGGACTATTGTTGCTAAACGGCGTTGTCTATGTCGCATTTGCGACGTTCAGTTGTGATGGCGGAAATTATCACGGCTGGGTTTTTGGCTATGCCGCCCATGATTTGTCGCCCCGAGGAATATTCTGCACTTCAAAAGGCGGCGACATAGGCAGCGGTATCTGGCAATCGGGCAATGGCCTTGTCGGGTCGGACGATGGCTACATTTATTTTGAAACCGGTAATGACATCGCGCAGCGCGGTAGCACGAACCCAACGTATGGCGATAGCTTCGTCAGACTGCGCGTCACCGGCAAGGCGCCCTGGCTGGAGGAAGCAGGGCAATTCCAGCCCTCGAACTTCCGCAGGCTGCGGGACGGCGACTACACAACCGGACCGGGCGGTGCCACGACCCCTGTGCCGGACAACGGACAATACGCCAACGGAATGCCCACCTCTGACCATTGGGGTGACACCGATTTAGGCTCCGGCGGTCCCGTGCTGCTGCCAGGCGGGCGATTGGTAGGTGGGGGTAAACAGGGGCGCTATTACGTGCTTGATGCGGGCACCATGCAACTGACGCAGGACACGCAATCACCTAATCCCACTCAAATCGGAGAAGGTTTCCAAGCTTTCCAGAACAGCTATCGCGACGTGAACGGTGACCAAAGCGAAAATTTTATCATCTATGGGGCAGCAGAAGGCTTTGGCCCGAACATTCACGGCGGGCCGTGTTTTTGGCGAGGACAGGGATTGCTGTATCAAATGGCAGAAAAGGACTATCTCAAGTCGTTTAGCTACGATGTACTCTCAAAAAGCTTGCAGCAGACGCCATTCAAGATAGCTGCGGTCCGTCCACGTTATGGCATGCCCGGGGGGCATACGTCGATCTCGGCTAATGGCGACAAAGATGGCGTGGTGTGGACGATATTCCCACAGGATGACGGTCAGTGGGCTCCACAACAAGGTACTTTGGTCGCATTTGATGCAATGACGCTGTTCGAACTTTGGCGCGACGAGGGTAACGAGCCCGGTAATTCGGAATGGTTTGCCAAGTTCAACCCGCCGACCATCGCCGACGGCAAAGTTTTTCGACCTTGCTTTGCGCAATATCAACTACCCCATAACGGGGGAAAAG
>CAYPWK010000123.1:7828-13327 GCA_964414365.1 uncultured Burkholderia sp.
GCGCCACTTCAGATCAATCTCGGAAAAGTCGTTGTATATGGCTTAAACAAGCCAGGCAGAAGTCGAAAACCGGTTAATTTTATCGATGGGCTCACAGCGATCCGACATGTTTGGGACCGTCACGGGGGCAGCAGCCTCCTCGTGGCGCACTCAGGGGCAGCAACACCCGTTGGCGATCCGCGCAACGGGCTGAGGCAGGATTTTGTTGGCCATTTCACACCGGGGAAACGCATGATTTCAAGTCGTGCTGTCTCACCGGACGCCTCGTGCCATCACCCGCCAAGGGAAACTATTGCAGTCACCAGTTCGCTCTTCTGGTCTGCGGCGACCGGGGCCCACCTCGTCACCGGTGACATTCGGGACGAATATCTCAGGCTGGGTGGCCCCGCCGGGGATCTTGGCTATCCGGTTTCGGATGAGGCTGATCTCGACGGGTTATTTGGTCGCATCAGCCGTTTTGAAAACGGCGAGATCACATGGACACCGGATGGCGGTTGTGTTGTCCACCACAGTTAGGATACTGCTGCATGGACTTGCAACCGCGTAGGCGCTTCCTTATCGCCGGGATTGATTGCAAAGGCATGAATCATCATGCCGTGCTGCGGATTGGCCACTATGCGAACGGGCACGAACGGCTGGAATGTCCGAGGCGACGATGGCCAATTCCCGCGTCGAACGACAGCTCGCGAAGCGCGAGCAGACGCTCAGGAACGGATTGGAAAGGACCGTTCATGGCCGGGTTAAGGCAATGCCACCCGGAATTCGCTCGCCCGAGACCGGCCATTGAGCAAGGGCGGACGTGAGCTAGGCTACTCAAACTGGACGACCACCTCGACCGGCCGCTCATGGCCGTTCGGACTCATTCGATGCGCAACTGGAAATTGAAGGATGAAGTCTGGCTCCAATCCGGAGCGCATGCAACCGGAAGAACTAAAGCAGTGTGCATGAGGTGACGCGACAAGTACGTTGACAACCGCCGGGAGCGACTCATCATTCGGCAAGCACAAACGCCATCGTTTGAGTACATGAGAACTCGAGTTAGTGGAAACGTACTCGCGACACCTGTATTCAGCAATGCCTGTGTTCAATGAGCCGTCTTCGGGGCTTCGATGATTTCGATCAAGTCCAGCGCGCGGAAATCATCTGGGTTGCTAGTGAGAAGCGGCAAGTGATGTTCATGAGCTTGAGCAGCGATCCAAAGATCGTTATAACGCGGACGCGGGCTACGGCCCGCCGCCTTCATCATGGTCGCGAGCAGCCCGAATGAACGAGCGGTCTCTCGCGTCACTGCGAGCACCGGCATCCGTTCGATGGCACGCAGGAATGCAGTGCGCTGTGCCCGCTCGCGGGCGTCGCTTGGAAGTTGCGCGCCGAATTCCAATTCGCCAAGCGAGATCGCGGAGACATGGACCAATTGGGACCCAGCGACGTTGTAGATTGCTTCAGCGTCGAGAGCGCCTTTGCTGAGATCGATCCAGACACATGTATCGACGATTACTTCTGCCACGGATCACGCACCTCGTCGTCGAAATCGGCATTTCGGATATCCGCCATGTAACGGTCGGCAACGTCGGCCGGCATCTTTGGGATGCGCTCGAAGGCGTCGCGGAGTGTGACAGCCCGCTCGGGCGGGCTGATCGTGCCAAGCACAGTGTTATTGCGGATGATGGTGACCGATTCCCCGCGCGCCAAGGCGTCAAGCACCTGGTTCGTGCGGCGGGCGAGATCGGTGGCGGTTACAGTAGTCATGAGGACCTCCGGCCAGAACAATACGTATTTTACGTAATTTGAGTAATTTGTCCAGTCCCCTGACTTGCTTGCGCATGCACCCTGGTTTTTTACGGTTCTCCGGCAAGTACGGTCGGCTCTCTCGCGTCGGTCAAGTCTCGACAACCTTTCATCATGTCCAAAATTATCTGCGTACACGTTCCGTGTACCGGCGGAATTTTTGTACGACTGCGACGGCTGCCCGACTAGTCGAACAACTCGTAAAGGCCACCGCGGTTGCTCAACCCATCGGACCAGGGACCCCGCTGTATCCTTGCCATGCTCACCCTGCTCGCTCGTTTTGTCGCATAGATTCGGATGACCGCGAAGCTTCGTCCATCGAAGGCAGATTCCCCGTCGGTATCGCTCATCTGCCGCTCCTCCGCGCGTTGCGTTTGCGCAACCAACGAGCGTCGTTTGTAAGCCCGCCCGAAATGAGTACATCAATGAGTAAGCCGACAAGAAGTCTTCAGCTTAAATCCCCCTTAAATCAATCATCTACAAATTAAATACGAGTCCTCTCCTGGGCACCAAGAGATGTTCCGGCGAAAGCCGATGTAGTCCGAGAAACCCCGTAAGATCAAGGTCTTACGGGGTTTTTTGTTCCCTTCAGATCCAGGACATTCCGCTGACGTCGATCCTTTTTGCGTATACTGTTGCGTATACCGGATCTTGGGGTATTTCCATGCCCAGACGAGCCGAACCTAAGTCGGAGTTGGCCTTTCGTACCGCCAAGGTGCTAGAACGCCCCTACCTTCTCGCCGATGGAAATGGACTCGCGTTGAGAGTCCGCCCGAGCGGCAAGAAGACCTGGTTGCTTCGCTACCGCCGCCCCGGCACCGGAAAGGAAAACTTCCTCAGCCTCGGCCCCTACCCCGACATATCTCTTGCCGACGCCCGAAAAGCTGCCGCCATCGCTCGCAACTTGATACGGGAAGGCACAGATCCGGTCGAGCATCGCAAAGCCGAGTCCGCCGCCCGCAAACGTGCTGCCGAAGGCGCGTTCCACCTCGTCGCCGAGAATTGGCTCGCCTTCAAACGGAAGGAGTGGGCCGACGAGACGTATCGCAAAGCGGAATTCGTGGTCCGGCAGTACTTGGTCCCGCCACTTCGCAACAAGCCGATTTCGACGCTCGCGACGTCGGAGGTCAAACCGGTGTTGGAAGGAATCGCGGCGCATGCGCCCAACCTCGCAACCAAGGCGCGTCAATATGTGGGCGGAATCGTCACCTACGCGATTCACCACAGCCTCAGAGAAGACGGCGTTCCGTTATCGCTGCGCGGTGTCATCCCGCGACACAAGAAAGGCCACATCCCTGCGATCACGAAGCCTGCCGAAATAGTCCCGCTTGTACAAGCCATCAATACTTACCAATCGCCGATCACGAGGGCCGCTTTGAAGCTGACCATGCTCACCGGCTTACGCCCCGGAGTAGTGGCCACCGCACCATGGGACGAAATCAATCTTGAGGCGGGTGAGTGGCACGTCCCGGCCAGCCGAATGAAGATGCGCCACGACCATATCGTGCCGTTACCCCGGCAAGCGGTAGCGTTGCTCGGCGAATTGCAGTCGCTCACAGGCCGTGGACACTATGTCTTCCCTTCCCCGGCCCGGCAAAAGACGCCGCACTTGCACCGGGACGCGTTAAGCAAGGCGCTGCGCGACATGGGATTCAAAGGAAAACATGCTGCGCATGGATTCCGCGGCATGCTGAGAACCGTTGGCAGGGAGCGGCTCGGCATCGACATTGATATTCTCGAAGCGCAACTCGCGCACGCGAAACGAGGCGACGTGCAGAAGGCCTACGACAGAACAACTTTCGACGATGACCGGCGCCGTGTCATGCAGGCGTGGGCGGACTACATCGACGGGCTATGCAGAACAACGTCCACAGACGGCGGCGCCGATTGAAATGCGAGGCCGGAACGGAATGAAATGAAATTACGAGGCCGGAAAAAGACTACTTGTACCGCGCCCGGGTAGTCGGCGGCACCATGAGACGGCGCTAACGAAGCAGCGGCGACGGACCGACCTCCCGGTCGCCACCGCCGCAACCGCTCAATTTGGCACATCAGTAGTGGCACCCGTCTTCTTGGCAGCGTTGGTCTTTGGCGCCGCTTTCTTCGTCGCGCCGCGCTTGACGGCTCGTTTCTTCACCGCCGCCTTCTTCTCAGTTGCCACCGAGGACGCGGCGTTTTCATTCCCGCTAATCAGGAATGCTGTTCGGTCCTTGGCGTCAGCAAGCCACGCAGGGGCGCGGCCACGTCCGCTCCACGTCGCACCAGTTTCCGGATCGCGATACTTCGGCACCTGCGGTCCGCGAACGTAGTTCCCCTTTCGAACCTCACTCTCGACAGTGCGCGTTGGCTGCTGCGCGCTGCCGTCAACTAGAAACTTGCTTCGGTCCTTTGCATTAACAATCCAGCCTGGCGCACGACCGTGACCGTGCCAAATCAACTGGGCGTGGAGTACTGCGCACACGTGATCGAATCGATCCTTACGTATGTTGCCCCGGCGCTTGGCTGGCGTTAGTACAAGATCGCTTTCACCTCAGCGCAGAGGAAGCCAAAGCGGTCCCTTCCACGCCTTCAGCGCTTCGAGAAACGCTTTCAACCTCGACGGCATGAAGCGCCGAGTCGGATAAACGGCATGCACGAATATCTCCTGCGAGGACCAGTCGGGCAGCACACGCACCAGTTCTCCGCTGGCGATATGCGGATCGCAATAGCTCGACGGAAGCAGCGCGATGCCGTGCCCGCGAAGCGCGAATGCATGGACGATGTGAAAGTCACGCGCGGCGACGGGGCCGCTCACGTGTACCCGGGCCGCCTTGCGGCCGCTGACCAGTTGCCATTCCGTCTCGTTGTTGCGCGCGTTCATCAGCACGCAGGGATGCTGGCTCAGCTCGTCGGGCCTCGAGGGGAGGACATGGTTGCGCACATAGTCGGCCGACGCGACGAGGTGCCGCACGCTCCGTCCCACGCGCTGTGCGACGAGGCTCGAGTCCTGCAATTCACCAAAACGGATGGCAACGTCGACGTTTTCGGCAATCAGGTCGATGAACGCGTTCGTGAAATTCCGTCGTTCCGATTGCGAACGCGGCGAACGCGAGAGAAAAAACTGCTCCGGGCATGATGAACTCCTCGATGAAGTCATTCGGGCTGGTTTCGCAGTTACTGGCGCCCGGACGGGTCACAAGCACTCTGGCCCGCCGGGCGCTCAGCCACCGCAGTGGCACGCTTCAGAAGTCCTGAACCGTGGGACGAATCACGATTTCGTTGACGTCGACCGAGCTGGGCTGCTCAATTGCGTAAGCGATGGCCTGCGCAATCGCGTCGGCGGGGATCGCCATCTTGTAGAAGTCGACTACAAAGCTCCGGCTGTCGTCGTGGCCCGAACCGAACTTCAGTTCCGTGTCGATCGCACCCGGCGAAATGACGGTGGTGCGGATGTTGCCGCCCACTTCGTGCCGCAAACCTTCGGAGATCGCGCGGACCGCGAACTTCGTTCCCGAATAAACCGTGCCTCCGGGGCTGAAGACCTTCAGACCCACGACCGACGCAATGTTGACGAAGTGGCCCGACTGCTGTTTTTCGAACACCGGCAGCGCCGCGGCGACACCGTACAGGAGGCCCTTGATGTTGATGTCGATCATCCGGTCCCACTCGTCAGTCTTGCGCAGCGACAGTGGCGCGATCGCCATCAGACCAGCGTTGTTCACCATGACGTCG
>CAYPWK010000124.1:0-13317 GCA_964414365.1 uncultured Burkholderia sp.
GGTCGCCTATCTCGCGCCTGCGGACGCCGCGAGCGGAGGTAAAGCATACTCATGAAAATCTGCATATTGAGATACGGCAAGCCATCATCTCGTATGAAACGGATAGGGAAGCGTTGCGCGCGATCGTGCCGGAACTGCTGGCTCCGGAAAACGCGCTAGTTCACTGCGAAGTCGTTCGCGCCCCGGATTCGTTGGGCAGCACATCCCAATACTCGCCCTCGATTGCGATGGGCTTCGCCGCGCGCACCTCGTCGTTTACTGAAAAAAGGCGCCAGTGATCCGGCCATTGGCTGCAGTCCTGAATGAGCGAATCTGTCAAACGAAGTAAAGTTGGTACGAATTTGCTAGTAAAGTTGGGACTTTGCGATTTTGGAAGGATATCTCAATAGAGGGCCTTAAGCGGCAAGGGGTTGCGGCCGATTGACGTCAAGATGCAACCGTCTCCATGAATTGGAGCTCGAGCTTTTCAGTAGGCAATCAATAATTCTTTGGCGGAGAAGGAAATTCCTGACCAGCATCCGACCAGACGTGTCTTTCGTGCTGACTTCAATTGGTGGTGGTGGCCTGCGTTTGCTTTTGTATCCTTGCATGCCCGCGCTCCAGCAACGAGCTGGCTGGCGCCACAATGGGCACCAGGTCGGTCTGCACAAGTTTCTGAGCCTCCGATGCGCGAACCCCGAGGCCGCGGAGTATGGCGGCCACTGCCTGCTCGGGCGGCGCGCTATCGTTCCCTTGGTCGGCAAAACGCTGGATCGTCGTCAACGCAGTCCCCGCAATCAAGTCGAGCCCCACTTCAACGGTGACGTCTCGGAAGCGGCCCTTGGCCAGCCCTTGTTCGATATGGACCGGGAGGTACACGTAGATCAAGCTGCTGGGCGCCGCAGCGTGCAGGCCGGCTGCACAAATGAAGCGCGCAAGGAGCGGGTAAGTGCGCGCCGCATGTAGAAACATCCGCACGCCACACGCGATCCGCCGTGCCGGATCGTCATACGCACCCACTTCGATTTCGATGAGGCGAAGCAGCTCGTCGTTGAGCTCCTGGGTCACCGCCTCGAGCAGCTCTTCGTTCGTTCGAAAGTAGTTGTAGAAGGTGCCCTGCGAAACGCCTGCCGCCGCAATGACGTCCTGAATGACGCTGGCGCCGACTCCCTTTTCCGCAAAAACCAGCATCGCGCTCTCAATCAATCGCGCGCGCATCCGCTCGCGGCGTTCTGCTGCGACTCGGGTTCGATGATCAACGGTCGTGCATTCGTTCATATCGCGATTATACGGTGCGAGGCACTTGCTTCCGGCCGCCTCCTAGGTGAAAACGAGAATATTGTCATAATGACAGATATCTCAATACAATGACTCATCCTTCGCGCAACCCGGAGTTAGCGACGCCATGAATGCCCCTTCTTTCAATCTCGCGACGAGCGAGCGCACCGTCCAGGTTGGTGCCAGGCGAATCTTTCTGACGGAAGCAGGCGACGGCCCTGTGGTGCTGATGCTTCACGGCGGCGGCCCCGGCGCGTCAGGTGTTTCCAATTACTCGAGGAACATTGAGGCGCTGGCTCGTCACTTCCGCGTTTTGGTGCCTGACATGCCGGGTTATGGAAAGTCCACCAAAGGCGTCGACCGTAGCGATCCGTTCGGGGATTTGGCCACCGCCATGCTCGGGATGCTGGACACACTAGGTATCCGGCGCGCTCACGTGATTGGAAATTCGCTGGGAGGCGCATGCGCGCTTCGTATGGCGCTGGAGCGCCCCAGTGCAATTGGCCGTTTGGTGTTGATGGGGCCCGGCGGTGTCAATACGACGCGTCAGTTACCCACGCCAGGGCTCAAACGTCTGTTGAATTACTACAGCGGCGAAGGCCCGACTCTCGAAAAGCTCACCCGGTTCATCCGCGGCGATCTGATTTACGACGGCAGTCTGGTTCCTGAATCCGTGATCCGGGAACGGTTCAAGTCCAGCATCGATCCTGAGGTGGTGGCCAGCCCGCCGCTACGCGGCCCCAAGGGCATTCCGAAGTTCCGGAAGATCGACTTCACGCGCGATCCACGTCTGCTGTCGGTGCAAAACCCTACGCTCGTGCTGTGGGGGACAGAGGACAGCGTCAACCGCCCGAGCGGAGCTGAATCGCTGCAGCGCCGTATGCCGAATTGCGACGTCTATCTGTTCAGCAAGACCGGCCACTGGGTGCAGTGGGAACGAGCGGACGAATTCAACGCTGCCGTACTCGCGTTCCTTGCGCGGGACGGCGTCCAAGCGCAAATCTCGCGCATCAATTAACGGTCCCGGAGCTTGCAGACATGGCAACCATCGCAACCGCCACAAGTTCAGCGGCCGAACCCAACAGCCTATTTGGCCGCGTTCGTATGGGCTATCTACTTGCTGAGTCGGTTCGGTTGGACGAATGGGCGATGTTCGCTGGTGAGGGGCTCGGCTTGCACGTCGATATTCCCTGGAGGGGCGTGGTCGCGTGCCGTATCGATGCGCATCAGCGTCGACTGATCGTTCGTGAAGGCGCCGCTGAAGATGTCATCGCCATCGGCTGGCAATTGGACGACGACGCGGCGCTCAACCTAGCGCTTGCACGTCTCGCTGCGCGCGGCATCGGAGTGCAGGAAGGAAGTCCGGACGAGGCCACCTTGCGCGGCGTGAAGCGCTTCTGGTTTTTCGCTGGCCCCAAGAAGCTGCGCACCGAACTTTTCACGAATGCGGTGCTAAGCGATCTGCCGTTGCGGATGAAGGCAAGCGGCTTCGTGACTGGCAGCGCGGGCATGGGACACGTTGCCGTGACGACGCGCCAGCCGGAGGTCATGCAGGCGTTTTTTAAAAACGTATTCGACGCACGGCTCTCCGACGAAATCGAAGACAAGATCGACGGGCTGAATCTCGATTTCGCATTTCTGCGACTCAACGAACGTCACCATTCGTTTGCGACTGCCTCGACGCGAGGCGTTCGCCTGAACCCATTGCGCACGCAGATTCACCACATGAATCTTCAGTGCGCGTCGCTCGACGATGTGACTGAAGCCTTTCTGCGGTGTCGTGCGATGGGCTATCCGATCGCCAACACTATCGGCCAACACCCTAATGACCGCGAGCTGTCGTTCTATGTCCAAACGCCATCCGGCTTCGAAATCGAATTGGGCTGGACCCCGATCGTCGTCGACGAGCGCACGTGGCAGACGACCACGTATCAGTGCATCAGCCTGTGGGGGCACCGCCCCGAAAACCTCAGTCTGCGCGTCAAATTGGGCCGCCTTCGCCGTGGCATTGCGTCGCTGATGCAGCCGGAATTCACCGTACAAGGAGAGTAGCCATGAACGTGGCGCATCGGGACGATGCCTGCGATGTCGCGATCGTTGGGCTGGGCCCCACCGGGCTAGTGCTGGCGCATATGCTCGGGCAGGCCGGCCATCACGTCGTCGTGCTGGAGCGAGAGCCGGTTTTTTACGGCAATGCCCGTGCGGTGTACACCGACGACGAATGCATGCGCATCTTCCAGCATTTGAACGTGGCTGACGAACTGCAGTCGCGGATGATGATGGAGACGCCCATTCAACTCGTGCGTCCGGACGGCACGCCGATCACTCAGTACATGCCGCACCGGCGGCCATTCGGCTGGCCGGTCATCAATTTCTTCTATCAGCCGTATCTGGAAACGACACTCTCCGAAACCCTATCGCGCTATCTGAACGTCGAGGTGCGGCGGGGGAGGGAAGTGGTCGATTTTTCCCAGGACGCAGACGGCGTGAGCATCGTGCATCAGGCCACGCGCGAAGCCCGATTCAGCGACAGCACCGATGCTCGCGCCCGCTTGCAAGGCGATGCCGACGTTCGATCGCTGCGGGCGCGCTACATGGTGGGCGCGGACGGCGGACGCAGCGTCATCAGAACAAAACTGGGCATTGAAATGTCCGGAAAGAGCTTTCCGGAACCCTGGCTCGTCGTGGATCTCGAGCGTAAGCCGGGAACCGATGCATTGCGTCATCTACCGTACTTCAACTTCGTGGTGAATCCGAAGCTGCCGGTTGTTAGCTGCGTCCAGCCCGACAAGTTCCATCGTTTCGAATTCATGCTGATGCCGGGAGAAACGAAAGAGAACATGGAGCGGCCCCAGACGGTGCGCAAGTACCTGTCGATGTTCGTCGATCCCGATCAGTTCGACGTCAAGCGCAAGCTCGTGTACACGTTCAACGCGCTGATCGCGGCGAAATGGCGGGCCGATCGCATTCTGCTCGCGGGCGATGCTGCGCATATGACGCCGCAATTCATGGGGCAAGGCGCCAGTTCCGGCGTTCGCGACGCCTACAACCTGGGCTGGAAGCTTGACCTGGTGCTGCGCGGCGTTGCCGCCGAGAAGTTGCTGGACACGTATCAATCGGAGCGTCACGCGCACGCGAAAGCGATGATCGATGTGTCGGTCTTACTCAAGAACGTCGTGTCGGCACGCAATCCGTTCGCGACGCTTTTACGCGACGTCTCGCTCGGGGCGATCCGCACGGTTCCGCCGCTCAGGCGCTGGTTCCAGGAGGGCGGCTTTAAACCGAAGCCCGTCTATAGGGAGAATGCGTATTTCGGCTTGCCGCGTCGGCGCCGCACCGGCCCGGAAGGCGCGCTGGCTCCTCAGCCCGAAGTCCGTCTCTTCAACGGCGCGCGACAGCGGATGGATGACCTGCTCGGGCATGGATTTTCATTAGTAGGTCTGAACGTCGATCCCGTTCGCCATCTCGACCAAGCGTCGTCGGAAACATTGAAGGCGCTGTCGACGCGGTGCGTCACGCTGTATCCGTACGGCGGGCGACCGCAGGGCCTCAGCGGCGTCGAGCGCGATAACGTGTATAGCGCAACCGAAGTTGAAGACATCAGCGGCGACATGGTCGACTGGTTCAAAAAGGCAGGTTTCGGCACAGAGGCCATCGCCATTTTGAGGCCCGACCGCTTCGCTTTCGGCGTCGTTCCGGTCACCGAACTCAATGGCGCCATAACGTGCCTGCGCGATGAGCTTGGATTGCGTCCTGGGCTGCGATTGGGCGCCGCGCGCCCGTCGACGAGTGCGCCATCCATTGCCAAAGCGGCTTGATCCACGAATATCACTTTCACTGCCATGTCCCAATCCATCGATCAAACAGCTATTCAGGCGGCGGCTGAAGCGCTGAGTCATGCGCGCGCGACGCGAACGCCTATTGATCCGATTTCCACCCGTTTCGGCATTGCCGGCTTGGAAGCGGCCTACGCCGTTGCCGAAACGAATACGGCAGCCCAAATGGCCATCGGCCGGCGCATCGTCGGCAAGAAGATCGGCCTGACATCGGTCGCTGTGCAACGCCAACTGGGTGTCAATCAACCGGACTTCGGCGTGCTCTTCGACGACATGGAGTATCTCAATGGCGATGAGATTCCGATGTCGCAACTGTTGCAGCCGAAAATCGAAGCGGAAGTGGCCTTCGTCGTCGGGCGCGATATCGAAGAAGAGGCGCCGAGCTACGGCTTGGTTCTGTCGTCTCTGGCGTATGCATTGCCTGCACTCGAGATCGTAGACAGCGCGATCGCGGATTGGCGAATCACGCTAGAGGACACCGTCGCCGACAACGCATCGTGCGGCCTCTACGTGCTCGGTCATCAGCCGATATCGATTGGCCAGCTTTCGCTTGGCGATCTAGGCATGTCGATGACGCAGCAAGGCAAGGTCGTATCAACGGGCGGCGGCGCCGCGTGTTTGGGACATCCGCTAAGAGCGGTGTACTGGCTCGCGCGCACGATGGCGCAACGAGGGCAAGGGCTGAGGGCCGGCGACGTAATTCTGTCAGGCGCGCTTGGTCCGATGGCGCCCGTTGTTCAGGGCGACTTGATTCATGCGCAGATCGGCGCGCTTGGCGGCGTCAGCTGCCGGATTGGATGAGGGCGGGACCGATGAGCAAGAAACTGAAAGTCGCCATTATCGGCAGCGGCAACATCGGCACTGACCTGATGATCAAGATCCTGCGTCACGGCGAGCACATCGAGATGGGTGCGATGGTGGGGATCGACGCGGCGTCGGACGGACTTCAGCGGGCTGCACGCCTCGGAGTCGCCACGACGCATGAGGGAGTCGATGGGCTCAGCCGGATGCCCGTGTTTGAGCACATCGACATCGTATTCGACGCGACGTCGGCTGCGGCGCATACGCGCAATGACGCGTTCCTGCGTGCGCTAAAGCCCGGCATTCGCTTCGTGGACCTGACGCCGGCCGCCATCGGGCCGTACTGCATCCCGGTGGTGAACGGAGAGCGTCATCTCGATGCGCTCAACGTGAATATGGTGACCTGCGGAGGTCAGGCCACGATTCCCATGGTAGCCGCTGTATCGCGGATAGCGAAAGTCCACTACGGCGAGATCGTCGCATCCATATCGAGCAAGAGCGCCGGGCCGGGCACGCGCGCCAACATCGATGAGTTCACCGAGACGACCTCTCGGGCCATCGAGGTGGTGGGCGGCGCCGCCAAGGGAAAGGCGATCATTGTGCTGAATCCGGCCGAGCCGCCGCTCATCATGCGGGATACGGTCTACACGCTAAGCGAATTCGCCGACGAGCGCGAAATTGAAGAATCGGTCGCGCGCATGGCTGAGGCCGTTCAGTCGTACGTACCCGGCTACCGCTTGAAGCAGCGCGTGCAATTCGACCGCATCGAGGCCGATCGGCCGATCCGGATACCCGGGGTCGGTGATCGCAGTGCGGTATCAAGACCTCGATCTTCCTCGAAGTCGAAGGCGCCGCTCATTATCTGCCCGCTTACGCCGGCAACCTCGACATCATGACCAGCGCGGCCAAGGTCACGGCCGAGAGGGTCGCCGCTCGCCTGCTGGCTAACCTCAAGTGAGTTCAGGGCATATGGACAAGAAGCTCTATATTTCAGACGTGACGCTGCGCGATGGCAGCCATGCGATTCGCCACCAATACAGCGTCGAGCAAGCAAAGCAGATCGCGATAGCGCTCGACGAAGCCAAGGTCGACTCGATCGAAGTGGCACACGGCGATGGGCTGCAAGGTGGCAGCTTCAACTACGGCTTTGGCGCACATACGGACGTCGAGTGGATCGAGGCTGTCGCGAGTGTAGTGAAACACGCGAAGATCGCGACGCTGCTGTTGCCCGGCATCGGGACCGTCCACGATTTGAAAGGAGCGTACCACGCCGGCGCGCGGGTCGTGCGGGTCGCCACGCACTGTACAGAAGCCGATATCTCGAAGCAGCACATCGAGTACGCGCGTGAACTGGGCATGGAGGCTGTGGGCTTTCTCATGATGAGTCACATGCAAACGCCCCGCGCGCTGGCGGCGCAAGCGAAGCTGATGGAAAACTGCGGCGCGAATTGTTGCTACGTGGTCGATTCCGGCGGCGCGATGAACATGAGCGACATACGCGATCGTATGCGCGCCTTCAAAGATGTGCTCAAGCCTGAAACCCAGACGGGTATCCATGCGCACCACAATCTGAGTCTGGGTGTGGCGAACTCGATCGTGGCCGTCGAAGAGGGCTGCGATCGCGTCGATGCAAGTCTCGCGGGAATGGGGGCTGGGGCGGGCAACGCGCCGCTCGAAGTCTTCATCGCAGCGGCTGCTCGCCTTGGCTGGAGCCACGGCTGCGATCTATACGGACTGATGGGCGCGGCCGACGACATCGTGCGTCCACTGCAGGATCGCCCGGTACGCGTCGATCGCGAGACGCTCGCGCTCGGTTATGCGGGCGTCTATTCAAGTTTCCTGCGTCACTCGGAAGTGGCCGCGAGGAAATACAAGATCAAAGCTGTGGACATCCTCGTCGAGCTCGGCAAACGCCGCATGGTTGGGGGACAGGAAGACATGATTGTCGACGTCGCGCTGGATCTATTGAAAGCGCGAGAGTCGGAGTCCGCAGCTTAGACCGTCCAATCGAACGCGCCGGCGAATGCTGTGCATCACATAGACGTCCATCATCACTTTGTGCCTCCGGTCTATCGGGCAGCGATGTCCAGGCATGGGCTGCGCAAAGTTGCGCAAATTAGATATCGGAGACAACATGAAATGTATCGGTGTGGCGGCTGCATTGTCGCTTTTTGCGATTTCATCGGCTCATGCTCAATCGACGGGTAATTGGGTGGTCAACGCGGGCTGGATGCACCTGGCGCCTCAAGATTCGAGTGATCCGTTGACGGTGAATGCACTCGGCACTTCGGCCACCATCCCGGGAAGCGGTGCATCGGTTTCGGGAGCCGATACGGTCGCGCTCTCGGCGCGATACTTTGTGACGGACCATATCGCGGTCGAGACGCTTCTGGGCCTACCGCCTAAGCTGCGACTGAGCGGCACTGGCTCGCTTTCCGCGCTCGGGGAGCTAGGCAGCGCCCGAGTATGGGGCCCGTCGCTGCTGGCTCAATACCACTTTGGGGAATCGGGGGCGCGCTTGCGTCCCTATGTGGGCGCGGGCATCTCGTACGTGTGGTTCAAGAACGTCGAGTTGAGCCGACCAATCGCCGCAGGCCAGTTTCTCGGGTCGCCGACAACGGGGACGGCCCTGGAAGGGCCCACGTCAGCGTCGCTAAAAAGTTCCTTTGCACCGATCGTCAATGCTGGCCTCACGTACAACATCGGCAAGCATTGGTCGGTGGGCTTGTCTGTTTCGTATGTCTGGTTGTCGACAACGGCCACGCTGACCACCCGATCGGCGTTGGGTAGCGTATCGACCTCCGCCAAAGTGAGAATCAACCCGCTTGTTTCGTTCGTTTCGGTCGGCTATCGGTTCTGATCTTCTGAGTACGGTGGGCGCTGTCCGAGGCTGTATGCCGGCGGCGCAACGACAGCGGCGCTTACATATGCGATGGGTGACGTCCCATCGAAAATTGTGGAGAACACGATGTCCGACGAGGTGAAGGACGAAATGCCGTCCTCTTGTACTTATCCATTGCTGATCAAGCAACTTTTGCACACGCCGTTGGCTCACGCGCCGAGTCAGGAGATCGTTTATCAAGGGCGAGTGCGCATGACATACGCACAGTTCAAGATGCGCATCGCGCAACTGGCGAACGGACTGCAAAAGCTCGGCGTACAAAAGGGTATGACCGTCGCCGTCATGGATTGGGATAGTCACCGGTATCTCGAGTGCTATTTCACCGTGCCGATGATGGGCGCCATC
Source organism: uncultured Burkholderia sp. (assembly GCA_964414365.1). Classification (GTDB taxonomy): domain Bacteria; phylum Pseudomonadota; class Gammaproteobacteria; order Burkholderiales; family Burkholderiaceae; genus Trinickia. Next base: position 9,142 of record CAYPWK010000124.1, read on the forward strand.
TTGCAGACTGTGAACGTGCGGCTCTCGCCGGCCGAGATCGCTTACACGATCAATCATGCGCAAGCCGATGTCCTCCTCGTTCATTCGGATTTTCTGCCGATCGTCGAGTCACTTCGCGACAAGCTGGAAACCGTGCGCACGATGGTGTTGATCGACGAGGAGGGCGCCGGGTCTGCATCACCCAAAATATCATTTGCGCAAGAGTACGAAGCACTGATTGCATCGAGCTGCGAATGTTACGACTTCCCCGATTTCGACGAAAACACGCGTGCGACGACGTTCTACACGACGGGTACCACGGGCCTTCCAAAGGGCGTATATTTTTCTCATCGGCAGCTCGTTCTGCATACCCTCAGCGTGATGGCGGCACTCGCGGGTCCCGAGTCTGGACAACGTTTCCATCGCGGCGATGTCTACATGCCACTGACTCCGATGTTTCATGTTCACGCATGGGGCATGCCGTATATCGCCACTTTGATGGGTGTAAAACAGGTTTACCCGGGACGGTACATGCCTGAACGCATCGTAAAGTTGATACGCAATGAGGGCGTAACCTTTTCGCATTGTGTCGGCACTATTTTGCACATGCTATTGAGGTGCCCCGAAGCACCGTCAACCGATTTCAGCAAGTGGAAGGTCGTCATCGGGGGGTCGCCACTTTCTCAGGGGCTCGCGAGTGAGGCCTTGGCGCACGGCATCGATGTATTCACGGGCTACGGCATGTCGGAAACCTGTCCGGTGCTGACGCTTGCTCAACTTAAGCCCCACGGCGGGCCGGTCGATACTGACGAAGCGCTCCGTCTGCGTTGTAAGACCGGATTGCCGGTGCCGCTGGTCGATCTGCGTATCGTCGACGAGAGCATGCGCGACGTACCGCGTGATGGCAGCGCGAGCGGTGAGATCGTCGTACGCGCGCCGACCCAGGGGTACCTGAACAATCCGGAGGCGTCGACTCGCTTGTGGACCAGCGATTACCTGCACACGCAGGACGTTGCGCGAATCGGCACGGATGGCTTCGTGCAAATCACTGATCGCATCAAGGACGTCATCAAATCCGGTGGTGAATGGATATCGTCGCTGGAAATCGAGAGCCTGATTTCCACGCATCCGGCCGTGGCCGAAGTGGCGGTCGTCGGTATTTCCGACGAGAAGTGGGGCGAACGTCCGGCGGTGTTGGTGGTGCCGCGCAAGGATAGTGCGACCCCGATTACGGAAGAGGATATCAGGCGGCATGTGCTTGCTTTCAGCGAGAAAGGGCTAATTTCCAAATATGCCGTGCCGCAAGTCGTGAAGTTTGTCGATGCGCTGGAAAAGACCAGCGTGGGCAAGCTGAACAAGAATGCGTTGCGGGAACGCCTCAGCAGCTAACGACTGACCATCAAGAGATTGTCGGGGGACGTGATAAGACGCTGAGCCGTGGCAGCTGCGGCGCAGAGAGCGATGAGCGAGTACCTGGAAGCGGCGGTCCTTGAAGGTGCTGCCATTGCGAAGCGCGCCTACATCGAAGCGCGACTCGGCGTGTGGGTACGGCTACAGATGGTTCTGTTTGATACTGCGTTCGACCTGGCGTAGACCGTATTAAAACTGTCACCGTTGCGACAATAATTGTGTCAATTCGCACCCGCGAGACCCCGCCGAGGACGGAGGCCTTGCAGCGCAAGGGTTTTGATCGCGCGAATTAATTGTGTCACCTCCGGCCTGCCGGGAGGACGCTCGCTCCGCTGGGCGCGCCGAATTCGGCCTCGTCGGGCAGCTCGCGGGCCAGAAGCAGTCGCTCGACCGCAGTGTTGAAATCGTTGACGATCGGTGTGCATGTGTACGGTAGGTACTACCTGGAGCGGCGTAACATCGATGCATGATTAGGAAACGCACAAAATCTCGGCTCGCTGGCGAGCTCGGTCGCTTCATGCAGCTGTACGCCCGCAAGGCGCGGGCGTCGGAGTCAAACGACCGGCGATACGATCGCAAGCTCGAGAAGAAAATGAAGCGGCTTTCTGCCACGGAACTATCGGACCTGCTTTCTGGTGAAGCTGAGGAACCGATAGATCCGGATGACGAAAAGGACTGAGAATTGGACCTCACAGACTTCAATCGAATCTGGTCGCCCGTCTACGGAAATCCCGCATGGTCCGTAAAGAAGGGCTATGGAAGCTTTCTCACTTTGGAGTTCGGACAACCTGAGCTTCAGTTAAGAGAGCCGCGAAGTGCCTCAACTGATGCGTCGCGAAAGGTCCGAGAAAATTTAGGGCGCAGACGCGTTTATGTGACCGGCAACTGGCATTTGTGGGTCTATTGCTGCAACTGGTCCATTGCGCTTAGCGGCAATGAGGCTGCCGATAGCGAATCTCCGGCCGATGCCATCGCGTTCGCAACGGAGCGACTAGAGGGTCAGAAGGTGCTCTCCGTTGCGAAGGGCGCAACTCCCGGATCGTGGGCGTTCGCTTTCGATCGAGGCGGCGAGCTGAAAACGTGGCCGTATGGGGACGACCCTTCAGATGAGCAGTGGCTGCTATACGAGCGGGCGTCGGGCAATGTCTTGACCGTACGGGCCGACGGCCTCTGTTCTTATGGTGCGGGGAGCCGTACACCGGACGATGAAGAGTGGAATGTGATGTGAAACGGGCAGAGCCGAAGTAGAACGCACGAGAGCACGAATTCCCGAACTCATTTCTCGCGTGAATGAACCTGAGTATTGAAACTCGACAGAGAAACAATATACCTGACCGAATTTACTGTTGGCGAAATCGTTACGTACCGGACCGTATGGGATTCCTATCCGCTTGGTCCGTAGCTCCAGTTCGTCGCCCAACTCACGAGGATCGCCTCTATGGTCGTTAAATTCATCCTGGAAATCATCGATTCGACCACGGCGTGCCCTACACAGAGCTTTGCCATCGAAGCGGCAGGTCCGTCTGTCATTGCTTCTTTGTTGGATCACGAAGCCTTTGACTCGCATGGTGTCTACGAGTTGGATGCGCGAGAGACCGCAACAATCGCATCGCATTTCGGTTTCTCGGTTGAGGAGTCATCAATTCTGAGACCCCGCTCTTGGCTTGACGACCTTCCTTACCAAATCCACACCAATCGGGAGCTTGCGCTGATGCTTGACGGCGTGAAACCCCTTGCTGTTTTCTCGGAATATCATCCGTCTTTGACAGAGGAAAGTGTAATTCCCGAACGGCTATTTGATCGCTACGTGTTGGCTGGACGATTTGTAAAGAGAGAATACGTCAGCATAGACGTTCTCCAAGGATACCGCATCAGGCGCGTTTTGTATGCGCGACCTGATGAAGCGTGGCGAATCGACGCGTACATCCTTCTTTGGCATGCGGCACAAGTGACTGGCTGGAACGAGTCACTTGAACGCATGGAGGGGTTTCTTCTAGGTTACGAGGAGTGGCAGACAGACGCATACATTCGCGCGTCCAAGGCACGAATGGGTGCAAATCAGCAAAACACTTCATGACTGGCGATAGTGGTAAATTGGCATCTCCTCAAGCGCATGCTCGCCAGTGAGCGATTAGTCCGGGCAGGGTATAAAGCGCTGCCAGCTTGTCGGCATTTGTCGGATTGGACTTCCGTCGACCTTGTATATCTCGATCTCCTGACAGCGTCCTTGAACGACGTGCAAGAGCACGCTGATTTGTACACCGTCTGCGTCAGGACCATAAAGCTCTGTTGGCACGCGTGACGTGACCGGGGCCGAAGCCGAGTCCTCTACGCGCAACTCGAGACTGCCATCTTCATCCAATAGCCGAACCGTGCAATGCACAAGTTGGTCTTTCACTTCCGCTCGCCCCGGAAAATCCGCAATTGTCAATTCGGCCATCAACTGCCTTTCGACCGCGGTGGGGAGTCGAAAATTGTTCACGTCGGTGCTTCGATACATTTAACCTCCCCTCGGCAGGCTACGAGCGCGGGTCGCACGCAAGAGGCGATTCTGGCACGGCAGCAGCGGCAAATTATGCGGTCCCTGACCGGACCTTGCGCATCTGTCGTGGCCGTAGACGGTCGGCCGACTCCGGTCGTTCGGTGTTGCCTTCCAGATCGTCACGATTGGCGCCGTCGGTCAAGTCCGCGACTGACCGTTACGCGTCGACTGCCGCACGGTGCGGGTCAATTTAACGACGGACCACGGCGCCTGCTCGATGTCGCACTGGTTCGTCCATGCGCCGA
>CAYPWK010000125.1:0-13225 GCA_964414365.1 uncultured Burkholderia sp.
TGAGCACCGACCGCCGCAACATAGTCATCGACGTTCGCCTGCGAAACCCCGATCACCGCGCGCGCGCGTCGGCGCAATAGCCGCTCTATCCAGCGGAACACCGGATGCGCGAAATCATTCGTGGCCGAATGCATGACGTAGACGATCGGCACAGCGATGGGGAGCGCACGGGCATAGAACGACGGAATAGTCGCGTGCGCAAAAACCACGTCCGGTCGAAAACGTCGAACGACGCGCAAGAGATGCCACAGCTTTCCTGCCAGGCGATATCGTTTCTGTGGAAATCGGCACACTACGCCGCTTTCATCGAGGGCAGCCCGCATGACAGTGAAGTCGTCCTCTTCGGGCAACAGCGACGCGACACAGACCGGATGCCCTTGACGGCGCTGATAGGCCGCGAGGTCCTTGACTAGCACTTCCGCGCCGGACAAGCGCGGCGCCAGCACCACATGAAGTATTCGCATCATGCCCTCCTGGCGAGCCGAAAGAGCATCAGCGCCGCTGCGGCGCCAAGACCTGCAGTCATGGACCATGCAAGCCCGACGACGCCGTAGTACTTTGTCGCAATCGGTACCGTCACGGCAAGAACGATGACCTGGAGTAGCGAACCGCGTGTCGCCGCTTTCGCGTCGCCCACGGCGCGCAGATACGCCACGAGTACCGCAATGAGCGCACCAATAGCCATATTGACAACAAAGATTCTGAAAAGCGGGGCAGCACCCAGCCACGATTGGCCGAGCAGCAATGCCAGGAACGGTACGGCGAATGCACGCAATACCAAAACGATCGCCGTCAACCCAAAGGCTGCAAGCGCAAGATACTGCTTGAATACGCGCGCCGCCTTTGCCGGGTCCTGCCTGTGACTTGCGGAGAAGGTCGGGAAAAGATATTGCGACATGGCGATTGCGGCGTCGGCGAGCAGCATTTGCGCGAGCCTCGATGACATCTGATATGCCCCGAGCTCCGACGGCCCGAGCAGCCGTGCCACGATAACCTTATCGAACTGATTGAGAAGCAGGTTGATTACACTGGACGCCCAAATCCAACGACTGAAGCCGATGTAATGTCCAATGCCTGACCACGAAAGACGAAGCTGAGGTCTCGGGGTCATCGTCGTCCACGTCAGCGTTGTTTTCAACGCCTCCCCGGCGATCGCGCCGATCAGCGCTGAATAGGCCCCCACGCCACCCAGGGCCATACCCACACTCGAGCAGCAATCCACGAGCGCTACCGATATTTCAACACCGGCGACCTGCGCAAAGCGACGCTCACGCTGCGTGACGAAGTAGGCCGGCGATGCAAGGCCTCGAATCAGGGGCGGCACCGCCGCAAGTTGCAACAGCATCAGCGCCCCGCCGAGATGAAAGGCATTCGCCATGGATGGAGCGAGCAATAGGAGGCACGCCGCGATGCATACGCCGCGCGTCGCGAGCGTCGTCAGGACCGCACCGAGTTCCGCTCGAGTGGGATCGTCTCGTCCTTGCACGATCGCCTGCGCGAGGCCTGTATCCGAAAGGGACTCGGCGATCGCGATTGCGAGCAGAGCCACACTGATGCTGCCGATCGCTGCCGGCCCGAGAATGCGCCCGAGCAACAAGAATTTCGCCGCAACTAGCGCGCGCACGAATCCCTGCTGCAACAGCACCCAGGTCGCCGCGCTGGCGCCAAAGCCGGCTCGCACGGTGACTTGCGGAAACCCGATCGACCGCAATAGATTAGTTAGCTGCATAGCTGAAGAGCGACGCGCGAGCCGGCCCGCGCGTGGTTTAGCGGAAGTTTGCGGGACAGACGTTGGTTGCGTACCCGCTGCATTCGCGCAGCGATACGTGATTCTTGGCTTTGCGCGCAGCCAGGAAGGATTTTTTCGGCAGCGGCGGCGTATGTTGCGCAGACAACTCCGCTAGCGATGTCGAAAGAGCACCCGCGCGTTCGTGAAGATCGTATGCAAGGCCGCCCGCCTGCTGGGCGGCCCTCGGCCGCAACCCGTGGTCGTCCGCTGCCGCGGCATGGCGAATTTGCCACAGGTCCTTTTGAAGCGTGCTGCCCGTGCGGCGGCCGGCGATCCCCGGGTTGGTCGATCGGTCGATTTCTGAGTAACCGGTATTGCCGTTTGCAAATGCGCCGCCATGAGCCCCCGAATAAGGCGATGAATCTGCCCCGAAGCTATACGCAGCATAAAGGATCAGCGCGCAACAGACGGGCAACAGCTTTGTCATAGAGACCTCGTGAAGGATGGCCTGCAACATGGCGAGAGAGCGTCTAAGGCGGCCCCTCGCCCTGACTCAAACCCTGCTCTGGTTCCTATAGGTGTAGTACGCGTACTGATTGTGCTTAAAACGGCTATATCTGGAACCGTAGGTGCGATGGCTGGTATTGAGCTTGATCCCGTTTAGCACCGCACCTTTCACGCCGACGCCCGCGAGCGCGAGACGCCTTATCGACTCCTCGATTTCACCGAGCCGATTGACCTCGGCGCGGGTGACGATGAAGACCGTGCCTGCAAGCGTGCCCAGCGCCTGTGCATCCGACACCAGCAGAACCGGTGGAGAATCGATGAGCACGATGTCGTAGCGCTTGCCGACCGTCTCGAGTCCCGCGCGCAGCGCCTGCGATAAGACGAGCTCCGAAGGGTTCGGCGGCAAGGACCCGGTCGAAATGAAATCGAAGCCACTTCCGATGTCACGTCTAATCACCTCGTCGATGGTCTTCCTCCCGACCATCCATTCAGATAAACCGTCCTCGCGCGGCGCTTGAAAGTACTCGTTCAAATGCCCCCTATGCAAATCGCCATCGATCAGCAGGACTTTCTTACCACCCGCGGCCAAAACCTCGGCGAGGTTCGCCGAAATGAACGACTTGCCAACGCCAGCGGTGGGACCCGCCAACATCACGACGTTGTTTCGGGCGCCGAGCATCGCAAACTGCAAAGCCGTACGCAAGCTCCTCAAACTCTCGACTGCGGGATCGTGCGGCTCGCGGTCGGCGAGTAGAGTCATTGGCGCCCCACGCCGCCGCGCCTCGCTAGAAAGCACCTCTTGCGGCTCGCTGTGCGGAACGGTCACCATGACATTGAGCCCCGTAAGCTGCTCAATTTCATGCGGATCCGATAACCCTGCGGCGAAGATCCTGCGCGCAAGCGCAATAACCACTCCCATCACGATCCCGATAACCAGGGAAAGACCGACGATGAGCGCGCGTTTTGGCTTCACTGGCAACTCCGGCACCGCCGCATCGTCGACGAGACGCACAGTACCGGTCTTGCCAGCTTTGATCAGCTTCAACTGCTGGGCGCTGTTAAGCAGACTCGTATAGAGCTCAGTATTGACTTGAACGTCACGCATGAGCCCCACCGCTTGCCGCTCCATGTTCGGCAACTGCTTGATTTCCTCCTCCGACTGGCCGGCAAACCCTTCCAACTCCTCGATTTGCTTATCGAGTGCGACCACACTCGGATGAGTCGGCGAGAAGCGGGTCAGCAGATCTTGCTTTTGCACGCGCAACTCGAGCAATCGCTCCCGAATCCCGGAGGACTGCTGAAGCATCTGCTGTCCCTGGGCGCTGAGGTCGATCGTTCCGTGTTCGCCCCGAAACCGCGTGTACCTTTCCTCGGAGTCCTCGAGCTGCTTCTTCAACTCCGGCAACTGCTCGTTGAGAAATGCCAAGGACTGCTCGGCGTCGGCGACTTTGCGCTCGATATTCTGTGCGATGTATGCTTTGCCGATCGCATGCAGGACGTCTCTGCACTGAACCCGCTGCGCGCAATCGAGCGTCACCTCGATCACGCCGGACTGCTTGGTCTTCTCGAAGATGTTGAGCTCGCCTTGCAATTTCTCGATCGTTTGCAGCCGCGATGCGCGCGTCAGCGTGAATCGAACGCCCGGCTTGGCGGAAATCGACGCAACTTCCAGGGCAATGTCGCCTGCGGGAAAGTGAAACGTCTCGTGCGCCCCTACTCTCCCTTCGAATGCATGATCGCCATCGGGCGTGTTCAGCCGATAGGTATCGTGCCCGAGATATTCGAGGTCGAACGGTTTGCCGTACAGACTCTCCGGAACGTCGAACGCGCCGAGGTCGATTTGCTCTCGCCCCCACGCGAAGCCTCCCCACCCTAAGATGCCGGGAGTGGATAAATCGTTGTTCCTCGATGCGATGAAGGCACCGATCACGGGAAAATACCGAGGCTCGGCGGTGTAGTACAAATGAACCGCGTCGACCGCTCGCGACACCACCAGCCGAGATTGCAAGATCTCGACCTCTGTCGCCGCTGCGGTCTTGATATCGAAGAGCGACGAGACGTCGCCGAGCAAGCTCTTTGCGGAATCCGGCGAAGCCTCTTCGACCTGAAACAGCAGATCTGCCCGATACGCAGGTTTGGCCAGCAACGCATACGCCGTACCAAGCAGCGTGGCAACAATGGCAGAAATCAAAATCGACCAGCGGACGTCTATCAGGAAATCGACGCAATCCGTGATGGAGAGCGTATCGTCCTCGGGTTGCAAGAAATTGCTCTGTGGTTGATCTAGTGGTTTCATCGCTTTTCCCTAAATAGACAGCGCTCGTCCTCAAGTGCTGCACAACTGCACGAGAGAACTCACAAAACGCTCCATCACGCGCCGGCGATCGAGGTTCGCGATCGCGTATTGACGCCCTTGCATGCCGCACCGGCTTGCAAGCTCCGGCTCATCGAGCATGGACTCGATCGCCCTGGCGAACGCTTCCGGATCGCCCGGCGCGACAGCCACGCCGCATTGCGACGCCACGGTGCCGACCTCCGTTCCTTTCTCCGCAATCGCAATGATCGGCCGCCCGCTCGCCAGCATTCCGGTCAGCTTCGAGGGCATGACGAGGTCAGCGACGTCGGCACGCTGGGGCAAGAGATGGATGTCGGCGAAATGGAGCAATTCCGCGAAGCGATGAGCAGGCTGCAACGGCAGAAAGGTCACGTTCGGCAGTCCAGCGCACCGCTCGAGCAAGGCTTGCCGCCCCGAGCCTTCGCCGCAGAACACGAATCGGACGTCGGTACGCCGCGCGAGCCGCCGAGCCGCGTCGGCCAGCACTTCTAGACCTTGCTTCTGCCCCATGTTCCCGGCGTACAGGCAAATCTTCGTGCCCGGCGCAATTCCGAGTTCTTTGCGGTACCGGTCCCCGCCTCCATCGCTGCGCGGTTCCGTGATATCAACCCAGTTGGGAAGCACGACCAGCCTGTGCGAATCCACGCCTTTTGCTTTCGCACGCTCGACCATCTTCATGGAAATCGACGACACGACATCGAACCGGCGCATCAACCACCGCTCGACTCCGAGCGCCATTCTTTTCAACCATGCCTGTTTCACGAGCCCGAGCCCGAACGCTGCGTCGATCTCGTAGTCCTGCACGTGCAGCCAGCACTTCGCGCCGACGACCCGCGCGGCAGCGAGCGCGATCGGCGCACACATCAAGCTGGGCTCGACGACCCAAATCACATCGGGCCTCCAGAAGAGAAGGCGCGCGATGATCGGCAACGTTGCGGTCACGAAGCTGACGTGGTGAAGAAGACGTTTGACTCCACTCGGCCGGGCCGGAATATAAAGCGGACATCGATAGACCGTGACGTCAGGCCGCGTGCGCTCAATTGCGTACCGATTGCGAAACCCGTCGAGGATTCTCCACCCCGGGTAATACGGCTGCGCAGCAACGACTGCCGCTTCACCGCCGTGCTCGATGAGCGACTCGACGAGTTCGCCCGAATACTTCCCCACACCCGTCAGCTCAGGTGCGTAGTTCAAGCTGTACACGAGAACCCGCAGCCGCGCGGCGGCGACGCCTGTGCCGTCGGCACGCCGACTCGCGTTTCTTTGTGTGCGCCGCCGATTACTACCGCGGACGTGCCCAGCTTTCTCGACATGGCTCACTCTTCGCACTCCAGTTCAGCCCGTGCGTTTTCCAGGGAACTTTGCGCGTACCCGATGGGGGGAGAGCAAGTCGGGCTTCCGGCGTCCTCATTCCGGAGTTGAGTGTGAACCCGGTACTCTGTAGGCGACACAGCAAAGCGTTTGCGGAACATCTTCGCGAGCCGATCGCCATTACGCATGCCTGTGCAACGTGCGATGTTGTCGACCGGCAGGTTTGTTTTCGCAAGCAAGTGACAAGTCAGGTCCATCCGCGTCTGCAGGAGGAATTCCGACGGCGTGATGCCCATTTCGCGCTTGAAGCACCGCAGGAAATTACGCTCGCTCATGGCTGCGAATTCCGCTGCGTCGGAGATGGTGACGGATTGCTCGCAGTGCGCGAGGAGCCAGCGTGCCGATGCGCGCACCTTGTCGCCGACTGTTTTGCCGTTGACCTGACGTAGCAGCGGGGCGAGCTCGCTGCCGAAACCCGGAGACAAGCGCTCCGCAAGTCGGGTGGCGATGTCGAGCCCCCAATCCCGCTTGACCTGCATCAGCGCCGCGCACATCGCCTCATAGGGATCGTCGTTGACGCTCGAGAGTCCCTGCTTGACATGCTTACCCTCGCTGATCCGGTGACCGAGCGCCGACACGCGCGGTCGCGGTATGCCGGCAGTTCCAAATGCGCTACCGGCTCGGGACTCATCCGTCGGCGCGGTATTCGGATAAAGCAAACGCAATAACTTGATGAGACGCCGATCGCGCGCCGTATCGCTCTCCGTTTCTTTTCCCATGATGAAGATCGCATGCATCCCCCCAACCGTGAGTGGATCGAGCCGATCCGTGCACGCCTTCGCCGAAGACGCGCAGGCGACATCTCCCCCGTCGAGCGATAGGAGGCGAATGTCATAGCGCAGAGATTTTCCCGTCTGGGCAAAGACGATCTGGTTGGCCGCCTGGAACACCTCGCTCACCATCGCGACCGACAAGAATGAAAAGTCTTTGAGCAACAGCAGTCCGATTCGAGTGCTCTGCTTCGCGAGGTCCGGTACCAATGCGAAAGACCCGTCGGCCCCGGCAGTATCAACATCGATGTAAGGCATGTTCGATCCCCCGATTCAATCAGGTAGCGCTGCGCCAAGAATTCACTTTCCCGTTGTCAACCAAACCGATCGACACTGCCGCTCACTTCGTCAATACAGCGCCTGTCAGCCCCGCGTCGATCGCGGGGAGCAGCAAAGTCAGGAAGCGGTTGAAGCGGACGAGCCCGTTGCCGTCCACGTATACGATGTCCTTAGGCCGCAACGTGAACTGGTTGGCAAGCACCATGGCGACGGGCGATCGTGCATTCAAGTGATAGACCTGCGGCTTTTCGCCCAGAGACCCGCGAATGACGAATATATGAGCCGCGTCCGCGCTTGCAGGATTGATGCTGCCTGCTTGCGAGATGGCGTCACTCAGTGTCAGCTCGCCGTTGATCGTCGGCACCGCCGTCGTCGGTCGATTGACTTCGCCGAGCACATAGGCCCCGTTGTCGGAGCGCGTCGATACGCGCAGCAAATCGCCCTTTTTCAGCATGATGTCGGCCGGGTTCTGTCCGCGCGCAATCATTCCCACCAAATCGAGCGGATACGACACGCCATCGCGCACGAGCTTCAGCTGGCTTTCATCTGCATTGGATGTGAAGCCCCCCGCTCGATTGATCGCTTCGTACACGGTCATCGGTACGTCGTTGATCGGCACAGCGCCGGGCGTGCGGACCTCGCCGTCGACATAGACTTGATTGGAGCGGTAAGACTCGACGCGCACTGTCACTTGCGGTTGCGTGTAGCGACCGGGCATCGATAGTAGTTCGAGCACGCGCTGCTGGACTTGCTCCACAGTCAGACCAGCCACATGAAAGGTGCCGGCGTAGGGGAATTGAAGATTGCCCTTCTCGTCGATGACGAATCCGTGCGCGGGATCGAACGGCCGCGCGTTGGTCTGCTGCTGAGCGCCGAGCGCTGCCGCAAGCTCCGGGTGGTCCCAGACGGTGATTTGCAAGACATCGCCCGGACCCAACACATAGGGGCGTGCAGGCGCCACGAGCGAGCGCATCAGATCGGACTCGCCATTCCTCGTCCCCGCATTCAACTCCTTTATCAGATTGAGAGTGATGTCTTCTATCGTCACTGGAAGGTCGACCGGCGCGGTACGCGCATCACCACGCGACACGGGCAGCGTCGGGCTGTCCGTCATCTTCATGCCGGTCGCCACGCTGCACGCCGAAAGCAACACGGCGCATCCAATGGCAACAACCGTCAAATGCTTCATATGTCTTTCTCCACAACGAGTCAGTCATGCTCAATCGCTGTTTTGCGGCAATCGTCCGGCACGGCATCCAAAGCCGATCATGCGTCTAAGCAATTCGCCGCGCAGCACTCAATAGGCATTCGGATGCAAGAATCCCTTCGCGATCGTCGCCACGATGATGCGTATGTCGAATGCAAACGACCAATTGCGCAGGTAATAGAGATCGTGCTCGACACGGCGCTCCATCTTCTCGACACGATCTGTTTCACCGCGCAGGCCGTTGATTTGGGCCCAGCCCGTGATCCCGGGCTTCATCCTGTAGCGATGGATGTAACCGTTGACGATGCGTCCATAGAAGTCGTCGTGCTCGAGCGCATGGGGACGCGGTCCTACCACCGACATTTCTCCGCGCAGGACATTGATGAACTGCGGCAGCTCGTCAAGGCTCGTGCGGCGCAAAAACGCGCCCACCTTCGTGATCCGGGAATCGTTGCGTGTGGCCTGACGCACTTGCCCCGGCGTCTCGGTATGCACGCGCATCGTGCGAAACTTGTAGATGCTGAATACTCGTCCGTCAGCGCCCTTTCGCCGTTGCTTGAAGAAAACCGGCCCCGGCGACGAAAGCTTGACGGCGACCGAGATGACGAGGAGAAGCGGCGCCAGTGCCACCAATGCGAACGCGGCGAATACACGGTCGAATGCGTCCTTTTGCATTCGTGCGCCGGGCGACAGAGGCGACGCAACGAGGTTGATCGCCGGCACGCCAATCAGATCGACCATCCCTCCGTTGAACACTTCGAGACTGCGCACGTCGGGAAACAGCCGAATGTTCAGCAGATCATCGCGAAACTCGTTGATACAGTTGAGTATCATCGATTCGTCGGACAGCGGTAACGCTATCCATAGTTCGCGCACGTTGATAGCACGCACGTGATCGGCGAATCGCGAAAAATCGTCAAACGCGGCGATGCCGGCGCAAGCGGCGCCAGAAATGCCGCCGCGACGCGCGTCGAATACCGATACGGCGCGAAAGCCGCTCCCTGTAGAAGACTCGATTTGGCGGATCACTTGCTCGCCATGCTCGCCGCCGCCGACGACGGCGACCGGCGCCAGATTGAGTCCGGCATGCCGCACGCGAGCGAGCGCGGCGCCCGCCGCTAGACGCGAAGCGATCATCGCGCCGCCAGTGAGCGTGCTCCAATCGAAGAACCACAAGCGGGAAATCGCGCCGCTCGCGTGTAACGAAAACATCAGCATGAGGCCTGACGCCTGGACGATGAGCCACGCCAATGCGACGCGGCTCGCAAGCCTCGTCAGCGAGCGCCCGCGCCACGACTGATAGACGCCGAACACCGGGAACATCGCTAACGTGCCGGCCTCGGCGAACGCGACGAACCCCGCATGACTCGGATTGGTCACGAGCGCATCCAGGCGTATCTGTGAGGCGATCTGCGCCCCCGCGAATACCAGTACGACGTCGAGAATTCTCGCCAGCGATCCCGGAACGGCGGCCATAAAGTTCTCCAACGTTTCTTGACCAGGCGGGAGCGTGGCTGCCACGGCTCGTGCTCCTGCCACCGAACGACTACGCTACGATTCACCGAATCACGCTCTCCCATAGCGGTGCCGCCCGTCCCCGACGGGTGCTTCTTTCGAGCAGTTGTCGATTCTCGGCGACCCCAGTGTCACCGAGACAGTCTGCAGGATGTATGCCACCACTTATGCCATGCGGCCGGAAAAAGCCTGATAGCCGCGATACCTGCTCCACGATTGCGAGTTAGGTGGCACCCTGCTCGATACGAGTCTCAAACGCGATTTATTTTTTCTGGAACGTGTCGACCCGTTACGTAACGACTTGGGAACGCCATGTATCGCACTCGCGCAAAAATATTAAGAGCCCCGCCGAGCTGCGCCCACGCCGCATCTCTTACTTCATGCCGACGGTCCGTTCAGGGGCCGAAGATTGACCATCGCGGACAACCTCGCACGGCCAGTGTGACTCTCTGAAATTTCGCATCGTTGCTAGAAGGAGCCGTGGTATCTGGGCAGCCATAGGCGACGGCCGCCAATTTTTTGCCTTGCCTTGCGCGGCATCACGGGCGGCGGCATAGTTCGCCGAAACAAGCCATTAAAAAAGGATTGGGTCGAAATGGCGACGGGGCTATCTCCACTTTCATCTTAGAAGACGTCAATGGGGGCTTTGCGTGAAAGTCGCATTAATCACAGGCGTGACGGGTCAGGATGGCGCCTATCTGGCCGAATTCCTGCTCAACTATGGCTATACGGTACATGGCATCAAGCGCCGTACGTCGCTTCTCAATACCGATAGAATCGATCATCTTTATGTAGACCCGCACGAGCCAAACCCGCGCTTCTTGCTGCATCACGGAGATCTGACCGACTCGTCGAGTCTCATCGGCATCATTCAGCACGTCAGGCCTGACGAGATTTACAATCTGGCTGCGCAGAGCCACGTGGCCGTTTCGTTCGAAGAGCCGGAATACACCGCGAACTCGGACGCGCTCGGGACGCTCCGCATTCTCGAAGCCATCCGCATCCTCGGACTCGAAAAGAAAACGCGGTTCTATCAAGCGTCGACGTCCGAACTCTATGGTCTTGTCCAGGAAATACCCCAGAACGAGACGACGCCCTTCTACCCCAGGTCGCCCTATGCGGTCGCCAAGCTGTACGCATACTGGATCACAGTGAACTATCGAGAGGCGTACGGCATCTACGCCTGCAACGGCATCCTGTTCAACCATGAGTCGCCGATCCGAGGCGAAACGTTTGTCACCAGAAAAATCACTCGGTCTCTGGCGAGAATAAAACTCGGACTACAAAAATGCCTTTTCATCGGCAATCTCGACGCCAAGCGAGATTGGGGGCATGCGCGCGATTACGTCGAAATGCAATGGCTCATGCTGCAGCAAGACGACCCCGAGGACTTCGTGATCGCGACCGGCATTCAACATAGCGTGCGCGACTTCATCGATGCGGCTGCGAGCGAGCTTGACATGTCCATCGTCTGGCGCGGAAGCGGCATCCATGAGAAAGGCTACGACACCAACGGCAACGTGATCGTCGCTGTCGATCCCCGATATTTCAGGCCGACGGAAGTCCAGAGCCTCCTCGGCGACGCTACGAAGGCACGTGTCCGGCTCGGCTGGGCGCCGCGCACAAAATTCGCCGATCTTGTCGCTGAGATGGTTCGCGAAGATTTACGCACTGCCGAGCGGGACGAGCTTGTTCGCGAGCACGGCTACGAAACATTTGCATTCAACGAATAACCTCCGAAGAGGACACCATGACTCAATCGATCGACAAAGATGCCCCGATCTATGTCGCCGGCAACCGAGGTATGGTCGGCTCGGCAATCGTTCGGCGTCTGCGCGCGCTCGGCTATTCGAACATCGTGACGCGCGACCGCGCGTCGCTCGATCTGCTGGATCAACAGGCCGTCCGCCGCTTCTTTACCGAGGTCCGGCCGGCGTGCGTCTTCCTTGCCGCAGCGAAGGTCGGTGGCATATACGCCAATAACACCTACCCCGCTGAATTCATCTACAACAACTTGTTGATTGAGACCAACGTTGTCCATGCAGCGAAGGAAACTGGCGTCGACAGGCTGATCTTTTTGGGCTCCTCGTGCATCTATCCGCGCGAGTGCCCTCAGCCGATTCGCGAAGAGTATCTGCTCACCGGGCCGCTCGAAAAAACGAACGAGCCTTACGCCATCGCAAAGATCGCCGGAATCAAACTGTGCGAATCATACAATCGTCAGTACGGCACGCATTACATTAGCTTGATGCCGACGAACCTCTATGGTCCGAACGACAACTACGACCTCCAGACAAGCCATGTATTGCCAGCGCTGCTGCGCAAGGCGCATGAGGCGAAGCTGCGCGGCGACTCGAAGATCGTCGTGTGGGGTAGCGGAAAGCCGCGCCGCGAGTTCCTCTATGTCGAGGATATGGCGGACGCCTGCGTGTTCCTCATGGAGAGCGGCGCGACGGAGGGACTCTTCAACGTCGGCGTGGGCCAGGACGTCACGATCCGTGAGCTTGCCGAGCTCATCATGCATACGGTCGGCTTCGAAGGCGATATTGTCTTCGACGCCAGCAAGCCCGACGGAACGCCGCGCAAGCTGCTTTCCATCGACCGCATGCACACGCTCGGCTGGCACGCCAAGACGTCCCTGGCGGACGGAATCCGGCGCACATACGAAAGCTATCTTGTCTCTATCGGCATGAGATCAGACAGGGCCGAAGACGACGCAATCGAGGCGGAACTGCTCTTATGCCGGAATGCATAGATCTGAGCCTTGCCGGAAAGGGAAACTTTCGCAAGCAGCGGAGCATCTTCGTCGTCGCACTGTGGTTCGTGATCGAAACGCTCGTGATCAACAACCGTCTTATGCCGCTTTCGCTGGTTCGCGCCGGATTGCTCAGGCTTTTCGGCGCGCAGATCGGCCGCCATTGCCGCTGCCCGCATGCGATCCGCGTCAAGTACCCGTGGAATCTC
Organism: uncultured Burkholderia sp.; assembly: GCA_964414365.1. Classification (GTDB taxonomy): domain Bacteria; phylum Pseudomonadota; class Gammaproteobacteria; order Burkholderiales; family Burkholderiaceae; genus Trinickia. Next base: position 12,678 of record CAYPWK010000125.1, read on the forward strand.
GAAATCGGCGATAACGTTTGGCTCGGCGAGGACGTCTGGATATACAACCAAACGCGCATCGCCATCGGCTCGAACGTTTGCGTTTCGCAAGGCACATTTTTGACGACCGGCTCGCACGAAGTGGACTCGACAATGGATCTGCGCGTCGCACCGATCGTGATCGAGGACGGCGCCTGGATATCGTCCCGGTGTGTAATCCAGATGGGCGTGACAATTGGTCGGTCCGCTGTAGTCACGCCGAACTCGGTGGTGCATAAGTCGCTGACCGAAGGCCTCATCTACGGCGGGAATCCCTGCCGCGCGATCCGGGAGCGTTTCCCCACGGCGTCTTCCGTCAACCTCGCGAAACGCGTTGGCCGGCCGGACGCGCTGAGTCGCAAACAGGGGTGACCCTGCATGCGCGTCCAATTTGTCATCTCCAACCTTGTCGACTATCACGTGCCACGGTATCGCGCCGTTGCCCAACTGGCATCGGAACGAGGTTACGAAGTTTCCCTTGTGGAGATATACGGACTTTCTGGGCTGTACGGGTACCCACAGCCCGGTCG
>CAYPWK010000126.1:0-13147 GCA_964414365.1 uncultured Burkholderia sp.
CGCATAAGCGACCCAGTGCTTGAACTGCGGATTCTTCGTCAGCGCGATGTTGGCTGCATTAAATGCGTTCTCGGTGTCGGTCTTCGCCTGCGGCGCCGCAACGATGTTCGCCTTCGGGAAGCCCGCCGCGACGAGCGCGTCGGTGGCGCCCGTCGTGCGATCGTGCGCTGTCGGCAACTGCTCGTAGGTTACGTCGATGGCACCGACGTCCTTCATATCCCAGCCGCGCTTCTTGATCTCGGCGGCAATGGCCTCGCCTACTTGCTTGCCGATGTTATAAGCGGAAATGCCCATATGCGGCACCGCTTCGATCGGCTTGCCCGAGCCGTCGACGAGACGGTCGTCGACGGTCATCATCTTGAGCTTGTCGGCCTTCGCCTTTGCAACGATGCCGGGCCCAAGCTTCACGTCGGGCGTGCAGATGATGAAGCCCTGCGCCTTTTGAGCGGCGAGGTTGTCGATCGCGGACATCACTTTCTCGCCCGAGGGCGCCCCGATCTTGACGAGCGTGAAGCCTTTGTCCTTGGCGGCCTGCTCGGCAAACTTCCACTCGTCCTGGAACCAGGGTTCTTCCGGCTGCTTCACGAGAAAGCCGATCTTGACCTGCTCCGCGGCCTGGGCGGCCGGTGCGCCCGCGAGCATCGTGCCCGCCGCAACCGCTGCCAGCGTGAGGATCATTCTGCGCTTCATGTGCGTGTCTCCTGACTAATTGAAGGTGTGGGCCGCATTTTCTTTTGTCGGACGGCTCACGCGGCCGGTGCGTCATCCGAGTAGGGACTCCTGTCGTACTGCTCGTTGTCTCGAGATCAGTCGTGGTAGAGCGCCGAGCGGCCTCCGTCGATCGTGATGCAGCTCGCGTTGATGAAAGGCGCCTCGTCGGACGCGAGGAACACGGCCGTCATCGCCACCTCGTCCGGCCGCCCAATCCGCTTCATCGGCTGTAAGTCGAGCGTCGCTCGGCGCGCAGCCTCGGCGTCAGGCTGTGCGTTCCACCACTCGTGCGTCAGCTGGGTCTCGATATAGCCCGGCGCGATCGCGTTGACGCGCACCTGTCGCGCCGCATATTCGATCCCGAGCGCACGCGTGAGGCCAATCACGCCGTGCTTAGCGACCGGATACGGGAAACAGCCGGCGATGATCTTGAACGAATGCGTCGAGGCGATGTTCACGATGCTGCCTCGCCCGCGCTCGACCATACCCGGCAGCACAGCCCGGCAGCCATTCCAGACGCCGTCCAGATCGACCGCGAAACAGCGGCGCCAATCTTCGTCGGTCATCGTCAGCGGATCGCAAAAGACGTTGATGCCCGCGTTGTTGACGAGCACATCGAGCGGGCCAAACGTGCGCTCCGCGGCGGCGACGGCCTCGCGTACCGAACTCGCTTCCGTCACGTCCGTGCGCACCGCAAGCGCACGTGCGCCGGGTGTCTCGCGCTCGATGGCCGCTGCGGTCTCGCCCGCGGTTTGCAGATCGAGCTCGGCCAGCACTACGGCGGCGCCTTCGCGCGCGAAGGCATGCGCGATCGCGGCGCCGATGCCGCGGCCGGCACCGGTGATGAGCGCGACCTTGCCTGCTAGCCTTTCCATCACGTCGACTCCGCGCGTGCCGCGCGCAATCCGTCGACGAACGCGCGCGCGTTCGCCGCCGTCATATCGGCGCCCTGCCCCGGCCGATAGAGCGCCGAGCCGAGGCCGAAGCCATCCGCACCGGCCGCGAGGAACGGCGCCATGTTGTCGGGCGTGATACCCCCGACGGGCACGAGCGGCACGCGCTTCGGCGTGACCGCGCGCCATGCTTTCACGACATGCGCGCCCAGTTGCTCGGCCGGGAACATCTTGAGTGCATCCGCGCCGGCGACGAGCGCGGCAAACGCCTCCGTCGGCGTCGCCACACCCGGCGTGCAGGCAAGGCCGCGCGATTTCGCGGCCCGGATGACGGCGGCATCGGCATGCGGCATCACGATGAGCTCACCGCCGGCGTCCGCGACTTCGTCGACGAACTGGGGCCGCAGCACGGTGCCCGCGCCGATGATCGCCTCGCCGGGCAAGGCTCCGCGCAGCGCCGCGATGCTCTCGAACGGCTGCGGCGAGTTGAGCGGCACTTCGATCAGGCGAAAACCCGCGTCGTAGAGCACCTGCCCTTGCGCAACCGCTTCGGCCGGCGTCACACCGCGCAATATCGCGATCAGCGGGCACGCCGAGAACGCGGCGACGAAACCCGGGTGCGGCCGGTACGGCGCGGGGAGGTCTATGTCGGTCTCTTTGTCGGTCGTGACCATATCGGCGAATCCCATCGATGTCTTCGTTAGGTTGCTTGCGTACGTTGTATTGCTTAAGCCGCATGTGTCGCCGCGGCGCCGACGAGTCGCGCCTGTGTCGCGATGCGCCAGAGCCCGCGCTCGGCCGCCGCTTCGACGATCGCCGCGTTCGCGCAGCCGAACTCGGCCAGCGCCAGGCGATAGCGCTCGCAGAGCGACGGTTCGCCTATGAGCCGCAGTGCCTCGCTCGAGAGCGTCTCGCCGCGGTCTGCCAGCAATGCCTGCACGCCGGAGAGCTCGTGGCCGATCAGCAGTCCCGACAGATAGTCCGGCTGCTGGTCGGCCTGCAATTGTGACGTCAGGCCTAACGTGCGCGTGCTGAAGATCGTCGCGAGCAGGCCCGCGCGATCGGCATTTTTCGCCACCGTCACGCCGCGCAGGAACGCTTCGGTGTCGGGCTGCGCCGGCTCGGCCATCGTGCGGCCGAGGATTGTATGGTTGCGTAGCGCGGCGAAGAGCTCGCCCGTCATGAATGTGTGAAACGCCTCGATGCGCTCACCATGGACGACCGCCCACTTCGCGTGCGTGCCCGGCAAGCCCACGAGCACGGCCCGCCCGTTCGCGCCGAGCGCCGGGTCGCCGGCCAGCGCGCCGACGATCTGCGTTTCCTCGCCGCGCATGACATTCGGCAGCTCGCCGCGCTCGATGACGCCAGGCACGATGTTGAGCACGGTGCCGCGCGCTGTCGCCACACGTACCAGACCCGCGACGAGCGCGTCCGCCGCAGCGGGCGTATCGACGTAGGGCGCCTCCCGCCAGCCTTGCGCACTCCCGACCATGCCGGCCGCAATCGCGGGCAACTCGGGCGCCTCGTCGAGCCAATCGCCGCAGGCCGCGTCGAAAGCGGCGTCGAAGCCGCCGGGGCGCGGCAGGTTCATGATGCCGGCGCCCGATGCGCGTGTGGCCAGCACTTGGCCCGTCGCATCGAACAGGTAGGCTCTAAGCGACGTCGTCCCCCAATCGAGGCCGATCAGCGCCGGCTCCGCACATTGCTTCTCCGATACGCTCATCGCTTGATCCGTCTTGCGTTCTGAGGGCTGTGCCAGCCCAGCTCCTCGGAAATACCGCGTGCTTCGCGCTGCACAACGGGCACGAGCTCCTCCATCCGCTCAAGCGGCATATAGGGAATCGTGCTCGCCACCGAGACTGCGGCGACGATCGCCCCCGACGCGTCGCGCACGGGCGCGGCCACGCAGCGGATCGACGCCTCATTCTCTTCGAGGTCGAACGTGAATCCGCCGGCCGCATAGCGGACCATTCGGTGCAGGAAGACGGGCTTGTCGGGGCGCGTGTCGGGCTTGAACGTTACGGCCGCCAAGGCACGGCGCGACGCATCGAAAAGCGCCTCCCAATGTTCGGGCTTCAGGTCGATCATCAACGCTTTCCCGATACCGGTCGAAGCGAGCGGCATCCGGTGGCCGACGCGCGAGCGCATCTCGAGGCCGCGCTGGCCGGGAATCTTGTCGATGTAGAGCACGTCGTCGCCGTCGCGCACGCCGAGGTGAATCGTATCGAGCGTCGCCTGCGCGAGGCGCTCGAGATGTGGCCGCGCCACCTTGGTAAGCGGCATTTGCTCGAGCGCAATCGTGCCGAGCTCGATGAGCTTCGGGCCGAGCAGATAGCCGTTCGGCGTCTGGCGCAGATAGCGAGCCTGCACGAGGCTGTTGACCAGCCGGTGCGTCGTGCTGCGCGTCGTGCCGAGCACCGCCGCGAACGCCCGCATGTCATGCGCATTGGCTGCCGCGGCTTCGAGAATCGCGAGGCCGCGCAAGAGCGTCTGCGTGCCAGCCTGCTGGCCGGCGATATCGAGCGGCGTACCCGAAACGTTGATCTCCGCGGCGCCGGATGCGGTGCGCAAAGCAGCGGCGAGCGTGGCGTCGACCGAGGGCTCGCCCCCTTCGTCGGGGGCGTCGGCAGCTGGATCGGTGGCGTTCATGAAGGCGTCTCCTTGGGGCGCAAGCGTCTTTGCGCTTCGCGCTGTCGTCGTGACGGAGGCCGCATTCGACCTGAGCGGCTGCCGTTTCGCTCGATTGTAGGCGCGGTGTTGAAGCCTGTTCAACATATGAGGTTGCCGCCCAAATATTGGGACAAAGCATCCATTTGACGAGGACGACCTCCGGGCCCGATTGCGCTACTCTGTCTGCCGTCCGTCTCCGAGGAGTGGTTATGAAACCGATCATCAATGTTGCCGATGTCGAATTGGAGCCGCGCCCACCCGCATTCGCGCCGCCAGAAGCGATGTACGACCGCTATGGCGACGTGCGGATGGGCAGGATCGGGCCGCGTGTCGGCGCTCAAAAGCTCGGCTATAACATCACCGCCGTTCCGCCCGGCAAGCGAGCGTTTCCTTTCCACAACCATCGGATCAACGAGGAGATGTTCTTCGTGCTCGAAGGCACCGGCGAAGTGCGCATTGGAACGCAGACGTACGAGATTAGCGCGGGCGACATCGTCGCTTGTCCGCCCGGCGGCGCCGAGCTTGCGCATCAGATCATCAATACAGGGACGACCGAGCTCAAATACCTCGCGGTGAGCACGAAGCTCTCACCCGAGATCGCAGAGTATCCCGACTCGGGCAAATTCGGCGTGCTGGCGGAATTTCCGGGCGCGCCTGGAGAGCAGCCGTCACACTTCCGCTTCGTCTCGCGCGAGGATGCGAGCATCGAATACTGGGAAGGGAACTGAGCCGCGATGCGATAGCAGCGGCCGACGATCAGCGGGGCACTTCGGCCGCGCCCATGCGCCTTGCGATGACGCCAGCCCGCTGCGCGAGATAGGACGAGCCGCGATGCTCGTCGAAGTACTTCGGCCTCGGCAGCATGACGGCGAGCCGCGCCGCCTGCCAGGACGAAAGCTGGTTGGCGGACACGCGAAAGTAGTAGCGCGCCGCCGCCTCGGCGCCGTACACGCCATTACCCCACTCGACCGAGTTCAGATAGATCTCGAAGATTCGCTGCTTGTCCATCAGCGTTTCGAGCATCCAGGTGATGATGAGCTCCTGTCCCTTGCGCAAATAGCTCTTCTCGCGCGAAAGGAAGAGGTTGCGCGCGAGCTGCTGGCTGATCGTCGAGCCGCCCGCGACGATCTTGCCGCGCGCCTTGTTTTTCTCCCACGCCTGCAAAATCGCGTCGGTCTCGTAGCCGTTGTTGTTGACGAAGTTGGCATCCTCGGACGCGATGATCGCGCGCTTCAGGTTGCGCGAGATGCGCTCGTAGGGCACCCACGCATGCTGGATCGACAAATCGGGGCGATCTTGCGCGAGCCGCCAGGCGTCGGCGCGCATGAAGGCCGTCGATCGCGGGTTCACGACCGTCCACACCGCGATCTGACCGAAGTAGTACAGCTGCGTTGCGATCCACGCGATCGCGCCGACCGAAATCGCGTAAGCGGCCCATCGCGCGATCCCGGGTCTGCGCAGGCGCCTTGCGCCCGTCATGACTGCTTGGCGAGTATCGTGCGCAACTCCGCAAGCACCGGCGCGCTCGCCGGCCTGACCGCTCGCCAGACGAAGAACGACTCGGCAGCCTGCTCGACGAGCATGCCAAGCCCGTCCGCGGCGTGCGCGCCGAGCGATTTGGCATGTTGCATGAAGACGGTCGGCTGTGCGCCGTACATCATGTCGTAGGCGAGCGTGTCGCGGCCGAACGCGCGCTCGTCACACTCGGGGAGTGCCGCGTCGAGGCTGCTAGCCGTGGCGTTGATGATCAGGTCGTACGGCGTCGGCTCGACGAGGCCGGGACCGCCACCCGTGAGCGCGGAACCGGCTTCGCGCGCGGCCGCGGCGAACTGCGCGACGAGCGCTTCGGCCTTGTCCGCCGTGCGGTTGACGATCGCGAGCGAGCGCGGCTTACGCTCGAGGATCGGCAGTACGACGCCGCGCGCCGCGCCGCCCGCCCCGAGCAGCAGAATGCGGGCGTCCGCCAGCTGCATGCCGACGTTGGCCTCGATATCGCGTACGAGGCCGACACCATCGGTGTTGTCGCCGTGGATCCGTTCGCCGTCGAAGCGCAGCGTGTTGACGGCGCCGGCCGCGGCCGCGCGCGCGCTAAGGCTGTTCGCGAGCGCATGCGCTTCGAGCTTGAACGGCACGGTCACGTTCAGACCGAGGCCTCCCGCGGCGACAAAAAGGCGCACCGTTTCGACGAAACGGTCATGCGGCGCGAGCAGATGCCGGTACTCGATCGGCTCACCTGTTTGCTCCGCGAAACGCGCATGAATGAACGGCGACTTGCTGTGCGCGATCGGATTGCCGACCACGGCATAAAGATCTCGGCCTGTCCCGGCCGGCGCAATCTCGGGAATTGCGCTCATGGATTCGATCAGTCCCATTTCGCTTAGTCCGTGATATGTGCGGCGCGGCTCGCCCCGTCTGGCGGTTGCGCGCCGCGAGGCGCGTCGCCGCTCGAGGAGTCGTTGCTCGAACGCTTTTCGTCCGAATCCGAAGCATCGCCGCCCGGCTCGGAATCTGCGCCATCGCCAGCGGCTCCTTCCCCGCCGGTTTCGGCGCGCGCCTCCTCTTCGCTTTCGGCGGAAGCGTCGGCGGCCTCGGCAAGCACCTCGACTTCTTCCTCCTCTTCTTCAGCCGGAACCTCGGCTGACACTCCCGGCGCGTCGAGCACGCGAATCGGCCGCACGGATGCCTCGATCGTCAATTCGTCGACCGACATCACCTCGAGCAGCACGCGCGTGCCGCGCGCATGAACGCCCAAACCTGGCACATGCAGCAACAGCGGCACTTCTTCGAGCCGCACAAGATCGCCCTTGACGACGGCGGCAATCACTTCCTTTTTGCCTTCCTGCGTGATCCAGCGCAGGCACCAGAAGTACTCCATGCGCCGCTGGTGGTCTGCGTACGCTGTATAGGTATCGTCGAAGCCCTGCACCACCGCATAGAGGTCGGCGTCCTTGGGCTTGAACGGCGCAACGAGCTTGGCCGCGACGCCGTGCTCGACACAGGCGAGCAGTTGCCATTGGTTCACGAGGTCGACGTATCGGCGCAGCGGCGACGTGCTCCACGCGTACTGCGCGACGCCGAGCCCTTCGTGCGGGGCCGCCGTCGTCTGCATCCGCGTGCGCTTCGGCCCCGAGGCCGCGAACGTCCGCTGGGTCCGGTAGATGCCGGGCACGCCGTGATCGTGCAGCAATGCGCCCCACGTCGAGTTGGCAAGAATCGCGAGCTCGGCCACGATCAGATCGAGCGGCGAGCCGCGCCGCCGCGGCGTGATCGTCACATGCTCGCCATCGACGTAAAAATTGAAGTCCGTATTGCCCGGCACTTCGCGTCTGAGCCCGTAGCTCGCCCGCACGGCCTGGCGCTTTTCGAAGAGCGCGCGAGCGAGCGGCCAAAGTATCGCGATCTCTTCCCTGTGCGGATAGTCGCCCGCGCCCGCGGCGAGCGCCTCTTCAGTCACGAATGCATCGAGCGTGTTGTGGCGAAGATTGCTCTTGACGAAGACGCGTTCCGCGTGGGTTTCCGTCGCGACGATCTCCTGCGTCGTCGTGTCGACGATGATGTAAAGCGAGAGTGCCGGCCGCAGACCGCCCTCCTTCAGCGTGAACGCGTCGACGACTGCGTCGGGCAGCATCGTGATCTTGTCGCCGGGCATGTAGACGGTCGAAAGCCGGGCGCGCGCGATCGCGTCGATCGCGTCCCCGCGCTCGATGCCAAGCGCCGGCGCCGCGATATGCACGCCGACGCGCACGCGCGAGTCGGCGAGCCGCTCGACCGAGAATGCGTCGTCGATCTCGGTCGTCGTGATGTCGTCGATCGAGAACGCCTCGGCTTGCGCGGTCGGCAAATCGTCGGGCAACGGATTCGGCGTCACGCTCGGAAAGCCCGTGCCGTGCGGGAAGTACTCCGAGAGAAAGCGGGCTTCGTGTAGCGCGCGCGCCGACGGAATGCCGCCGCATTCGAGCATCAGCCGCGGCGGCGACACGCCGCGCGCGGCGGCGGCCGCTTCGAGCGCCTTGTACTCGATCGAGTTCTTGTCGGGCTTCGTGAGCAGCGCAAGCGCCTTGCCCTTGAAGGCCTCGGGCAGCCGCCCGGCCTTGAGCTCGTCTTCATAGCCGGCCTGCACGAGCGCCTGCTGACGCTTGCGCTCGAGCGCGGCAAGCGCCATCTTCAACTGTTCTTCCGGTGCGCGCTGATACTGACCGCGGCCCTTCCGACGAAAGTAGACAGGCGCGCCCTGCATGCGCAAGACAAGCGCCGCGCGCTCGACAGGGCCCGCCGACGCGCCGAAGTATTCGTCGGCGAGCGAGCCGAACGCGAACTCATCCTCGGGGGCGCACTCCCACAGAAAGTCGAGGTCGATGCCGTGCGCGGCCGCCTCCGCCTCCCGCATCAGGTCAGCCGCGGCAGGCTCGCCGAATTCGATCAGGACGTCTTTCGCGCGTACCTTCGCACGCCGGCCGCCCGGCAGTTCGACCTGCAACGCTTCGCCTTGTCGCGACAGCACGTTGCCCGCCTTCAAACCGCCCGATTCCTCAAAAAATACGTTCACTGGATGTTCCCGCTAGAAAACTGACTCCCCCGCCGCATCGCAGGTTCGGAGCGCAATGGGCGCGCCGGCGTGCCGACGGAAATCCGCGTTGTTCGCGTGCGCCACGCGGCGCATCAGCCGCGCCCGGGCAACGTCACGCCGCAAAAGGAGAGCACGTCGTCGACATGCTCGGCGAAGTCGCTGATCGCATGATCGCCGCCCTCGATCAGCTTCGTCTTGACACCTGGGTAGTGCTCGAGCATTTCACGATAGTCGAGCACTTCGTCGCCGGTGCAGGCGATCAGATAATAGCGTTCGGGCCGCGTCACCGATGCAACGCCGAGCATCTTCAGCTCGTCCAGATGGCGTGGCGTCACCACGATGCTGCCGCCGCCGTGCCAGAGCGGCTGCTCGCCGACATAGGCGGACAGATCGCGCTGCGGCAACACGGCAGGATTCAGCAGCACCGCGCGCCAGCCGTGCTTCTCGGCGAGGTAGGTCGCGAGATAGCCGCCGAGCGAGCTGCCGATCAGCGTCACGCCACGCGCGCCGCCGCCATCCGCGGCTGAATGACCAACAGCGGCCGCCCGCATTGAGGTGTCGATCTCGGCTTCGACAAGCTGGACCGCCTCGAGCGGCGAGACCGGCAGCGCCGGACAGCACAGTTCGTCGCCGAGCCCGAGTTCGGCGAGCCGCGCCGCGACGAGCCGCGCCTTGAACGAATTGGGCGACGAGCGGAACCCGTGCAGATAGACGATCACGCCGCGCCTCTTTCGCCGGCGACCGCTCGCGTCGAGCCGGCGCTCACGCTCGCGTCCGCTTCGGTACCGGGGTGCGCGCCCGCTTCTGAGCGCGCCGCGAGCGCGTCGAGCAGCTTCTGGTGGACGCCGCCGAAACCGCCATTGCTCATCACGAGCACATGATCGCCCGAGCGTGCCGCCGCGGCCACGGATGTCACGAGCGCGCCCAGATCGTCGAACGCCCGCGCCTTCGCGCCGAGCGGCGCGAGCGCCTCGCCGAGGTTCCAGCCGAGCGCATCACGCCCGCTCCGTGCGCCGTAACCGAACACGAGATCGGCGTTGGCAAGGCTCGCCGGCAACTGGGCCTTCATGACGCCGAGCTTCATCGTATTTGAGCGCGGCTCGAGCACGGCAACGATCCGCGCACCGTCGCCGATACGCGTGCGCAGGCCCGCGATCGTCGTCTCGATGGCGGTCGGATGATGGGCGAAGTCGTCATAGACCGTGATGCCGTCCACGCTGCCGCGCACTTCCATGCGCCGCTTGACGTTGCGGAACGACGCCAGCGATTTTGCGGCCTGCGCGGGCGGCACCCCGACATGGCGCGCGGCCGCGATGGCGGCCAGTGCATTGAGGCGGTTGTGCTCGCCTTGCACCTGCCAGTCGACCGTGCCGACACGCTCGCCTTGCCGGTAGACCGCGAATTGCTCGTCCACGGGCTCCCCGTCCGCGACGGGCGCGGCGAGCCAACCGCCGTCGACGCCGAAACGCTCGACCTCGCTCCAGACGCCGCGAGAAAGCACGCGCTCGAGCGCGGCCTCGCGGCCGTTGACGACGAGGCGCCCGACGCGCGGCACGGTGCGCACGAGGTGATGAAATTGCGTCTCGATCGCGGCCAGGTCCGGGAAAATGTCCGCGTGGTCGTACTCGAGATTGTTGAGGATCGCCGTGCGCGGGCGGTAATGAACGAACTTCGAGCGCTTGTCGAAGAATGCCGTGTCGTATTCGTCAGCTTCGATGACGAAGAAGCTCGAATCGGTGAGCCGGGCCGAGACGCCGAAATTGAGCGGCACGCCGCCGATGAGGAAACCAGGGTCGAGGCCCGCATCCTCGAGTAGCCAGGCGAGCATGGAGCTCGTCGTCGTCTTGCCGTGCGTGCCCGCTACGGCGAGCACCCATTTGCCGGCGAGCACGTGCTCGCCGAGCCATTGCGGACCTGACACATAGGGCAGCCCGCGATCGAGGATCGCCTCCATCAGGGGATTGCCGCGCGTGACGACGTTGCCGATCACGAAGAGATCGGGCCTCACCGTATCGAGCTGCTCTTCGCCATAGCCCTCGATCAGCGATATGCCCTGCGCTTCGAGCTGCGTGCTCATAGGCGGGTAGACGCCGGCGTCGCACCCCGTCACCGTATGCCCAGCCGCGCGCGCGAGCACCGCGAGACCGCCCATGAACGTGCCGCAGATACCAAGTATGTGGATGTGCATAGGGGCTGCTTGCGGAAAAGGCGGTTATTGTAACCGACCGACTCCGCCCGCAAAGCCCCGTTTCGCCGATCGAGTATGATTGTCGGATGGTTCGCAGATTACATGTCGACCCGCAGCGCGTGCGGGAGGAAATCGCGATCGCCGCTGCCAGGCTGATCGCGGAAGAAGGGCTCGATTACTCGAGCGCCAAGCGCAAAGCGGCGCGGCAGGTCGTAGGACAAAGCCGCGTGGCGGGAGAATGGCTGCCCGACAACGATCAGATCGAGGAAGAAATCCGCGAGTACCAATCGCTGTTTCAGGCGGACAGCCAGCCGGTAGTGCTGCGGCGGCTTCGTGAAGTCGCGCTTGACTGGATGAAGCGGCTCGCGGCGTTCAATCCCTATTTGACCGGGGCCGTGCTGAACGGCACGGCCGGCGAGCATTCCGACATCCATCTGCAGGTCTTTTGCGACAACCCTAAGGAAGTCGCCATTTATCTGCTCAATGCGAACGTGCAATACGACGTCTACGAGACGCGCCATTTCGGCGGCCGCGGCACCGTTGAGACGCTGAGTTTTCTGTCGCGCGACACGCCCGAGGAGGCCCCGGTGGGCATGCATATCGCGCTGTACGATACCGACGATCTGCGCGGCGCCGTCCGGGCCGACGCTCGCGGCCGCGCGCAGCGCGCCAATGCGGAGTCGGTGGAAGCGCTGCTCGCCGTGGGCGACGCCGACAACGTGCCCACCCCGTCGAACTGAAATCGCTCCGGAGTCAGTTTTACGATGAAGCCGACCTCGATCGTTGCCTCGACCGTTGCCGCAGCCGCGGTGCTTGCACTCGGCGCTGGCACGGCCTATTGGCTGCATACCGGCGGCCCGGCGGAGGACACAGCGTCGCGCGCTTCCGGCGGCGTGCCCGCGCCGTCAGTTGCCCCGGCTCAGCCCGGCGCCGTCGCCGCGCTCTGGCGGGCCCCGCTGACCGATCTTGCCGGCAAGCCCCGCGAGCTCGGCGGCTCGTATCAGGGCCGGGTGCTCGTCGTCAATTTCTGGGCCTCATGGTGCGGACCTTGCGTGCGCGAAATGCCGGCGCTCGCCGATCTGTCTCGCCAGTACGCGAGCAAAGGGGTACAGTTCGTCGGCATCGGCGTCGACTCGGAGCAGAACGTTCAGGCCTTCTTGCGCAAAGTGCCCGTCGACTATCCGATATTCATCAGCGGATTCGGCGGCGCAGACCTCGCGCGCAGCTTTGGCAACACCGCGGGGGGCTTGCCGTTTACCGTCGTAATTGACGCGAACGGCGCGGTACGGTCGACAAAATTAGGCGAAATCACACCTGACGACCTCCGGCGCACGCTCGACGCCATCAAGCCGAACTCTAAGACATAGGCGCCGCCTGACGGAAATTGCCTGGATTTCGACCCTCGTTGCAGGAAGTTAGCGTAAATCGAGAGCGGAACCGGTTTTCGCCCGTCGGCGCGCGCCGCCGTCTTTTCATCTTCCGCTGGACAAGTTTCGTTAAACGGCGCTAAAGTGCGCGCAATTCCGCTCAACCCGAAGCGACTGAAAGACAAGCGACCATGACACGATTGCTCGTATTGCACGGCCCCAACCTTAACCTGCTCGGCACGCGCGAGCCGGGGGTGTATGGGAACGTGACGCTGCAGCAAATCGACGAAGCGCTTGAACGCAGGGCGCAGGAGGCGGGAGTCGAGCTTGCGACGTTCCAGAGCAACCACGAAGGGCAGCTCGTCGATCGCATTCACGCCGCGCGCGCCGAGAACGTCGGGTTCATCCTGATCAATCCCGCCGCCTACACGCATACGAGCGTTGCGATTCGCGATGCGCTGAAGGGCGTCGATATTCCGTTCGTCGAAATCCACCTCTCCAACGTGCACAGCCGCGAGCCGTTCAGACATCACTCCTACTTTTCCGACGTGGCCCAAGGCGTCATCTGCGGTCTCGGCTGGAAGGGCTATCTCTACGCGCTCGAGTTCGCGCTCGACAGGCTCGCGTCGCAACCGCGCGGCTGAATCAAGAACACCAATTTCGGCAGCGGCGTTTGAGCCGTCGCCTCACGCATTGAAGGGGATTCCCTATGGATCTACGTAAGCTGAAAACTTTGATCGACCTCGTCTCC
>CAYPWK010000127.1:0-13081 GCA_964414365.1 uncultured Burkholderia sp.
GCACGTCGCGCTCGACGACGCGATCGAGCAAGGCGCGCTCTTCTGCAACATGCTGGCCGACTTGCGTATTTGGCAAAAGAACGCGCCGCCGATCGGCAAGGCTGACGAATCCGAAGCCAAGGCCCGCGAGCAAGACGAGATAGGACAAAACGACGCTGAGAGCCCGCCAAATTAGACGATCTGTCTCATTAAATGTGCCTTCGGTTGCCTTCTGTTTCTTCCGCCACTAATATTAGAAAACGTAGCGGCCGAACTGGAGGCGCGGATGTCCCTTGATACGTTTTCCCAAAAAATCCTGCGTCTCCTGCAACTGGACGCGCGCCGCTCCGTCCAGGAGATCTCGGATCAGGTCGGCCTCTCGAGCACGCCCTGTTGGCGGCGCATCAAGGACATGGAGCAATCGGGCGTGATCCAGCGCTATACGGCGCTGCTCGATCGCGAAAAACTCGGCCTGCATGTTTGCGCGCTCGCACATATCCATCTGACTCGCCATACCGAAGGCGGCGTCGAGCAGTTCGAACGCGAGATTGCGACGTGCCCCGAAGTGACCGAGTGCTATAGCACCACCGGCGAATCCGACTACATCCTGAAAATCGTCGCGCCGGATATCAAAGCCTACGACGCCTTTCTGCACGAACGCATTTTCAAGATCCCGGCGGTCGCGCAGGTGCGCACGAGCGTCGTTCTGCGGGAAATCAAATTCGATACGCAATTGCCGCTTTGACGCGCTCGGCGACCAGAACCGAATCTCACATCGGCCGCGAGATGGCTGCGCTCGCGATACGCGTCGGCACGGACTCAACGCGCCGTTGCAGCGTCATTTTGCGTGCACCGAGGCGCGCCTTTAGCCCGGTGAGGTCGATGCGTTTCGCGAGATCGTCGTCGTGCTCGCGATCGGCCGATGCATCGGCGGCGAGCGTGATGTCGACGTCGAGCCCCGTGCTGAGGTAGTGAACGTTGTACCCGACGGCGCGCAAGCCCTGCTTCGCGAGCTCCGCATCGACGAGCGCGGCGACGGCGGCTCGCGTCGGCATCCGCGCAGGCGGGTGGCTGACGGCGTCGTTTTCCGGATCGACGTGAATGAGCGCATCGAGCACGCGCCTGTCGGTCATGACGCGCGTCCGAGCCGATTCGGCAATGTAGTGCCCCTCGGAAACCGAAATCATCGGGTCGACGAGAATATGTGCGTCGACGAGCGCGAAATCGCCCATTTTCCGCGTGCGCAGTTCGTGTACGTCGAGCACGCCCGGCGTCGAGGCGAGCAGTTTCCGAATATCGGCTGCGGTGGTTTCATCGAGCGCGCGATCAGAAAGATCTTGCAGCGCATTCCATCCGAACGTCCAACCCATGCGCGCCACGAGAAAACCGACGATGGCGGCCGCAATCGGATCGAGCAGGCGCACGCCGGCGAGGCTCCCGATAATGCCGATCGCCACAACGAGCGACGACGCGGCATCGGACCTCGCATGCCACGCATTCGCAATCAACATCGCGGAGCGCACCCGTTGCGCCTCATGCAGCATGTAACGGAACAGCCCCTCTTTTGAGACGAGCACCAATGCGGCGACGCCTAATGCGCTGATCTGTACGGGCGGAATATTACCGAGATTGGCGAGCCGCAAGCCCGCGCGCAAAAGCATCCCGATGCCGACAGCGATCAGCAGCGCGCCGAGAAACAGCGAGGCAACGGTTTCATAACGCGCATGGCCGTAATTGTGGTCGGCATCGGGTTTCTCGCCGCTCGCTCGATTGGCGAGGAGCACGATGAAATCCGAAACCAGATCGGCGAGCGAATGAACGCCATCGGCAACGAGCGCCTGTGAATGGGCGATCACACCGATGACGATCTGCAGCGTCATCAGCACGATGTTGACAACGACGCTCGCCAACGTGCTTCGGCGCGCGATCGCCCGCTTATCGGCCGATTCGGTTTCGAGTTCGGAGCGCATGGGTAGACATATTGAGAGGAACTTCGGAAACACCCGAATTGTATCAAGCCTCGCGCCGCCATGCCGGCAATTTTGTGATTTTTCCCTTTTAGATCAAGTGCTTATGATAACGGGAACGATTTGCGTTCCAGATACGGCAGGTGCTCGACAACCGTCGTTGCATCGCCCGTGATGCGACCGCCCCCATCCGCCGCTCCGCGTAGCGCTCGGCGTAAAGTTATACGAAAAAAAACCGCATACCTTTGTGGCATGCGGTTTTCTCGGTGTTTCCGCTTGCGGCGCGCGGCTTCAATTTGCCGCCGCAGTACCGCAATAGACTGACTAGGCGTTACACGCTACGTTTCGCGCGTTACCGTTGAATCAGGAACTGATCTCGATTCTGTCCAGCAATCCAGCGCGGCGCTTTACCGCGGCCCGACCAAGTCGCGCCCGAGACGGGATCGCGATATTTCGGTGCAACGCCGGCGCGCGGACGGCCGACCTTGCCATGTTTGCCCCGACCGCCGCCGAGTTCAGCGAGCGTAATGCCATAGTCGGCCATTTTCTGCTTGATCTCATTCAACACTTCGGCGTATTCACGTGCCTTCGCCTCTTCGATCTGCTGCTCCAGCTTTTCGCGTTGTGCGAGTAGTTCCTTGTAAGACGACATAGCTTCCCTTGCGATTTCGGTAAATGGCGCCGGTCTTGACCGCCGGTTTGCCATTCGAATACGTAGTGCCTCGGATATTTCGAGCGGAGGTTAGCACAAAAATGCAGAGTGGGAAAAGCACGAAAAACACAAATCAGAAAGAATCTTTCCACTTTCTTTCGCGGAGCTCCACATCTGGGATTTACCCAATCCGCGTTTCTTCGACTATTGATGGAACCGGCATAGATGCGTGCGCTATCTCTCAAACGATGAAATGAGATACCGCTATCTCAAATCAAAACTCGCATATTATGAGAGGTTGGGCCGCATTTGAATGCAATCGGTAAGCGAATGCTTCAATTCGGGCAACGATGTTTTTGCGCCATCGAATGCCAAGCGTCGTCGCACGCCGGCTGCCTCCGCGCCCTGCGCTATCTTCACATCTGCGCCGTAGCGATCGATACCAAGCAGTTCGAGCCCCGCCGCGCGCGCCGCATCATCATTGAAATCCTCGATCAGCGCGCTTTCATCGTCATCCGAGAGCGGATCGAGCGAGTCCAGCTCGGCGCCCTTCAGCCAGCCCATCGCGCCGAAGCCACCGATATAGCGGAGCTTCTCGATGTCCATCACGCGGAATGAGAAATCGCCGAGCGCCAGGTACCGTTCCGCTTCGGGATGGTAGCGAAGATAGCGCCGCACGAGTTCGGGCGAGGGCTCGACGATAGTGAAGCGCCCGATCAGCGTGACGCGCTCGCCGGCGAGTACATCAGCGCTCGCGGTATCGACGACGAGAAACCCCGCGCGCGGATCGGTCTGCAAATTGCGCGTGTGCTCGGCTAAACCACTGACGAGTATGACGGGACGGTGGCGCGAGTCGGGCGCGTAAGGCAGCATCGTCGGATAAGGAAAGCCCTCGGGCTCGCGCAGATTCGTCGCCAACGTGCCGACCGGGCTGCGATGCAACAAATTGATCGGGGCTTGGTTTGGAATATTCATGACCAGTTGTCCTTTGGTGCTTGCTTCTGATCCCGATTACCGGCGGTCAGAACGGGCGTTTCAGCGCCTTACTGCCAACGCAATAACCGATAAAAGGCCCGCCTGCCAGCAGGCATGAAAGCGCTCCGTTAGAATCGTCCACTTGCCTCAATCGTAGCGTCTCTTCGCCGAAAATCAGCCATTCAGCCTGTGTCCCAGACCGCCGAAACCTCCGCACTGCCCGCCGCCCACCGCGACCTGCCGATGTCGACACGCCGGCGCGCAAAGCTCGCCACCATGGCGCTCTTTTTTATCGCGGGAATGGTCTACGCATCGTGGGGCGTGCATGTGCCCACCGTACGCGACAAGTTCCACCTCGATGCGGCCTGGCTCTCGGTCGCCCTCTTCTCGCTGACGGGCGGGTCGATCGCGACGATGACGGCCAACGGCAAATGGATCGCGCGCGTCGGTACGCGCCGCGCCTGCCTCATCGGCGGGCTCGTCATGATGGCCTGCACGGCGCTAATCCTCGTCGCGCCGTCGTATTGGCTGCTGCTGCCGGTGCTCGCGGCGTTCGGCGGCGGCATGGCGACGCTCGACGTCGCCATCAACGCCGAGGCGAGCGCGGTGGAGGCGGCGCTCGGGCGACCGATCATGTCGTCGCTGCACGGTATGTTCAGCATCGGCGGCATGGCCGGCGCGGCCGGCGGCGGCCTGCTGCTCTCGTTCGGCATGTCGCCGGCGCTCCATCTCGCGCTCGTGGCGGTCTTGGGCGCACTCGTGCTGTGCTGGGCGTGCCCGGCGGTACTGCCGCACGTCCCGCATGAGGCGCATCCGAACGCGCCGCATCAGGGCGCGAACCGGTGGCGCTCCGCCGTGCTTTGGGCGCTCGGCATCGTCGCGCTCATCGCGCTCGTGGCCGAAGGCGCGATGTACGACTGGGCGACGGTCTATATGCGCGACGTCGTCCATGCGACGCCCGCGTTCGCCAGCGCGGGGTATGCGGCGTTCTCGGGCGCGATGGCGGCCGGACGTTTCGCGGGCGACGCCGTGCGCGCCCGATTCGGCGCCGTGCAACTGGTGCTCGTCAGCGCGTCCATTGCCTGCGCCGGCATGGTGGGCGCGCTGCTTTTGCCGTTCTCGCTCACGGCGTTGACAGGCTTCGCGCTGATGGGGATCGGGCTTGCGAACATGATGCCGGTGCTCTTTGCTGCCGCGATGCGCGTCAAAGGCATCCATGCGGCCGAGGGTATGGCGCATGTCGCCGGTCTTGCCTATTGCGGATTGCTGTTCGGACCGGTCATGATCGGCGGCGTCGCCCAGGTCACGAATCTGCCGATCGGGCTTTCGGTCGTCGCGCTTTGCGCGGCGCTCGTTGCGGTCGTCGGGCCGCGCGTGTTAAAGCGGCTCAACGTCTGAGGCGGGGCTCACAACCGAAGGCGAGCAAACGAGGCGCCCCCAAACAAAACGGGCGTACCGCGTAGGCACGCCCGTCCTCTACCACGCGGGGCTGCGAGAAGCCGCCCCGCCAGTATTTATCGATTGCAGCCCCAGCCGGCCCATCACCCTAGCCGACTGCTCCGGCCACGCTCGGCCGGCCACGCTTGGCCGGCCGCATTGGACCGGCCGAGCCCGCTTACATCTGCACTTCGCTCAGCAGCGACTTCTTGCCGGCCTTGTAGTTGTAGAGCGAGATGACGCCGTGCTTCAGGTCGCCGTGCTCGTCGAACTGCGTTTCGCCGATGACGCCCTTGTAGTCCGTGCTCGGCATCGCGGCGAGAATCTTCGCCGGATCGGTCGACTTCGCACGCTTCATCGCGTCGACGATGATGTAGACGGCGTCATACGTGAACGGCGCATAGATCTGGATCGGCACGCTGAAACGCTTCTGGAACTTGGCCTGGAACTCTTCGCCGGCCTTGCCCATCTTCTCGAGCGAGCGGCCCGCTTCCGAGCAGACCACGTTGTCCGTCGCGTCGCCGGCCAGCGTCGCGAGCTGGTCGGTACAGACGCCGTCGCCCGCGAGGATCTTCGCGCGCAGGCCGAGCTGGCGCGCTTGCTTCGCGAACGGGCCGCCCGTGGCGTCCATGCCGCCGTACATGATCGCGTCGGGGTTCTCACCCTTGATCTTCGTGAGAATCGCGCGGAAGTCGGTAGCCTTGTCGTTCGTGGCGTCATGCGAGACGACCGTCATGCCAAGCGCCTTGGCCTTCTTTTCGAACTCGTTGGCCAGACCTTGGCCATAAGCCGTCGCGTCGTCCACCACCGCGACCTTCTTCAGCTTGAGCGTCTGCGCGGCGTAGTTCGCCAGCGCCGGGCCCTGCTGCGCGTCCGTCGCCACGACGCGGAACGTCGTCTTGAAGCCTTGCAGCGTGTACTGGGGGTTCGTCGCCGAAGGCGAGATCTGCACGATGCCCGCATCGCTGTAGATCTTCGAGGCCGGGATCGACGTGCCCGAGTTCAAGTGGCCCACAACCGCGACGACCTTATCGTCGACGAGCTTCTGGGCAACCTGCGTGGCCTGGCGCGGGTCAGCCGCGTCGTCCTGCGCATCGAGCTCCAGCTTGACCTTTTGGCCGTTGATCGTGAGACCCTTCGCGTTGATTTCCTCGACAGCAAGGCGCGCACCGTTTTCATTGTCCTTGCCGAGGTGAGCAATCTGCCCCGTCAGCGGTGCGACGTGACCGATCTTCACGACCTCGTCCGCCGCTGCGCTCGTTGCCAATGCGGCAAACATCATCGCCGCCGCGCTGATCGGCAACACCTTGTGCATCTTCATTTTCATGTAAGTCTCCAGTTTCGGTCCAAAAACGACGTTGCCGCCCGAACCCCGCCTTCGCCATTTGTTTTCGATCGACTCGAGGGGCGTACACGCCGGAATGCATCGTCATGCACTTTGCTTACACGGGAAGCGACCTGTTTATGACAAGCCGCGCCGCGTGCTGCGCGTGAAGTGTAGGGCAACAAATTAAAGTTTGGGGTTTTTTTGGGATAGTTGGGAGGACTACTAATATTGTCGGCTTCGAATTGGCGCGTCAACCTGGCTTTGGCGGCAGCGATTCAAGCCATGTCGCGAAGGACGAGACTGCGGGCAAACCCGAAGGCTTCTCAGCGCCGATAAAGGCTTCGTTCAGCGGCCGGCAGTGACCGGATGCGGTCTCGCCATGCCCGCGAAATTGCCGTCGCTCGAACAGCTCGACCGTCGCTTTTGCGCAACCGGGCATTGCCTGAAATTGGCGCAGGAATGAGTCAGCTTTCAATTCCGTTTGAACCGATAGCAACGATGGGCTCCCTGCAGCGGCTCAGGATCGGTGCCAAACTGTCGCGCCTCAATCATCATTCGGTATCTATCTAGGAGAGAAGCCATGAGCGTCATTTCGCAATGGATCGACATCGAGAGCGACGACGGCGATCGCTTCCAAGGCTATCTCGCGCTGCCGCGCGCGGGCCGCGGCCCGGGCATCGTTATCGTTCAAGAGATTTTCGGCGTGAATGGGCATATTCGCTCGGTCGTCGAGCAATACGCGCTCGCCGGCTATGTCGCGCTCGCACCGGACATCTTCTGGCGCAGCGAGCGGCGCGTCGAGCTCAGCTACGAGGGGGCCGACCGCGACAAGGGCCTCGCGCTGCTGCAAAAAACCGACGTGAACCGGACGGTTGCCGATCTCGGCGCTGCCGCGCGAACGCTGAAGGGGCGTCCCGAGATAGCGGGCGGCAAGGTTGCCGCGATCGGCTACTGTTTCGGCGGACGGCTCGCCTATCTGATGGCGGCGCAAGGCTCCGTCGATGCGGCCGTCTCCTACTACGGCGGCGGCATCCAGAATCAGCTCGACGAAGCGGACGAGATTCACGGGCCGATTCTCTTTCATTACGCCGAGAAGGATACGAGCATTCCGCTCGATGCCGTCGAGCGTGTGAAGGATCGTTTCGCGGGGAAAGCCAACGCCGAGTTTCACCTCTACCCGGGCGCAAGCCATGGCTTCAATTGCACCGATCGGGCAACCTACGATCAACGTTCTTCTGCGCTGGCGCTCGGCCGCACGATGACGTTCCTGGCCACGCATCTCTAAGAAGAAGTGAGCCGCACGGCCATGCCGAGGCGGCTCGCTTCTTCTGCGGAATGAAGGCTCGACCTGGGCGGGCCTTCATCGCCGAGAGGTCATCAGGCCTTCTTCGTATAGCCGCTGCACCAGCCTTTGGCGTTGACCTGCTTGCCGCCAAACAATGCGCACGGCGCGTATGCGTCGGTCGGCTTGCCTTGGAACAGTTGGCAGTTGTTGCACATCTCGCCTGCCTGGTACTTCGCATACTTGGCCTTGTCGACCTTGGTGGCGTCTTCCTTATAGCCGAGCGCCTGCGCGGTCGGATCGCTTTCGGCAACGTGCGGCGCATCGGCAAACGCCTGGCGCGAAAGGGCGAGCGCCGAGGCAGCGCCGAGGCTCGTAATCAAAAACGTGCGACGAGACGATTTCATCGGGGGACTCTCCTGTGTTGTATCGGGCCCGTTTGTGAGGGCCCTTTGCTGCCGTTGCGAGACGGCAGCCTGAGCATACAACGAAGAACGTGTGGCGCATCGCCAAATTCCGCAATGGCCGGGATAACGAGCATTCGACCGTCGATGGCCTCGTGGGCTTTCGTCTTGTCACATTGCTGACTTAAACGAAGATGCGATCAACGGCCGCGCCGTGTGCGGCGGCCGCCATGACGCGGAAGTCACCTTGACGAGCTTATATCAGCCGCGCCCGAGCATCTCGCAAACGCGCTGTGCGATGGCGAGACACGCCGTCAGCCCCGGCGATTCGATGCCGAAGAGATTCACGAGCCCACGCACGCCGTGCGCGGCCGGCCCCTGGATAACGAAGTCCGCGGGCGGCTCGCCGGGCCCCGAGAGCTTCGGCCGGATGCCGGCATAGGCCGGCTGCAGCGCGCCGTCGGCGAGGCCGGGCCAGTATTCGCGGATCGCGGCATAGAAGCTGTCGGCACGGCGCGGGTCGACGTCGTAGTTGATCGACTCGACCCATTCGACGTCGGGACCGAAACGCGCCTGGCCGCCGAGATCGAGCGTCAAGTGCACGCCGAGCCCCGCTTCGTTCGGCATCGGATAGATAAGACGCGAGAACGGCGCGCGTCCCGATATGCTGAAGTAGTTGCCGCGTGCGAAGTAAAGCGGCGGCACGTGACGCGGATCGAGCCCGTGGATCTTGCGTGCGAGCGCATTGGCGTGGAGCCCGGCGCTGTTGACGACACAGGCGGCGCTCAACGTGGTGGGCGTCGATCCGCCGACTTTCACGACGAAGCGGCCCGCCATGGCTTCGATCGATTCGACAGGCGCATGGAATGCGCAGACGGCGCCCCCGCGCTCGGCATCGCCTTCGAGCGCGAGCAGCAGCTGATGGCTATCGACGATGCCTGTTTGCGGCGAGAACACCGCTTCGACGCACTCGAGGGCTGGCTCGAGCGCTTGCGCTTCGTCCGCCGTGAGCGGCATGAGATCGAGCACGCCGTTCTCTTTGCCGCGTGCGGCGAGCGCCTTCAGCTGTGGGAGTTGATTGCGCGCGGTGGCGACGAGCAGCTTGCCGCAGCGCTGATGCGGAATGCCACGCGCGGCGCAGTATTCATACAGCATTTCCCGACCGCGCACGCAGAGCGTTGCCTTCAACGAACCGCGCGGGTAATAGATCCCGGCGTGGATGACTTCGCTGTTGCGCGAGCTCGTGCTCGTGCCGATCGCCTCCGCCGCCTCCAGCACAATGACATCGCGGCCACGCTCCGCGAGCGCGCGCGCGATCGCTAGACCGACCACTCCCGCGCCGATCACTACGCATTCGATCTGATCCATGATTGCCTGCCGCGGCTCGTGGCCGCGAGTCAACGCCGGTATGGCCGTTCGGCGGGCCGCTCCGGCAAGCATTGCCCGCACGCACGTTCATTTGCACGATTCGTTTCGTAGAGACGGTAGGGTCAACGCCTACGTGCATCCGCGATTGTACGCGCACCCAATCGAACCCAATCTCAAAATCCGATCGGTCGACGCCGCGCCCCGCGCTCGAGGCGAATGTCGTCGCCGCGAATCTCGTCGCGCCCGTTGACGCGCGCCGTGCCGAACCCGTGCAAGATCGCTCGCCGCATATCGCGCGGCGAGGCCTTGGCGAGCACGTCGAGCGCATCGTCGCCGAGCAATTCGGGAAAGCGCCGCCCCCATCCATGGGCCGAGCGAATCTCCTCGTAGATCGCCTGGGCGATACGCCGAGCGCCGTCCGTGTCGGGCGGCGTGATCTCGTAGACGCTCATGCGGCTCAGGATCGGCTCGGGAATGGGGCGATCGTCGTTGGCCGTGGCCACCCAGATGATCTGCGCGGCGTTGATCGGCACTTCGGCGAATTCGTCGATGAAGCTTTGCGCCGTTTCATGCTCGAGCAGCGCATAGAGCGCGCCGAGCGGATCGTATTGCGAATCGCCGTTCGCTTTGTCGATCTCGTCGACGACGATGACGGGGTTCGCATAGCTGCCGTTGACGAGCGTCTCGAAGACCTTGCCCGGCTTGGCGTTCTTCCATTGCGACGAGGCGCCCGAAAGGATCCAGCCGGCCGTGAGCGAGCTCATCGCGACGTACTGATACGAAGTGCCCAAGAGCCGCGCGAGCGCCTTTGCGAAATGCGTCTTGCCGATCCCGGGATCTCCCAGCAAGAGGATCGGCATTAGTTCGAGTCGGTCTTCGGTTTCCATGCAGAGTGCGACTTGTCGTCGCACGTCTTCGAGCGGCTCCGAGAAATTAGGCAGCTGATCGAGGAGGGAATCGATCGCCGGCATGCGGTTCGGCTTCACGCAGAACCGCAGATTGCCGACCTTCAGCATTTTCTCGTAAGTGGCGCGCAGTGCTTCGTTCGCACTCTCCCCCAGTTCGTTGAGCGCCGTCTCGACCTGATCGAGGTCGTAGACCTTGCTGAACGATGCCACCGCGATTTCCTGCTTGACCATTGCTGTTGTCATTACTCACCTCACCCGGGAATCGAGCGCCCCCCGTCGGTCACAGGTTGTCCCCGTACTACTTCTGCGCCAAGGGCGCGCACTACTTGGCTTAAGTCGACACACATTCGAGTTTAGCTATGCAAGTTCCGTGCGCAAAGCAAGCAGCCGATGGGCCGTGCTGCTGATAGATGCTAGGCGTTTTTCGCTCATTTCACGCGATCGTCACGCTAACGGGCCGTCATCACCGCCTGGAGGCGCGAGCCGGTCGATAGGCGTAATATGAGCGCCTCAAGCTTCGAAGCATCGGTGGGGCGCGAAGGGAGAAAGAACGGATGAGAGGGAAAGCCGGCATCGCGGCAGTGCTTTGCTGCGGTTCGTTTGCCGCTTCCGCGCAAACGGCAGTCGAGCCGCCCGTGGTGACGTGGCAGATCGACGTCGTGCGCGACGGCACCACGATCGATACGTTCGACGGCACGACCGCGATCGGCCAGGCGGCGGCGGCCACGCATCATCATGAGACCGTTCATCGCGTCGGCTGCAAGGAAATGCCGGCCGCCCAGATCGACCTCGCGCGCACCTTGACGGTCTCGCCTGTCAGAGTGGACGCATCGAGCGTCACGCTCGCGATCGAGGCGCAGGACACCATCGAAGACGATACAGGTCAGCGCACGCCCGACGGTTGCCCGCTGCCACCCGAGCCGAGGCGCATCGCCGCCTCACATCCGGGCCTTATCGTGCCGAGCGGCCAATGGACGAGCTGGACGATCATCGCGAGCCATCCGGCGCTCGTCTATCGCGTTCGTGCAAACGTCGCTACTCGTTAACGGATCCCATCAGGCAGGAACGACGCGGCATGCGAAATCCCGAAGAACTCCAGCAGGCGGCCGCGGCGAGCGCCAAGAAGCACTTCGTCGCGGTCAGCTGGAATCTGCACAAGGGCCGTTCGCCGCTCGGTTTCACCGCCTGGAAGGCCATGCAGCGCTGGGTCGAATCGACGCACGCGGACGCCTATTTCCTTCAAGAAGCCATGGCGCGTCGCATGCCGGGGCCGATGCTCGCGACGAGCTTTGGCGCGCCGGTGCACGAGCCGCTCTCCGACGTATGGGACTGCCAGGCGACAGAACTCGCGCAGGCGCTAGAGCTCGAGATCGCGCTCGGGCCGAATGTGTTCAAGCCGTCCTGGCGGCACGGGAACGCGATACTGTCGCCGCATCCGCTGGATCTCGGCGGCCGCTGGGACATCTCGGCGCATCGGTTCGAAAAGCGCGGCCTGCTCGTCGCTAGGGCGATGTTCGCGGGCCGATCGATCACGCTGCTTTGCGCGCATCTCGCCCTCACGCGTTCGGCAAGGCTGCGGCAAATGAACTGGATCGCCCACTGGATCGCGCGCGAAGCGCCCGACGGGCCGCTCGTGCTCGCCGGCGATTTCAACGACTGGCGCAACGATTCGGTCCCGCTTTTCGCGGAACATGGGCTCATGGAGGTGGCGACCGAGCTTGGCGAGAGCGGGCGCACGTTTCCCGCTTTCTCGCCGGCGCTCGCGCTCGACAAGATGTTCGTGCGCGGCATGCGCCCCGTCGAATGGATCCCGCCGGCGCAGGAGACGGCGTGGCTCTCCGATCACCTGCCCTACGTCGCCCGGCTGGAGCTCGACGACTGAAGCGCGACGGAAGCGCGACCGAAGCGCAACTCAGAGCGCGTTTCTGTGTTGGCCGAACGGCTTTGGAGGGCCGGCTGCGCGGTAGCGGACCGTCACGCGAAGCTTTGGCGCCAAAAGCGCGTTAAAATAGCGGATTCTGCGTCTAAAGGCGCCTCGCACCGTCTCGAAGCCCATGAGCAACCTTAATCCGCAAACTGTTCTTACCGTCCACCACTGGACCGACACGCTTTTCAGCTTCACCTGCACGCGCGATGCCTCGTTTCGCTTCGAGAACGGCCAGTTCACGATGGTGGGGCTCGAAGTCGACGGCAAGCCGTTGATCCGCGCTTACAGCATGGCCAGTGCGAACTACGAGGAAAACCTCGAGTTCCTCAGCATCAAGGTGCCCGACGGCCCCCTCACGTCGCGCCTGCAACACTTGAAGGTGGGCGACCAGGTTCTCATCGGCAAGAAGCCGACGGGCACGCTCGTGGCCGACAACCTGCTGCCCGGCAAGACGCTCTGGCTGCTTTCGACGGGCACGGGCCTCGCCCCGTTCATGTCGATCATCAAGGATCCGGACATCTATGACCGGTACGAGAAGGTCGTCCTCACGCACACGTGCCGCTTCGTCGACGAGCTCGCGTACAAGGAGTACATCACGGACCACCTGCCGGCGCACGAGCATATCGGCGAGCTCGTCCGCGAGAAGCTCATCTACTATCCGACGGTCACGCGCGAATCGTTCATGAACCGCGGCCGCATCACCGAGCTCATCGACACACAAAAGCTCTTCGCTGACCTGAAGATGCCGCCGTTCTCGATCGAGAACGATCGCATCATGCTCTGCGGCAGCCCGCATATGTTGCGCGACACGCGCGAGCTGCTCGACGGGCTCGGCTTCAAGGAAGGCAGCAATAA
>CAYPWK010000128.1:0-13032 GCA_964414365.1 uncultured Burkholderia sp.
TTTACGTCAACGCTGACCCGATCCTTTACGAATCGCGCACTCGCGCACTTCGCATTCATGGCGTCGTCACGACCGTACGCCTCGAAAACCTATTCTGGGATGTCCTGCACGAAATCGCGAGCCGCGAAGGCATGACGACGAGCCAGTTTGCAGTCAAGCTCTATGACGAGCTGCTTTCACTGCGAGGCGAAGCGCCCGCGAATTTCGCATCGTTTCTGCGCGTGTGCTGTCTGCGCTATCTCTCGATCGAGGTGGCAAAGAACCATGCCCCGGAACACGGCAACGTGAAAGGCGCCGCAGTGGAAAAGGCATTCAGGCCCGTTGTAGTCAGCGCTAGCTGATCGTGGCTGTGCCGCCCGAACGCCCTATCGCCGCATAACCGGCGCAAATAGCATTGTCGAAGACGGCAGAAGACGGCCTAAAAAAACGTGCTGCCCTCCGGAAAGTGCCGGGCAAGCCGCTAACCGTTTTCGGTCATGCCGCATTCGCAGCCGACGCCGAATGCTTGCGCGGCCGGCCGCCTTTCAAACCGTTGTTGCGTGCCGCCGCCGCTTTCGCCGGAGACTTTGCCATTCCCATTGCGCGCGCGAGCTCGCGCATCCACGCCTTGGAGCCTAGGGCGCCCCTGAGCAGGGCTGGGCCATGAACGAAAGTGTCGATGCGCGGAAAGTAGAGATCGTACCCTCCGCCCCAGATCTCTATGTTGGACAAGTCGGCTGCACTCACCGGCTGTTCCAGCGCCGCTAACTCCTCGATCAGCTTCACAGGCAAGGCAAGCCTGACGCCGTTTTCGTACTCAATATCGAGCTTGGCACTCGCGCGCCGATAGCGGGCCGAGACAACGCGAGGTCCAGCAGTCTTGGCCGCTTTACGAGCAGCCGCAATCACATCAGTGGTAACGGCCATGGACTTTCCTCCATGCGGCACATAGTGCCGCGATTGCCGGCTCGATCGCGCGGGCTAGGCGGCGGATCTGCGTTGCAGAAATGCCGCTCGCTTCGCGCAAGTCCAGCGGACCGGCTGGGCAGTTCAGATTGAAGACGCAACGGCCATCCGGCCCGACAGCATGAACGTGTGCTGGCCGGTGGTCCTGTGTATAGATAACGACGGCGTAACCGATTCTCGAAACAAAGTCGGCATGGTGATTGTAACCCAACGTTCGGTTTCTACAGTGATCGTTTGCCGGACTGATGGTGGCTACGGATTGCGCCGACGCGGCAATCGGTCGTTGACGGGGAGTCTGCTATGCGCCGCCTGCTATCAGGTCCGGGACCGTCGATTGTGATGAGCGCGATCTTTCCCCGGTATGCTCGCCTTGAAGATTCGGACGGCTTTACCACGGGGTTTTGCCACGCACGTTCGCCGGAAAGCGAGCCGGCACCGGCCGTGACGGCGCTTACTGTCGCCTTTTCGACGATAATCGCAACGATCCGCTTCGGCGTGACTATGCAAGTCACGCGGCCCGCGCCGAACTTAGATCAGAGGTAACGAGGCGCATAGGTGGCTGCAATTCGGTCTGTAACCCAATTCGGTCCCCCGACGAATTAGAAGGGTGATCACAGGTAAAACGTCATGGAAACCGATCGTCTCGTCGCGTTGCTCGCGACCGGCATAACGCCGGTCGATAAGCACGTGGCGGCCCGCCGCTTCAGTTCGGCGATACTGGCCGGCGCGCTCAGCGCGATACTGCTTCTGCTCGCTTTCTATGGGCTGCGACCCGACATCCGCGAGATGCTCGTCACGCCGCTTTTCTGGGCGAAAGTCGCGCTGCCTGTCACGCTCGCCGCGGGCTCGCTCGCCGTCACGGCGCGGCTCTCGAGGCCTGGCGTCGCCGTCCGTGGCGCATGGGCAGGGCTTGCCGCCCCGCTTGCCATCGTCTGGATTGCCGGCCTGGCAGTGTGGTTGGCGGCGCCGGCCGGCGATCGCGCTTCACTGCTCTTTGGGCAGACCTGGCGCAGCTGCCCGTTCAACATCGCATTCCTTTCAATACCCGGCTTCTTCGCGGCGCTCGCGGCCGTGCGCGGGCTCGCGCCCACACGACTGCGCATCGCCGGCGCCTCGGCGGGCGCGCTGGCGAGCGCCACGGCGACTGTCGCCTATTGTCTCCATTGCCCGGAAATGGGCGTCCCGTTCTGGGGCGTCTGGTATGTCGTCGGGATGGCGATCCCGGCCGCGGCGGGCGCGCTCATCGGACCGCGATACTTGCGCTGGTAGAAGGCCGACCATCGTGCATTCGACAGAGACGCGCCTGAGGGCTCTGCTTCTCAGCGGCATGGACGGCGACGCTGTCGCCTACCGCACGTTCCTCTCCGAGTTGACGCGCCACTTGCGCGGCTACCTGCGTAAGAGGATTCCGCAACTCGCCGACGATGTCGAAGATCTCGTTCAGGAAATTCTTCTCGCCGTCCACAACGGGCGCCACACGTACCGGCCGGACGAGCCGCTGACGGCGTGGGTCCATGCTATTGCGCGCTACAAGCTGATGGACTTTTTCAGGGCACGCGCACGGCGGGAATCGCTGCAAGATCCGATCGACGATTATCTCGACATCTTCGCCGCTTCCGACGATGAGCCGTCAGAAGCGCGCCGCGATATTGGCAAGTTGCTCGATCAGTTGCCGGATAAGCAGCGCCTGCCGATCTTGCACGTGAAGCTCGA
This sequence comes from uncultured Burkholderia sp., assembly GCA_964414365.1. Lineage (GTDB taxonomy): Bacteria > Pseudomonadota > Gammaproteobacteria > Burkholderiales > Burkholderiaceae > Trinickia. The sequence goes on from CAYPWK010000128.1 coordinate 2,659, forward strand.
GGGTCTTTCGGTCGCCGAGACGGCGCAGTTGACGGGACTTTCCGAATCGGCCGTCAAGGTCGGCGTGCATCGCGGTCTCAAGGCCCTAGCGACCAGAATTCGCAGAGTGGCCTGAGCCGGCAGGCCGGCGCCATGAGGCACGATTCGCGAGCGCCGCGCTCGGCGCCGCGCGCCACCGAGCAAGAGCATTTACGATTGCGACGGACGGCCCGTCTTCACCGTTTCGATTGCCGAGATGGCCTCGAGCAGGCGCTTTGAAGACGCGGAATCGAGCACGTGCAAACCGGCGCGTAGCAATTCGCTCTTCTTCACCGCGACGCCTGCATCGAGGCACTTCTGCTTCAGTTTCGCCAACTTCTCGTAGTCCGACTTCGGCATCGTGAAACTGTCGCGGACTACTTTCTCCTTTTTCGCGCGCTTCACCTTTTCGGGCGCAGGAACGGCCGCCGTTATCGGCTCGGCCGACGCCCGCCGCGCCTTCTTTGCGGACTTTTCGCGCGAGCCCTCGCCGGCTACCGACGACGCGGCCGTTGCATCGGCTGCCGCGGCGGCGTGCCCGTTCGCATGCTTCGGCACCCGCGCCGGTTTCTTCGCTACTTTTTCGCTGGTTGCGGTGGACATGAAAAGACCTCCTCTTCGATAAATAGTGCAAACAGTATATACGGTTTCGAGGCGGCGCAGAGGCACTTGCCACCCCCGAGCATGTGTGCGCTGCAGCGAAACGGCGCGCTTGCGTCGGCGCCTGCAAAAGCGTGTAATGACCGTTCTGCCCGATTTCTGTAACTGCGCGAGGAGCTTACGATGCGCCAGCCGAACTCCGCCGAAGTCGTCAAGGAAATCGCCGCCGATACGCGCACGCCCGCCGAAGTCGTCGAAAAGATGTACGACGAAGTGTGGGAGGCCTATAGCAAGGACGCGCGGATCACGGACTACATGCAAGTGCTTGTTGCGAAGCGCGTGCGCGAGGATCTCCGCAATCGAACGCGCTGAGCGCGTTGATGCGCCCCGCCGCGCTTTCCTCTTACCCAACCGCCCTGCGCTTTGCTGCACCGCCTCGTTGCCGCGATGCAGTGCTGTTTGACGCCGCCGCGGCGCTGCCCGGGTTCTTCGGTCAGCGCAACACCTTCTTTGCCTGCGCAAGCGCCGCGACGATATCGTCATATGCCCGCTTGCGCGTTTCAGGGTCCGGTGCGCGCAGCGCATACGAGGGATGCCACGTCGCCACCACTGCACGGCCGCCGTGCTCGGTCACCTTGCCGAAATAATCCTGAAGCCGTGCGTGGGCATCTTGCAGCAGCGTCTTGAGCGCCGTCGACCCCAGCGCCACCAGGACGCGCGGAGCGACCTCGGCGAGTTCGCGATCGAGCCAGTAGCGGCACGCTTCGACTTCGCGTTGCCCTGGCGTCTTATGCATGCGGCGCTTGCCCCGCTGCTCCCATTTGAAGTGCTTGACGGCGTTCGTGATAAAGACCTCTTCGCGGGCCACGCCGGCCTCCTCGAGGGCCTCGTCGAGCAGTCTGCCGGCGGGGCCGACGAACGGCTTGCCCTCACGGTCTTCGCTGTCACCGGGCTGCTCTCCCACCATCATGATCGGCGCATGCGCGGGGCCTGCGCCGGGCACGGCCTGCGTCGCGTCTCGCCACAGTCCGCATCGACGGCACTCGTCGAGCTTTGCAGGTTGCTGGTGCGGATCGCTTTCGGGGCCGCTGCCCGAGCCCGCTTTCGCCGCAGGCCGTCTTTGCGCGTTCATCGTCAGTCAAGCCTCGGTTTGAAACCCCGGCATTTCGGCCGGTGCGCCGGGGCCAACGCCGGGTTTCGGCGTTAATTGCTGGCAAACCCGTGCTGGCAAACCCGTGCTGGCTAACCCGTGCTGGCAAACCCGTGCTGGCTAACCCGTCGACGGGAGGTTCATTCCGGTCGAGCAACGCCGGTGCCAACCCTGTCTGATCCGTCCCAGCGCCTATACTTGCAAAAATTTTTCGCGGCGGCTGCAAAATGGACAGAATAGACGCGCAGATTCTCAGACTCTTGCAAGAGGATGCCTCGCTGGGGCTCAATGAAATCGCGAGCGCCGTCAATCTTTCGCCGACGCCCTGTTGGCGGCGCATTCAAAAGCTTCGCGAGGAAGGTGTTATCCGACGGCAAGTCGTTCTCTGCGACCCGGCGAAGCTCAATCTCGGGTTGACCGCATTCGTCACGATTCGGGCAAGCCAGCACAACGATGCGTGGACCGAGCGATTCCTGAACGGCGTCACGACGATCCCCGAGGTGGTCGAGATCTATCGGATGTCGGGAGACGTCGACTATCTGCTGAAAGTCGTTGTTCCAGATATCGCCGGCTACGACAGCGTTTATAAGCGGTTGATCAAGGTGGCGGAACTGCTCGACGTGAGCGCGAGCTTCGCGATGGAAGTCGTCAAGCAGACGACGGCGCTGCCGCTCGATCATGTCGCGACGGGCGGAAAAAACCGGAATACGCCGCACGGTAATTAGGAGCCCAAACCAAATTCATCCCATGCGTCTGGTATCGGCCACATCGTCTTTGGCGCGATACGCGGACGGCACGCTCTTTGCTGCAAGCAAAGGTAGAACTTCGAACGTGGGAGGCTGGGATGAATCAGTTCAAAAAACTGAAAAGAACGAGAATCGGCGCAATTGCTGCGTTGCTTTCGTTGCTCTGCGGCTGCACGCTCGGCGGCGCGGCGGCAGGCGGATATGCGGGTAACAGGCTGACGCACGGTAGCACGCTCGGCACGGTCGGCGGCGCCGTCGCAGGCGGCATCGTCGGACATGAAGTGGGCGAGCATTGGTAAAACACCCGCGATGGATGTTTAATGCCGATGCAAAAGGCTTCGCAAAGGATGGCGCCAATCGATGCGATGGACCCCGTTCCTCGGCTCTGCCTTCCGACGCTCTTGCCACAATTCGTCGGAAAAGAGAAAAGCCACGATCAAAAGCGGCAGCACAAGGAATGCACCCAGTATCACATGCTCGATCACGATGAGCCTCCTGTGCGAGTCGATGGCGCAATAGTGCGATCCATTGTATGCCCGTTGCCGTAACCCAGCGCGCCGACGCCCAGCGCGCGCGTGGGTTCGCGCGCATTGCGCCGCTCGCTATGTGCTAGCGGTTTTCCATGTCGCGGCAAGCGTGCCGGCGCAGACGAGCATCGTGCCGCCGGTTCGATTGACCGCGCGCTGTACCGAACGGCTCCGAATCGCCCTGCGGGCGCTCGACGCCAACAAGGCGTAGCCGAATGCGTTAAGCGTGGCGAGCCCCACGAACGTCGCCTCAAAAATCGCGATTTGCGGCCAGACGCGCGCGTGCAAATCGATGAATTGCGGCACGAACGCGACGAAGAATACGATGCTCTTCGGATTCAACGTCGTGACGGCATAAGCGTGCGCAAATACCTTGCCCGTGCGCGTCTCGGAGACGTCGGATGATTGCGGCTCGCCCACGGGCGCGCGCCAGAGCCTCACACCCAAGTAGACGAGATAGGCTGCTCCGATCCACTTGAGTACGGAGAACCAGGCGGCGGACGCCGCCAGAACGGCGCCGAGTCCAACCATCGACGCCGTCATCGAGGTGAAATCGCCGAGCGCTACACCCGCCGTCGTGGCAAGCGCATAGCGCCGGCCATGGCCCAGTGCGTACGAGACGACGAGCAGCACCGTCGGCCCCGGAATCATGACGAGGATCGCCGACGTGATCGCGAACGGTAGCCAGTGCGCGAAGCTCATGGGGTTGCTCCGTAGGGGGAAAGCCCGATCCATACGCCGAAGCGAAAGGCAATAACGGGGATGACAGCTGGTCACAATTAGGTCGTCATGCTGCGTTGCGGGCCTAGGCCCAATCGGCCAGCGGTATAACCCCTCGTGAAGGTAATGGGGACCTGAACAACGCGGGCACTGTTTTTCACGCCCTAGCCGGTCGATGTTTAAAGCGCCCTGCACATTCGGCGGTTCCAGTTTGTGTGCACTGCATCAATTGTGGCCATATTTATTAAGTCACTTACTTCTATTTGGCAGATTTATTCAAGGCATCGCCCAAAGGACCGGAAATATGGGACCGATGCCCTGCGCCACCGCGCAACACCCGTCAAAACAAGGGCTCGGCGACCCCGTCGGCATTCGGTGACCCCCTCGCCCACGGTGCGACAATCGGTCGCTTTTGCAAACGCACATAAATTATGCTTGTGATTTTTCATCCATGTCCTATGTTGAAAACTGTGGGTTTTTGATTGCCTTTAAACACATAGCTAATCTAAGTAAAAACCCGCATTGGAGACAGGACATGAGCAAGAAACTCGGGACGCTTTTCCTAATGGCCGGTTTTGCTGCGGCTGCGTCAATTGCGCAAGCGCAGGATTCGGTTCTCAAACCGCAACAGACCTTCCAGTTCGGGCCCGGCGGGTATGGATGCCTGTCGAAAGACAAGCTAGATGCCGCCTATCAACACGCGCAGGCCGGCGAGCAGCAGAAGATGCAGGAATATTTCGCAGGCTATGAATGCCTCTCCACGCCGGAGCATTCGGATTTCCGCATCGTGCGCGTGGTCGGCCATGACGTCGAGTTCGTCAATGCCGGCAACGGCGATACGCAAGGGCTCTGGACCAACGACAGGTTCATCAAGCAATAGCGGCTCATACCGGCGGCGGCACGCCCCGCCGTTGATGCTCCCCCCTCGCGGCTCGGGCTGAAAGCTCGATCACGCGTTCGCTCGTGGCGGCTTGGCTCGGCCAAGCCGTTTCTCGTCTGTCGATCTCCCTATCCGTTTTGCGAGCCATTCGCTATCATCACGCCGCGCCGGCGTCTGCGGACGCTATTCTCCCAACCTCTCATTGGTCGTGACCGCTCGCGAAGTGGCTCTCAAATCGACGATTTATAAGGCTGAACTGCAGATTGCCGACATGGACCGGCACTACTACGCCGACCATGCGCTAACCATCGCGCGCCATCCGTCCGAAACCGACGAGCGCATGATGGTGCGCCTCGTCGCATTCGCGCTCAGCGCCGGCGAGCGGCTCGAGTTCTGCAAGGGCCTGTCCGACAGCGACGAGCCTGATCTCTGGCAAAAGGACCTGACGGGCGCCATTGAGACGTGGATCGAGGTCGGCCAGCCCGACGAGCGCCGCATCGCCAAGGCAAGCGCCCGCGCGGGTGAAGTCGTCGTCATCGCCTACGGCGGACGGAGTTCCGACATCTGGTGGCAGGGCGTGCGGGGCAAGATCGAACGATTCGGCAATGTGCGCGTGCTTTCGCTCGGCGAAGGCGTAGGTGACTCGCTCGCGCGACTCGCCGAACGCACCATGCGGCTTCAGGTGACGGTGCAAGACGGCTCCGCGTGGGTCACGAGCGCGCAAGGAGAGCCCGTCGCCGTCGAATGGGCTGTGCTGAAAGCGGCGAGCGCGCGATAAAGCGGGAAACGGAAGACGATAGGCGGCGCGACCGACGCATGCGCCGGGTACATCGCCGCATAGCGCCGAGAAAGCGGCCGGAATCCTCAAAGGGATGTGATCCTCGTCGCCTCGGGCGGCCCTTTCAGTTCCACCATGTTGCCTTCGGGGTCGAATAGATAAAGCGACTGGCCAAACCCGTCCGCGCCGTATCGCCGTCCTTGCGCGCCTAGCCGCACGCCGTGCGCAGTTAAATGCGCGACGAGCGCCTCGGCGTCGTAGTGCTCGATGCGCAAGCAGAGGTGATCCATGTTGCGGCCGGCGCCCGGAACGCCGCTATCCGCGCGATCGATACTCGCGCCCACGGCCAGCAGGTCGATCAGCGAACGGCCCGCGCGCAACTGCGTCAATCCGAGGTCGGGCTGCTCTTTTTCGACCGTGCAGCCGAGCACGTCGCAGTAAAAACGCGTCATCGCGCCGGGATCGGCGGCGCGGATCACCACGTGGTCGATCTCGCGGATCGTCAGCTTCATGGAGTGTCCTCCCTGTGTTCGCGGGTGATTCGATGAGTCAGCGCGTAGGCTATCCGCGCAGCCGCGGCGCTCGCATGCTCGAGTGTAGGGCAGCAGACGCAGCCGTGTTGCGGACCTGCGATGGCGCGGTCTGGGCGATGGTGCAGGTTTCGAGCAGGGGTCGAAACCCGAAAAAAGGCTAAAAAAAACCCGCTCACGGAGAGCGGGTTGAATCCATATCAGGAGGAGACATGGAGGAGACAAGCCAAACTATACACAATGGGATGGTGCAACGCAATATCTTTTTCGATGGAGAATGTCGATTAGGGAAAGCAGGGGGTCTGGAGGAGCCGCGACCGGGGCCGGACGAATTAGAGCGCAAGATCCGGCGCGCTGCCCGGTGCGACGGGGCATAGAGTGATCCTCGTCCACCTGACTTCCCGAGGACCAGCATGCAAACCGCCTACCGCACCGACGATACGATGCAGCGACGCCGCGAAGACTACCCGGCCGACGATCCAACAAGCCGCTCATCGGACGGCCAGCCCGATCGCGCGCCGCGTCCCCTTTATCGAACCGACGCCGAGCGCTGGGATGCCGTGCGCGCGCACGACGTCCGGGCCGACGGCTCCTTTTTCTATGCCGTCTCGACAACGGGCGTCTTCTGCCGGCCATCGTGCGCATCACGATTGCCGCGCCGCGAGCACGTCACTTTCTTCCCGACAGCCGATGAAGCGCGCGCGGCCGGTTTTCGCGACTGCAAGCGCTGCCGTCCTGACGGTTTGCCGCGCGAGCTCTCCATCGTCGAGCGCGCATGTGCCGCGCTCGATGCCAATCCGCAAGGCCGAATGACGCTCGCTCAGCTGAGCGAGGCCGTGCATATCAGCCCGTTCCATCTGCAGCGCATCTTTACTCGCGTCGTCGGAGTCTCGCCGCGTCAGTATCAGGCCGCCCGGCGCGGCGCTGCGCTGCGCGAAGCTTTGCAGCGCGGCGACGGCGTGACGCGCGCGGCCCTCGACGCAGGCTTCAACTCGCCGTCGCGGCTTTACGAGAACGCGGCGAGCGAGCTCGGCATGGCACCGTCCACCTATCGAAAGAAAGGGGCGGGCCTGACCGTTCGCTACGCTGCATCGCAAACGCCGCTCGGCCATGTGATCGTCGCCGCCACGGACAAGGGGATCTGCCGCATTGCGTTCGGCGACGATGCCAGCACGCTCATCGACGAACTGCGCGCAACGCTCGCCAATGCGCAATTGATTGAGGATTCTGCGCATATCGCGCCGTTCATCTCGCAAATCGACGCCTACCTAAATGGCCGGCGAGAGACGATCGATCTGCCGCTCGACGTGGCCGCGACTGCATTCCGTCAGCGTGTCTGGAATGCGCTGCGAAGCATTCCCTATGGGGAGACGCGCAGCTACACCGAGATCGCCGAAGCGCTCGGCGATCCGCTCGCCGTGCGCGCCGTGGCAAGTGCTTGCGCGTCGAACCCGGTCGCGATTGCGATTCCGTGTCATCGCGTCATCCAGAAGGGCGGCGCGCTGGCCGGCTACCGCTGGGGCCTTGCGCGCAAGGCTGCGCTGCTCGACGTAGAAGCTCGCCGCGCGGCAATCGCCCCGGGCGCGCAAGACGCGGACGCCGCCTCGGACACAGCGACGCGACCGCCGGCGCGCACGCGCCCGAAGTAGGCGACGCAGCTTGAGCGCCGCACTCGCCACCGCCTTCGACCTTCGGTTCAAGGCACCGTACGACTGGCCGCGCCTCCTGCGCTTTCTTGCAGGCCGCGCGACACCGGGCGTCGAAGTCGTCGAAGACGGCGTCTATCGCCGGGCGATCGAGTGGATGGGCGCGAGCGGGACGCTCTCGGTGAGCCGCCACCCGCGCCAAGCGCGGCTCGTGGTCTGTGTCGAAGGCGAGGCGAGCCGGCACGTCGATACGCTTGCGCCTCATGTGGCGACGATGTTCGACGTCGATGCGGACCCGGCCGCGATCGGAGCGCACTTCGCCCGCGACCCATGGCTCGCGCCGCTCGTCGGCGCCGCGCCCGGGCTGCGCGTGCCGGGCGCGTGGTCGGCGTTTGAGCTCGTCGTGCGCGCGATCGTCGGCCAGCAGGTCAGCGTGAAAGCGGCGACGACGCTGATCGGCCGCCTCGTCGCTCGCGCTGGCGCGCGAATCCATGACCATCCCCACGCGGGCACCGCCTGGCGCTTTCCAACGCCGGCCGCGCTCGCCGAGGCCGACCTCGCGCAGATCGGCATGCCGGGCAAGCGCGTCGCGGCGCTCCAGGCCGTCGCCCGCGCCGTCGCTTCGGGTGAGGTGCCGATCGAGGTGCCGATCGATCGCGTCCGCCGGTCGAGCGGTCCGAGCAAACCGGGCAAGCCGGGTGAATCGAACAAACCGAATGGCGTCGGCAATGCCGCAAGCGCCAGCGACTCTACCGATGGTGCCGGCACACTCCTGGCCAGACACCCGGCGGCAGACCTCACGGCGATGCGCGAGGCGTTGCTCGCGTTGCCCGGGATCGGCCCCTGGACGGTCGAGTACATCGCAATGCGTGCCTGGCGCGACCCCGATGCGTGGCCAGCAACGGATCTCGTGCTGGTGCAATCGATCGCCGCGCGCGACGCCGCGCTCGCGCGGCCCGCGGCTCAGCGGGCGCGCACCGAGGCGTGGCGCCCGTGGCGGGCCTATGCGGCCATGCATTTGTGGAATGAAATCGCCGATCGCGCGAACGGCGGCGCGCGAGGAGGCTAGGGGGAAGGTAGAGCGGCAAAACGGCCTGTGATTTGGCTAGAGCCCCCGCCGAAGGGGGCTGCAAACCGCCCGCCGAAGCGGCTCAAGCACGCTTCACGGCGCGATGTTAAAGTGCCCGCTACCCAAAAATAATTGCGCTGGAAGCCGGTGCTCGCTGCCGGTCCCGGCCCGCATCAATGTCAGATCAATCGCCTTTCCGCTCGGGGACATTCGCCCAGCGTTTGTCCGTTTTGACATCGCCTGCCGCCGGCGATGTGCTCGCACGCGGGTTGCGCGGCATCGAAAAAGAGAGTCTGCGTGTAACGCCGGACGGTTCGCTCGCGATGACGCCGCATCCGCGCGCATTGGGCTCGGCGCTCACGCATCCGTCGCTCACCACCGACTACTCCGAAGCGCTGATGGAGCTCATCACGCCGGCCGAGCGCGACCCCCGAGAAACGCTTGCCCGGCTCGACGACCTTCATCGATTCGTCTATTCGGCGCTCGGCGACGAAATGCTTTGGACCTGCTCGATGCCGGGCAAGCTGCCCGAAGACGATGAAATCCCGATCGCGGACTATGGCACGTCCAACATCGGCCGCCTCAAACACGTCTACCGGCGCGGGCTCGCGCTGCGCTACGGGCGCACGATGCAATGCATCGCCGGCATTCACTACAACTATTCGTTGAGCGAGGAAGTCTGGCGCCAGCTGCACGCCGCCGAGCCAACGCCTGCCACGGCGGTCGATTTTCAGTCGGCGCGCTACCTTGCGTTGATCCGCAATTTCCGCCGCACGAGCTGGCTGTTGATGTATCTGTTCGGTGCGTCGCCGGCGCTCTACCGGCCGTTCCTGCGCGGCCGGCCCCATTCGCTCGAGACGTTCGACGCCGACACGCTCTACCGTCCATTTGGGACGAGCCTGCGCATGAGCGATCTCGGCTACTCCAACACGACGGCGCAGGCGGCGCTGCGCCCCGACTACGACACGCTTTCAGGCTATCTCGACGCGCTCGCGCATGCGGTCAGCGAGCCCTACGCGCCCTATGAAGCGATCGGCACCCACCGCGACGGCGAATGGGTGCAGATCAACACGAACGTGCTGCAGATCGAAAACGAGTTCTATTCGACGATCCGGCCCAAGCGCGTGACAGGTCCGGGCGAGCGGCCTCTGCATGCGCTCGCCGCGCGAGGCGTGCAATATGTGGAAGTCCGCTGCCTCGATATCGATCCGTTCGAGCCGAGCGGCATCTCGCTGGAAACGGCGCACTTTCTCGACGCCTATCTGCTGCTCTGTGCGCTCGACGACAGCGCGCTCCTGCCGGCCGCGGCTGGCGCGGAGGCGAACGCCAACTTTGGCCGTGTGACGCTGGAAGGGCGTAAGCCGGGCTTGCTGCTGAAGCGCGATCAGCGCGATATATCGCTCGAAGACTGGGCGACCGAGCTACTGGACGGCGTTGAGCGGGCGGCCCGGGCCCTCGACGCGCTATCAGGCGTCGATGTGCATGTGCGAGCCGTCGCGGCGCAACGCGAGAAGGTCGCCGATCCCGAAGCCACGCCCTCGGCGCGCGTGCTGCGCACGATGCGGGAGCGCGGGCAGGGCTTTCTCGCCTTTGGCCTCGCCCAGAGCCAAGCGCACGCGGCATATTTCCGCGCGCATCCGCTCGATGCGGACAGCGCGAAAGAAGCGGCTACGCTTGTCGCGCGCTCGCTCGAGGAGCAAGCGGCACTCG
>CAYPWK010000129.1:0-12985 GCA_964414365.1 uncultured Burkholderia sp.
CGATATAAAACGGCGCCAGCAGCCAGCGGGACCTGAACAGCACGCGTTCGACCAGAATTTCGAGGGCATTTCTTCGATGCATATTGCGGCTCACTCTGATTGCGTTGGATACCGATCCGCCGCGAACGCGACCAGCACGATCATCGCAACGATCGCGCGGCCATCGTTCACTCGGGGATTCGGCAAAGCGCAATTGTAGCCGCGGCGCCGCTCGATGCCGCCGGCGCATCCGGTGGAGCGCGTTATGTGCCCTCTACCTGCTCCGCCCGAAGCATTTTCCCACCCGGCGCACATGCTGCGCCTATCTTAGGACCTCCCGATCGACCTCGAATGTCCGGCTGCCGCCCAACGGCGGGCGCCCCCATTCGCCGCCCCCATGCTGCGCGAGGCTGGCGCATGAGGCACCGTGTGAGCGCACCTTTCGGTCGGAAGTCTACGGATTGCATGTGCACGGATGCGGGCCGCGGGCGGTCTGCGGCATGGCGCGCGGATGCGATACCGCGGTGATACACTCGCCTCGCTCGCCGCTTCACGGCGCGTTGCGCTCCAACCTGAATCGTTTCGTATCCGGAGGCTTCCGATGGCTGATTTCAGAATCTGGTCCGACGACTTCCCCAACAACGGCTTCATGCCGAAAGCGCAGGAATTCGCCGACAAGCTGTTCGGCGTGGACGGCACCGGCGGCAATACCTCGCCCGCGCTGCAATGGGAGGCGCCGCCCGCGGACGCGAAGAGCTTCGCGCTCACGGTTTACGATCCTGACGCGCCGACAGGCAGCGGCTTCTGGCACTGGGTCGTCGTCAATCTCTCGCCGCAATTGCGCTCACTGCCGCAAGGCGCCGGCAAGGCAGACGGGTCGCTACTGCCGGCCGGTGCCATACAAGTCCGCAACGACTACGGCCTGCCCGGCTTCGGCGGCGCTGCTCCGCCGCGCGGGGACAAGCCGCACCGCTACATCTTCCGTCTTCATGCACTGAAGGCGGAAAATCTGCCGATCACGGCCGATACGACGAATGCGGTCGCGCGCTTCATGATCCATCTCAACGAGATCGACTCGACGACTTACACCGGCCTCTACGAACTGAAATGAAGCTGCTCCCGCTGCGTCGCCAATCTTGACGATGGAACAGGAAGAAGGCCTTCCCACACCGCAACGCTACTGGGCCATCGTCGTTATTGCGCTCGGCATCACGCTCGCCGTGCTCGACAGCGCGATCGCGAATGTGGCGTTGCCGACGATCGCGCGCGACCTGCATGCGAGCGCTTCCGCATCGATCTGGGTTGTCAACGCCTATCAGCTGTCGATCACGATCTCGCTGCTGCCCCTAGCGTCGCTTGGCGACCGCATCGGCTACCGGCGCGTTTATACGGCGGGATTGGTTCTCTTCACGATCGCGTCGCTCGGCTGCGCGCTGTCGGGGTCGCTCGCGGCGCTCGCGGCGACGCGGGTCGTGCAAGGCTTCGGGGCGGCCGGCCTCATGAGCGTCAATACCGCGCTCGTGCGCGTCATCTATCCGCGGACGATGCTGGGCCGCGGCGTCGCGATCAACGCGATGGTCGTTGCCATTTCAGCCGCCATCGGGCCGACCGTCGCGTCCGCGATACTATCCGTCGCCTCCTGGCCGTGGCTTTTCGCGATCAATGTGCCCATCGGCATCCTCGCCGCCGCAGGCTCGCTCAAGGCGCTACCGCCGAACGTCGCCCACGATACGCCGTACGACTACATAAGCGCCGTCATGAACGCGTTCGTTTTCGGCCTGCTCATCGTGACGATCGACGGACTCGGCCACGGCGAGGCGCACGGCTGGTCGGCCGCGCAGTTGGTGGCGGTCGTCGTCGTGGGCTACTTCTTCGTGCGTCGTCAATTGACGCAAAAGGCCCCGCTTCTTCCCGTCGATTTGCTGAGGATTCCTGTATTCGCGCTATCGGTGGCGACCTCGGTCTGCTCGTTCGCCGCCCAAATGCTGGCGTTCGTCTCGCTGCCGTTCTTATTCCAAGATACGCTCGGGCTCACTCAGGTCCAAACCGGGTTGCTGATCACGCCTTGGCCCTGCGCCATCGTTGTCGCGGCGCCCGTCGCGGGCACGCTGTCCGATCGGTTCTCGGCCGGCATACTCGGGGGCATCGGACTCATCATACTGACAATCGGCCTGGTCCTGCTCGCGACGCTCGGCCGGCATCCAAGCGCGTTCGACATTGCTTGGCGCATGGCCGTATGCGGCGTAGGCTTCGGCACGTTCCAGTCGCCGAATAATCGACAATTGCTGTCGTCGGCGCCACGCGAACGCAGCGGCGGCGCGAGCGGCATGCTCGGCACCGCCCGCCTCACCGGGCAGACGCTGGGCGCCGCGCTCGTCGCGCTGATACTGGGCGTAGCCCCAACCAGTGGGCCGACGATCTCGCTCGAGGTCGCCGCGGCGTTCGCCGCCGTCGCCTCGGGCGTCAGCCTCATGCGTCTAAGACAGCCGCAGCGCGCGGCTGCCTGATTTCCGGCCGCGCGCTGAGCGCAAAACTGCATTAGCGTAGAGCGAGCCCCTGCGTTGGCGACGCGCATCGATGCGCTCGCCGCATCGCCATGCAGCAAGCGGGCGCCAAGACTTACTCGCTGGATCCCGCCTCGACGATCTTGAGATGGTTCCTGACTGACCGAACGCCGGAAACGCCTTTCACGATTTCCTGAGCACGCTGCTTGTCGGCATCCCGCGGCACAGTGCCTGTGAGCGAGACGACGCCGCGGCGCGTCTTCACGTGTATGCGCGAAGCATGCAGGTCCTTCGCTCCAAGGAGCTCGGCCTTCACCTTCGTCGTAATCGTGCCATCGCTGACGTGCTGACCGAGCGACTCGGAAGAGGACGATGTGCTATGTGAAGACGTGTCCGATTCCGATGCGGCGGCGCTCATGGTCTGCGCACTCGCGGCAGCGGCAAAGAAGACTGCGGCGACGGTGGATGCAATTTTCAATGACTGAAGCGCTTTCACGGTTTCTCCTTGTCAACAGTTGAAAGGGACTACCGGGCCTGGGGTCCTGCGCGTCCGCATGGGCGCGCCGCCTAACCCTCTATTGTCCTGTTCTGACCCGCAAGCCCCATGCCGCAACAGCGGGCGGCGCTTAAGGGGATTCCCGTGACGAATGCGGCGCGCTTTTTGCGCAGCTCATGTAAAAGCTGCGGGCAAAGATGTCTTTTCACGCGGTCGTGAGCGGCGGCACACGCACGCTGGTACTCGCCATGGGCGGCATGGTATGGCCGTTGCTTAAATAGCCAGCACCTATCCGCGAGGACATCGAAATGCCGCCCACTCTCGAACTACGCAGCAAACAACACGTAGCCCTGACCCCTCGCCTGCAACAATCGGTCCGGCTGCTGCAGCTGTCGTCGCTCGAATTCCAGCGCGAGCTGCGGCAGGCGCTCGATTCGAATCCGTTTCTCGAATACGACGAGCCGCAAAGCGAGGACACCGAAGTGCCGGCGAACGGCATGCTGGTCGCCCACGGCGCAGACGGCACCTCGACCGTGACCGATACGCCTGCGCCCACTGAAGCGGCCGACAGCTTCGACGGCCTCGGGGCCGCCGATACGGTGGCCGCATCCCCGATGGACGACGGATCGGGCGAATTCGCGCAGGACTGGTCGCGCGGTTCCTCCCGTCACAACGGCGATGGCGATGACATCGATCCGGGCGCATGGGCGCATGCGCAGCCGACGATGCATGAGCACCTGCACAGCCTGCTTCAGCTCTATCCCCTTAACGAGCGCGATCGCGCCGCGGCGCAAGTCGTCATCGAGGCATTGGACGACGACGGATATCTGCGCGACTCGCTCGCGGATCTCGCCGAGGCCTTCGAGGCGGACCCGCCGCTCACCGAGGAAGAGTTGCGCGTCGCGCTGCGCCTCGTGCAAACGCTCGACCGGCCAGGCGTCGGTGCGAGATCACTTTCGGAGTGCCTGAGCCTCGAGCTCGACGCGTTACCCCCCGATACTCCGGGCCGCGCCGTTGCGCGCGAAATTGTCGAGCATCATCTCGACAAGCTTGCCCGGCGCGAACATGCGGAGCTGCAAAAGCAGATCGGCTGCTCGGCCGAGGCGCTGCGCACGGCTTGCGCGCTCGTGCGCCGACTCGACCCGAAACCTGGCGAATACTACGGGCGAACCGACGATAACTACGTCATTCCCGACGTCCTCGTACGCAAGGTGAAGAACCGCTGGGTTGCGACGATCAATCCGGCGGTGCTGCCGCGCGCTCGCATTCACCGCGTGTACGCCGAGCTTTTCGCCCAATCGGGCAGCAACGGCACCCCGCTCGCGCAACAGTTGCAGGAAGCGCGTTGGCTCTTGCGCAACGCCGAGCAGCGCTTCACGACGATTCAGCGCGTGGCGCAATGCATCGTCTCGTATCAGAAAGCGTTCTTCGAATATGGTGAGATTGCACTCAAGCCGCTCGTGCTGAGCAAGCTCGCCGAAGAGCTGGGGTTGCACGAATCGACGGTTTCACGGGCCTCCAGCAACAAGTACATGGCTACGCCGCGCGGCATCTTCGAGTTCCGCCATTTCTTCCCGCGCGAGCTCGCGACCGAGACGGGCGGCCGGTGCTCCGCCGCGGCGGTGCGCGCGCTCATCAAGGAGATGATCGAGCAGGAGGATCCGCGCAATCCGCTGTCCGACGTCACGCTCGCGCGCCTGCTGACGCAAGAAGGCATGATCGTCGCGCGACGCACGGTGGCGAAGTATCGAAATTTGCTGAAGCTGCCGCCCGCTCAATTGCGCAAGCAGGGGTAAAAGAAGATAAGCAGGAAGATAAGCCGCGGCAGCGTCCGGCGGGAAGTCTCGCGTCCCGCCGGACGCGACGATCAGGCCGCGTAGTTGGCGAGCTTGACGGCCTTGCGCGTCACCGATGCGGCAGTCGTTACATGACGCAGGTCGTCGAGAAATCCATCTCTCCAAGTCGACAGATCGCTCGAGCGCAACAGCGCCATCATGTCGGTATGGCGCGCCTTGCGTTCCTCGAGCGGCATCGATAACGCATCCGCAAGCGCGTCGGCCATCTGCGAGAGGTCGTAGGGATTGACGACCAGCGCGCCAGGCAACTGCTCGGCGGCGCCCGCGAATTGCGATAAGACGAGCACGCCCGGGTCTTCGGGATCTTGAGCCGCCACGTACTCCTTCGCGACGAGGTTCATGCCGTCGCGCAGCGGCGTCACATAGCCGACGTGCGAAAGCCTGAAGAGCGCCATTAGCACGTTGCGTTCGTACTTACGGTTCAAATACTGGATCGGCGTCCAATCCAGCTGGGCGAAACGCCCGTTGATGCGTCCCGCCTCGCCTTCGAGCGCCTGCCGGATGCGCTGATAGGTCTGCACGTCCGATCGCGTGGGCGGAGCAATCTGCACGAGGGACACCTTTCCCTGCCACTGCGGCGCATCCATCAGCAGCCGCTCGAACGCCTGAAAGCGCTCGACGAGCCCCTTCGAATAATCGAGGCGGTCGACGCTCATGATGGCCCGCCTTCCCCGCATCGCGTCACGCAGTTCAGCGACGGCCTTACGATCGGAATACTGCTCGGCCGCTTTGGCGATCGAATCGGGATAGATCCCGATCGGATAGGCGCCCACTTTGAGGACACGGCCGAACGCTTGCATCAGTCCCTCTTCGGTCGAACCGCCGAAGTGACCGCGTTCAATGTAATCGACGAACGATTGCCGGTCAGACTGGGTCTGGAAGCCAACCACGTCGTAGCTGCACATGGCTTTGACAAGATCTTCGTGCGGCGGAATCGTGCGCAGTACTTCGCAGACGGGGAATGGCGTGTGCAGGAAAAAGCCGATCGAATTCGTCACGTTCAGATCGCGGAGCGCGCGTCCGAACGGTAGCAGATGATAGTCGTGGACCCAGATGACGTCGTCGGGCTGGATCAGTGCGGCGAGATGCTTTGCCAGCGTCGCATTGACGCGCAGGTAGCCTTCGTATTCATGTTTGTCGTAGCGCGAGAGATCGGTACGGTAGTGAAACGCAGGCCAGAGTGTGGCGTTCGAAAATCCTCTGTAGTACTGATCGTAGTCGCGCCGCGTGAGGCCGACGGTCGCATAGGTAACGGTGCCCTGCTTATTGATCGACGGTGCGCCGCCATGACTCACGATCTCGCCGCTCCACCCGAACCAGAGGCCCCCCGTTTCCTTCAACGCGTCCAATACACCGATTGCAAGCCCGCCTGCGGCGGGAGACCCTTCTTGCGTTGGCGCGACCCGGTTGGATACGACGATCAGTCTGCTCATTGCGGCTTTACCTCTCGGTTTGCTGATTCAGACGGCGACGCCCAGTCGTCGCTCGGTTGGACGGACGCAAACCTCGTGCCCCGAGCGAAGCGCGGTGGCTGGCGCCGCCGCGCGGCATGCGCAAGACGACGCCTCGCGCGGGCGCATCGGCGCGCGCGGCAGCAGCCTGGAGCAAAGGCTTGGCCGGGCTCAGGAGTCTTGTTCGGCGCCCAGGTCGCGCTGATAGTCGAGCCCTTCAGGGCGGGCGCCGCCCTGGTTATAGGCCCCGTCTGGCGGCGCGTTGGGCGCGACACGATTCTGTGCGGACGGATCGTGCGGCGATGGCTGGGTGGCCGTCGCGCCGGTGTTCTTCGCCGAGCGCTTGGATTCGTGGCGCGGAGAGCGCCGCAACGCTGGATGTCTCATCGAATGCCTCCTTTGAGAAGGCGGGCCTGAATGGGCGTATCGAATTAAAAGTCTAGGACGCCGATAGCGTTTCGCGCGGTAACAATTGCGTCAGGTTTGTAACCCGTACAGCGGCGCGGCTTTCCGGGATCCAGCTGACTGCGGGATATCTGGCGGATAGGGCGGCGGGTCGCCGATCGGCGGCTCCGGCGGGGTTGGCGGCTCCCGCTCGGGAACGGGATGGGGCCCCGGAGGGTCCTTCGTCGGCGGAGGCCCGGGCGGCTCGGGCTCGGGTGTATGAACGCGGATCGGCTCGCTCGTGGATTGTGGCATCTGAGAACCCCCTTCGGCCTCTCGCGCGACGCTGCGACCCACGATCACCGTCGGTGCGCCCGTCACGCGCGGCGGCAACGCCGCCGTTCTCGGCCTTTAGATGCCAGCAATCGGTTTGCCTACCTGGGAGAGCGCGTGCATGCCGTCGATTGGTTTGCGGGAAGGAGATGCGCCGAGCGCGGCTGCCCGCGCGGCGGTTTACTTTCCGGCCGCCGGCTCCCCCGCTTCGCCCGTCTCACCAGCCGCGTCTGCCTCGCCCGCCGCATGCTTGCCCGCTTCGTCGCTATATTCGACCAGCCTGTTATAAAGCGTCTTCAGGCTGATGCCGAGAATTTCGGCCGCGCGCGTCTTGACGCCGCCGCACTGCTCGAGCGTCGCGAGGATGAGCTGACGGTCGGCGACAGCCAGTGACGTGCCGAATGGAATCGTCACCGCCGTGCCCGTCGACGGCTTCGAAAGCGAGATCTGCAATGGCACGGCGGCCGTCGTGTCCGATTCCGCGCCCGCCATGATGTAGGCCCGCTGCACGTAATTCTTGAGCTCGCGCACGTTGCCGGGCCACGGATAAGTCAACAGCATTTCCTTTGTCGCGGGCGGGAACAGCTTGTTCGTGCCGTGACGTTCATTGAGTTCGGCAAGGAATGCCTCGGCAAGCAGCCAGACATCGTTCCCACGCTCCCGCAGCGGCGGCAGGCTGATCGGAAAGACGTTGAGACGGTGATAAAGGTCGAGTCTCAGCTTACCTTCGAGCACGGCCTGCTCCGGATCGCGGTTCGTCGCGGCGATGACGCGCACGTCGGTCTCGATTTCCTTCGTGGTGCCGACGCGCATGAACATCCCCGTCTCCAGCACGCGGAGGAACTTCACCTGCAGCTCGGCCGGCATCTCGGTGATCTCGTCCAGGAAGATCGTCCCGCCGTTCGCGCGCTCGAAGTAGCCCTTGTGCTGACGATCGGCGCCCGTGAACGAGCCGCGCTCGTGCCCGAACATCTCTGACTCGATCAGATTCGGCGATATGGCCCCGCAGTTGACGGCGAGAAACGCGTGTTTGCGACGCAGGCTCAGCTCGTGAATCGTCTGAGCGGCGACCTCCTTGCCCGTTCCCGACTCGCCGACAAGCAGCACGGACGCGGCCGTCGGCGCCACCCGGCCGATCTGGTCGTAGACGGACTGCATCGCCGATGAGCTGCCCAGCATGAGGCCGAAGCGGCCCATCCGTCTCAATTCGCCGCGCAGGGTGCCGATCTGCGCCTTCAGGTCGCCCGCGCGCGGCAAGCGATCGAGCACCGCCTTTACGCGCTGCATGTTGATCGGCTTCACGAGGTAATCGGCGGCACCCATCTTCAGCGCTGACACGGCCGATTCGACCGTCGCATGGCCGGTAATGACGACGATTTCGACCCCGGAGCGCGGGTCGAGGTCTTCGAAGAGGTCGACGCCGCTGCCGTCGGGCAACTGTAAATCGGTGAATACGACGTCCGGTGTTTGCCGCACGAGCTGAATGCGGGCCTCCCGCAAATCGCCGGCGGTGGCCGTTGTGAGGCCGTCCTCGGCAATGATCGATACGAGCGCTTCGCGCGTGTCCGGGTCGTCGTCGACAATCAGCACATGTGGCATCGGATTCGGTTACGGATTAAAAAGGGTCAAGAAACCACCGGCAGGCGGCGAACGAACGCCGTCGCCCCGCGTAAGATTACTATTGTGCCCCCGCTAGCCGCCCCCGAGGCACCCGAAGACGATGCAAAGAGCCTCGCTCAGCTATGAGGGAAAAGCCATGCGTCGCCCGTACCGCCGACATGTGCGGCCCCGTTCGGCACGGCACCGTTCGGCATTGCGGGCGCGGACGTCGGCGCCGCCGGGGCCGCCTGGGTCACTGACGCAACCGCGCCGCCCTCGCCCTCCCAACGGCTCAATTCGCTTGCAAGACGCGCTTGCGACGCGCGATGTTTCTGTGCCCAACGCCACGCGAGCACACCTCCCACGGCGACGAGCGCGCCGAAGATACCGATCCTGGGACGAGCCATCTGACCCCCTTCGCAATTGCCGCTGAGTGAAATTACGGGCGAACAGCCGAGACCGCTCGTTGGGCCGCGGTTGTTCTTTCCGATCGTTTCCACGTCGATGAGTTCCGCACAGGAAACTGGGAGCGGCCGCATGTTTCATGCCACATCCGCCATGACGTCTGGCGGCCGCCGAACCGGTGATGCGTGGTTAAATAGTGGTTTGCAACGACCTGCATGGATCGTCGGCGGCGACTTCGCGGCCGGCCTTTCTTGGAAAGATTGCGACAGATGGCGTCGTCAAGCGATTTGGATACTCCCGCGGCAGCCGATATGAGCGATGCCGCGCGGCGACTCGATAAAGCTTTAGCGCGCGATTCGGCCGGGCTCGAATCGTACGGGATGCTTTACGGGTCCTCTCCCGCGATGCTCGAGCTCTATGAGCAGATCGAGCGCGTGGCTGCCACCGATGCAACCGTGCTGATCGTCGGAGAATCAGGCACGGGCAAGGAGCTCATCGCGCGCACGATCCACGATCGCGGCCCACGGCGTGACGGTCCCTTCATCGCCGTCAATTGCGGCGCGATTCCCGACAACCTCATCGAGGCGGAACTCTTCGGCCATGAGCGCGGCAGCTTCACGGGCGCGGTTCAGGGTCGCGCCGGCTATTTCGAAAATGCCAATGGCGGCACGCTCTTTCTCGATGAAATCACGGAAATGATGCCGGTACGGCAGGTGAAGCTGCTGCGTGCGCTCGAAACCGGGACCTTCTACCGCGTGGGCGGCACCGAACTCTTGCATAGCAACGTACGCGTGATTGCGGCGACGAACCGCGACCCGATGGTGGCCGTCAAGGAGAACGGACTGCGCGAAGACTTGATGTACCGGCTGGCTGTCTTTCCGCTGCGCGTGCCGCCATTGCGTGAGCGCGAGGGCGACCGCGAACTGCTCGCACAGCACTTCCTCGCCGAACTCAACGAGCAGGAAAACACCAACAAGACTTTCAGCAAGCGCGCGCGGGAAACGCTGCGGACCTACTCGTGGCCGGGCAATGTGCGCGAGCTCAAGAACAGCGTCTATCGGGCGTTCATCCTGGCCGAAAAGACGGTCGAGATCGAGCATCCGCGCCTTGCCGCCCGCTCGAAGAAGGCCGTGACGCAAGGCGATGCAATGAGCATCTGGGTCGGCACACCGCTCGCCGAGGCTCAACGGCAGATCATCCTCGGCACGCTCAAGTATTGCGGTGGCGACAAGCGCCGCGCGGCCAAGGCGCTCGGCGTCAGCCTCAAAACGCTCTACAACCGCCTCGGGGCCTATGAAGACGAGGACGACAGCCCCACAGCATCGGGCGAGAGCTAAACCGGTCCGCGGCTGTCCTCCGCGGAGGACCTTTCCTTGGGGCGCCGCGCAGACGGTGTTAAGACTCCACGTCCTCGAGGCTGAAGATCTCGGTCTGATCGTTATACGAGAAGATCTCGCCGTAGCGGCCCCAGTTGATGACGGCGTCGAGCGTTTCCTCGGCGGCGCTGTCCGAGAGGAAATCTTCGAGTTCCTGCTCGAAGCGCACGCGCGGCGCCCGGTGGCCGGGACGCTCGTTGAGCACTTTCTTGATCCGCGCGGCAAGCGGCACGTGCCGCAGCAAGTGCTCGGCGAACATCATTTTGCGCTCCTGAGTGCCGAACTCGGCAAATACGCGCGCCGGCGGAGTCAGGAAAATATCGCCCTCGCGCACGTCCGTGAAGCCAAGATGCTGCAGCACTTCGGCGATCGGAAAAAGGTCGTCGACCTCGAGATGCAGCGAGCGCGCGATTTCCGGCATGTCGGCGCGGCCGTGGTAGGGCGGCGCCGCGAGCGTTTCGATGAGACCCGCCATGAGGTTCGTCGAGACGCTCGGCAGCCAGCTCCCGAGCTCGAGCCCCTTTTTCGTCGCCTCGTCTGTGCGGCGCGCCGTCATCTTCGCGTAGATATCGTCAACGAGGCGCTTGAACGCCGGGTCGAGCCGGTTGCGCGGGTGCGCGAACGGCACCTTGATCTCGGCGATCACGCGGCCGGGATTCGACGAAAGCACGAGGATCCGGTCGCACATGAATACCGCTTCCTCGATGTTGTGGGTGACGATCAGCACCGACTTGATCGGCATGCGCCGCTGCGTCCAGAGATCGAGCAGATCGGTACGCAGCGTCTCGGCCGTCAACACGTCGAGCGCCGAGAAGGGCTCATCCATCAGCAACAGCGTCGGATCGACCACGAGCGCACGCGCAAAGCCGACGCGTTGGCGCATGCCGCCCGACAATTCGCGCGGATAGGCATTTTCGAAGCCGTCGAGGCCGATCAGGTCGATCGCGGCCAGAGCGCGCTCACGGCGCTCACGGGCCCCGACACCTTGCGCCTCGAGCCCCGCTTCCACATTCTGCAGCACCGTCAGCCATGGAAAGAGCGCGAACGTCTGGAAGACCATCGCGACGCCTTCGGCGGGCCCCTTGAGCGGCTTGCCGAGATAGTCGACGTGGCCGGCCGTCGGCTCGATGAGCCCGGCGATGATGCGCAAGAGCGTCGACTTGCCCGAGCCCGAGCGCCCGAGCAGGCCGACGATCTCTCCCTCGCGCAGCGACAGCTCCACGTTGTCGAGCACGAGCAGCTCACCTTGCGCTTTCGAAAAGCCGCGGCGAACCTCTTTCACGCTGAGGATTTCGTCGCCGAGGCGCGGGGCAACCGCGGCACCGAGCGACGCGGGAGACGCGGACGACGCAGAGCTCAGTTCAGCTTTGGGATTTTGCATTGCGCTTCACTCATCAATGAATCGGCGGAGATGTCCCGCATCAGTCGAGCCGCAGCCTCGATTCGGCATACGCGTAAAGCGGCCGCCACAGCATGCGGTTGAACAGGGAAACGAACAGCGACATGACGGCGATTCCGAGAATGATCTTCGGGAAGTCGCCAGCCGCCGTGGTTTCCGCGATATAGGCCCCGAGCCCGTGCGCGGCGAGATGGGTGTCGCCCCATTGCACGGCCTCGGAGACGATGCTCGCATTCCAGGCGCCGCCCGAGGCCGTGATCGCGCCGGTCACGTAGTACGGGAAGATGCCGGGGAGCATGCACTGGCGCCACCATTGCCAACCGCGAATGCGAAAGTTCGTGGCGGCCTCGCGGTAATCGTTCGGGTAGGCCGTCGCTCCCGCAATCACGTTGAAGAGGATATACCACTGCGTTCCGAGCACGATGAGCGGAGAGAGCCAGATGTCCGGGTTCAGGTGAAAACGGACGATCACGATCACGAACACGGGAAACAGCAGATTGGCGGGGAACGCTGCGAGGAATTGCGCGAGCGGCTGGATCTTCTCGGCAACGGCCGGGCGCAGTCCAATCAGCACGCCGAGCGGAACCCAGATGACCGAAGAAATCGCAATGAGCAGGGTGACGCGCAAGAGTGTGAACACGCCGAGCAAGAAGACGTGCCCTACTTCGGAGAGCGTCACGCCAGTGCTCACGTAGGCAACGACGCGAGAGACCACGTAGACGGTACCCGCGATCAGCATCAGCGCCCATACGATATCGCCCACCCGCGACGATGCGCTCTTCTTGCGCGGCTGCGCGGCGCGCAGGTTTCGCGCGAGCGACAAGCGCAGCGGCACGCGCGCGAGCTTCGAGAAGATCCATCCGACCGGTACAAGGAGCTGGTGAATGAGCCGCGTCCGGCGCACGAGGTCGAGCAGCCACGATTCCGGCGCGTCGCCCGAGCTCGTCGTCTCCATCCGAAACTTGTCGGCCCAGGCAACGAGCGGTCTGAACATCAGCTGATCGTAGGCCAGGATGACGACCGTCATCGTCACAATGACCCAGCCGACGGCAATGAGGTTGCGTTCAGCGATCGCCTGCGCAAGATACGCGCCGATGCCGGGCAGCGTGATGGTGTTGTTCCCGACGGTGATGGCCTCGGAAGCCACGACGAAGAACCAGCCGCCCGACATCGACATCATCATGTTCCAGATGAGGCCGGGCA
>CAYPWK010000130.1:0-12979 GCA_964414365.1 uncultured Burkholderia sp.
TTGCGCGACCGTCTGCGCCCGATGGTAATCGTCCTTCTCCATATCGAGCAACGTCTGTCCCGACACGATCGGCCAATGCCGCGGCAGGTCAACTGCCGCTTCGCGCACGCCGCGCTCCGGATCGAAGACGTAGCGTCCTTCGGCCATCACCGCCTGGCGCGCCACAGTGCGATCGAGCGACATCGCATAACCTGTCTCGCGCAACAGCACGCGCTCGAACGAGCGCAGCACTTGGACGGCGGGCTCGTCGTGACCTAGGCGGGTGAGCGTGACGACGTAGTGATGGAATAGCTGCGGATGCGGATCTTCGCGCGCGCAAAACTTGACGAGCAGCTCATTGACGTAAAAACCGCAAAGCAGCGCATCGCCCGACAGCGGACGCATACCGCCGACCCATTCGGCTCCCGTCAGCGTGCGCATCTCCGACTTGCCCGACCACGCGATCGAAAGCGGTTGAAACGTCTGCAGGACGCCACGCAAAGCTGAGTGCGGACGCTTCGCGCCCTTCGCGACGAGAGCGAGCCGACCATGATCGCGCGTGAAGACATCGACAATGAGGCTTGTTTCCCGATAGGGGTAGCTATGCAGAACGAAGGCCGGCTGCCCGGTGATACGAAATTCCGACGAGCGAGCGGACGTGCGCCGCTCGCCGTTCGTGCGCCGCGCGCCCTTGCGTGGCTCGGGCTGCGCGGGCAGGTCTCGTTCAGTATCGCGGTCGCCCTCGCCCTCGTCGCCGCCTTCCGCAGTCATGCAGGCTTCACTCGTATCCATAGGCGCGCAGCCCGGCCTCGTTGTCGGCCCATCCGCTCTTGACCTTGACGAACGTCTCCAGATAGACGGGGCCGCCGAACAGCTTCTCCATGTCGAGGCGAGCCTCGGTGCTGATCTGCTTCAGCTTCGCCCCTTTCTGGCCGATGATCATGGCCTTGTGCGTGTCGCGATCGACGAGGATCGTCGCGAAGACGCGGCGCAGGCGCCCTTCCGCCTCGAATTTGTCGATGAGAACGGTGCTCGTGTAGGGCAGCTCGTCACCGGTCCAGCGGAATACCTTTTCGCGCAGGATCTCGGCGGCAAGAAAGCGCTCACTCCGATCGGTGAGGTCGTCTTCGCCATAAATGGGATTGCCCTCGGGCAGATACGGCTTGATCGTTGCCAAAAGCCGCTCGATATCGGCGTGCTGCTTGGCTGAGAGCGGCACGATCTCCTTGAAATCGCGCAGCTCGCCCAAGGCCTTCAAAAACGGGAACAGCGTCGCCTTGTCCGCGATACGGTCGAGCTTGTTTGCAACGACAAGTGTCGGCGCCGAAGGCGGAATCAGATCAAGTACCTTCTGATCGGCAGGGCCGAACCGGCCTGCTTCGACGACGAACAAGACGGCATCGACGGCCGTCAGCGTCGATGTCACCGCGCGGTTCAGCGACCGGTTCAGCGCGCCGCTATGCTGCGTCTGAAAGCCGGGCGTATCGACGAAAACGTACTGGGCATCATCGAAGGTATGAATACCGGTGATGCGGTGGCGCGTCGTTTGCGCCTTGCGCGAGGTAATGCTGATTTTCTGTCCGACCAGCGCGTTCATCAGCGTCGACTTGCCGACATTGGGGCGGCCGACGATTGCGACCGTACCGCAGCGAAAACCTGAAATAGTGGGAGCGTTCATGCTGTTCTAGCTAGCTGCCGGTACGAAGAAAGGACCCGCTTCGCCCGCCCGGCAGCAGGCCGCGTCGCGTCGCTCATGAACGGTCGGGCTCCGCTGCGCGCAGCCGAGCCGCGCCAGCGATATCGGAGACAAGCTCGGCGTCGCCGCCCGACGCGCTCTTGCCGCCGCCGTCGGATTGCGAAGAGGGCGCCGAATCGGGCTTGCTCCCGCCTTCGGACGGGGTTGCCGGATCGCCCCTGCCCGCACTGTCGCCCTTTGGCGGAGCCGGCGGCTCCGACTTGCTCGCGTAGGCTTCCCCCTTGACGGGCACCTCACTTTTGCCGGAGCCATCGACCTTTTGCGATGCCGGCTTATGCTCGCTGTGTGCGGCTCGAATCACCGCGGGTGGCGGCAGAGGCGCCACGCGGTCCGCGGCGTCGTGCTGCGCACCTTTGGCTTCGGCGCTCGAGCGCGCCGGCTTCTCGGTCTCGCCACGTGCGGCTTTGTCCTTTTCGGCCTTGCCACGCTCGGGCGCGCGCAAATCGAGCGCCGCCTGCACGCCCTTGACCCCCGGCACGACTTCGGGCTCTCCCTGCTTCGCCGTACGCGAACCGCGGGAGCGCTTAGCCTTGACCTCCATCGCCGGAGCAAGCGCCATCACTTCCTCGAGCGCTTTCTTCGCGGCGGCCTGTTCGGCAGCCCGTCGGCTTGCCCCCGAGCCCGACACTTTCACTTCGAGCTTGGGCACGGTGCATTCGACTTCGAACTGCTGATTGTGCGCTGCACCATGCGTCGCAACGACGGTGTAAGTCGGCAACGCGATCTTGTGGCCTTGCAGGTACTCCTGGAGCAACGTCTTCGAATCCTTGCCGAGCGTGCGCGGATCGATATGATCGAGGATCGGCACGTACAGGCGCTTGATGACCGTCTGCGCGGCCTCGAAGCCGCCGTCGAGGAAAATCGCGCCGAGAACCGCCTCGAACGCATCGGCGAGGATCGACGGCCGCCTGAAGCCGCCGCTGCGCAACTCGCCCTCGCCGAGCCGCAGTCCCTCGGCGATATTGAGGGCCTGTGCAATCTCGTAAAGCGACTGCTGCTTGACGAGATTGGCGCGGACTCGCGAAAGGTCCCCTTCATCGAGCTTGCCAAATCGCTGAAACAATAGGGCAGCCACCGCGCAATTTAGAACGGAATCGCCCAAAAATTCGAGCCGTTCATTGTGCGAAGCACTGTGACTGCGGTGAGTGAGAGCCTGGCGTAACAATTCCGCATTGCGAAATTCGTAGCGCAACCGGCTTTCCAGCGGAGATAGCGGCATGTGCAGAGTATAACGCGCGCCTTTCGCCCGTCGTCCCGGCGGGCTTGGGCGCGAAAAAAGCGCAGCGGGGCCGAGTTAAGCCCCGAAGGTGATTGCTTTAGGGACGTCCTCGACGAAGTCCCTTTGGGGATGCCCCGAATAGCGACCGACGAAAGCGCCGCGCGTCGAGCGACGTCGCTTCCCGCGCCTTGCGCTCACTCGAATGAGCCGATGCGCTTGAGATTGCTGAAGTTCATCCAGATAAAAAACGCGCGCCCCACGATGTTCGCATCGGGCACGAAGCCCCAGTAGCGACTGTCGGCGCTGTTGTCGCGGTTATCGCCCATCATGAAATAGTTGCCCGGCGGCACCTTGCAGACGACACCGCGGTTGTTGTACGAGCAGTTGTCGCGATACGGATAGTCTTCGGCGCCGATGATGAACGGCGGCACGGCCGGGTTGTTCAGGATGGCGTTCTTGCGGCCGCCGAGGTCTTCCTCGAACTGCTTCGCGTAGCCGACGCGCTCTTCGTCGAAGTAGTCGGGCTGCGGCGTCTCGGGCACGGGCTTCCCGTTGATCGTCAGCTTCTTGTCTTCATACGCGACGACGTCGCCGGGCAAGCCGATCACGCGCTTGATGTAGTCGACCGATTCATCCTTCGGGTAGCGAAACACCACGACGTCGCCGCGCCTGAGCGGGCCGCCCGGCGTGATCTTCGTATTCGTGATCGGCAACCGAAGCCCGTAATCGAACTTGTTGACGAGGATGAAATCGCCGACGAGCAGCGTCGGCACCATCGAGCCCGACGGAATCTTGAACGGCTCGACGACAAACGAGCGCACGAGGAAAACGATGAGGATGACGGGAAAGAAGCTCGCCGTGTACTCGAGCCACCACGGCTGGCGCAACTTCTCGTCGCGCAGGCGGGCGCGCGTGACCGGTGCGTTCTCGTCTGCGAAGCGCTCGCCGACGCGTTCCTGCTGCCGATCGAACTCGACGACGGCCGCCTCGGCGGCCTGACGCCGCTGCGGCAAGAAAACGAGTTTGTCCGCGACCCATGCAAAGCCCGTCAGAATGACGAGCACAAAAAGAATCAACGCAAAATTCATTTAGTCCGGGTCCTTCGTTATTTGTCTTCGACGCGCAAGATTGCGAGAAAAGCCTCCTGCGGGATCTCGACCGATCCGACCTGCTTCATTCGCTTCTTGCCTTCTTTTTGCTTTTCCAACAGCTTCTTCTTGCGCGTGATGTCGCCGCCATAGCACTTTGCAAGCACGTTCTTGCGCAGCGCCTTGATGTTCTCACGCGCGATGATGTGGGCACCGATCGCCGCCTGGATCGCCACATCGTACATTTGGCGCGGAATAATCTCGCGCATCTTCGCCGCCACCTCGCGACCGCGATATTGCGATTGCGAGCGGTGGACGATGACGGAAAGCGCATCGACCTTGTCGCCGTTGATCAGCATGTCGACCTTGACGACGTCCGACGCACGGTATTCCTTGAACTCGTAATCCATCGACGCATAGCCGCGCGATACCGACTTCAGCCGATCGAAGAAGTCGAGCACGATCTCGGCCATTGGGATTTCGTACGTGAGCTGCACCTGGCGGCCGTGGTACTGCATGTTGATCTGGGAGCCGCGCTTTTGCGTGCAAAGCGTGATGACCGAGCCGACATAGTCCTGCGGCATGTACAGGTTGACCGTCACGATCGGCTCGCGGATTTCGGCTGTCTTCGACGGGTCCGGCATCTTCGCGGGATTCTCGACCATGATCGTCGTGCCGTCGTTCAACGCGACCTCATAGACGACGGTCGGCGCCGTCGTGATGAGGTCCATGTCGAACTCACGCTCGAGCCGCTCCTGGACGATCTCCATATGCAGGAGCCCGAGGAACCCGCAGCGAAAACCGAAACCGAGCGCCTGCGAGACTTCCGGCTCGTATTGAAGCGAGGCGTCGTTGAGCTTCAGCTTCTCGAGCGATTCACGCAGCGCGTCGTATTGGTTCGCCTCGACGGGGTAAAGCCCTGCGAAAACCTGCGGCTTAACTTCCTTGAACCCGGGCAGCGGCTCGTCGGCCGGGCGATTCGCCAGCGTGACGGTATCGCCGACTTTCGTTGCGGCCAGTTCCTTGATGCCGGCGATGATGAAACCGACTTGCCCCGCGCAGAGCTCATCGAGATTCTTCGACTTCGGCGTGAAAACGCCGATATGCTCGACGCCGTATTGCGCGCCCGTCGCCATGAGCTTGATCTTGTCCTTGGGTCGCAGCGTGCCATTGACGATCCGCACGAGCATGACGACGCCGACGTAGTTGTCGAACCACGAATCGATGATGAGCGCCTGCAGCGGCGCCTGCGGGTCGCCCTTCGGGGGCGGCACCTTCGCGATCAGCGCCTCCAGCACGTCTTCGACACCGAGCCCCGTCTTCGCGCTGCAGCGCACCGCATCGGCCGCGTCGATTCCGATCACGTCCTCGATTTCGGAAATTGCGTTCTCGGGGTTGGCCGCTGGCAGGTCGATCTTGTTGAGCACGGGGACGACCTCGACGCCGAGCTCGATCGCCGTATAGCAATTGGCAACGGTCTGCGCCTCGACGCCCTGACTGGCATCGACGACGAGCAACGCTCCTTCGCAGGCTGAAAGCGACCGGCTCACCTCGTACGAGAAATCGACGTGTCCGGGTGTGTCGATGAGATTCAGGTTGTAGACCTTGCCGTCTCGCGCGCGATAGCTGAGTGCGGCGGTCTGCGCTTTGATCGTGATGCCGCGCTCGCGCTCGAGATCCATCGAATCGAGCACTTGCGATTCCATTTCACGGTCGGTCAGGCCGCCGCAAATTTGAATGATGCGATCGGCGAGGGTCGACTTGCCATGGTCGATGTGGGCAATGATCGAGAAGTTGCGAATATGATTCATTCAGTGCGTGAAGCGAGCCGTGCCGATCGAAGCGAAAAAGGCGCGCTCGGTGAACCGCGGAGCACGCCTCGGAAGGACGTCAAAAGCGGCCTATTTTACCCGAATTGAAGGCGCCCCCGCGCTCTTCGCGCGGGCGCCGCCCATCATCATGTGTCCCGTTGCGGCGCCGAGAGCGCGGCGCGCACGCGTTCGGGGTCGAGCCTATAGCAGGCAAGCTCGACGCCTTCGAAGACGAGAACGGGGACGAGCTCGTCATAACGCGCAACGAGCGCGGGATCGGTGTCGACGTCGATTACATCGACAGTCGCCCCGAACTCGGCCGCGAGCGGGAGAACCGCGGCCAGCATCTCCTCGCACAAGTGACACCACGCGCGGCCATAAAGGACGAGCCTCCGCGCGCAGTCCTCGGGTCTCCCCGTCATTTTTGCGCCATGGCCACTCGCGGACGCATCGGCACGAACTGCGTGTTATCGCCGCGCCGAACGAGGACAGCCACCGTCTTTTGCGGATCGAGATGCGCGACGGCTTGCTGAAAGTCCTTCGTGCTGCCGATATCGGTATCGCCGATCCGCAGAATGATGTCGCCCTTTTGCAGCCCGACGCGCGCGGCGGGCCCTTCCACCGTCTCGACTTGCACGCCGCCCTTCAACTTCAGCGACTTTTGCTGATCGGCCGGGATGTCGCTGACCGTCACGCCGAGCGGATTGCGCGGCTGCGCCTTCGGCGACGGGGTTTCGCGGCCACCGGCCTTGGCCGTCTTCTCGGACGGCGTCTCCGCGACGGTAATCGGCAGGTCCATCGACTGCCCCTTGCGCCAGATTGTTACTGACGTCCTGGTGCCGGGCTTCGTATCGCCGACCATGCGTGGCAGGTCGGTGTCCGTATCGACAGGTAGGCCGTTGAACTTGAGGATGATGTCACCTGGCTGCAAACCGGCCTTGTCAGCCGGGCCACCGGATTCGACGTTGCTCACGAGCGCGCCTTCGGCCTTCGGCAACCCCAGCGAATCGGCCACATCCTTCGTGACCTGGCCGATCGCGACGGCAATGCGCCCCCGCACGACGCGGCCCGTCGCCTTGAGCTGATCGGCCACGCGCATCGCCTCGTCGATCGGTATCGCGAACGATATGCCCATGAACCCGCCCGTGCGGCTATAGATCTGCGAGTTGATGCCGATCACCTGCCCTTGCATGTCGATGAGCGGCCCGCCCGAATTGCCCGGGTTCACGGCCACATCAGTCTGGATGAACGGCAGATAGTCGCCCGTATCACGCCCCTTCGCGCTCACGATGCCGGCCGTCACCGTGTTATCGAGGCCGAACGGCGAGCCGATCGCCACCACCCACTCGCCAACGCGCACCTTGTTCGAATCGCCGACCGTGACGGTCGGCAGATTCGACGCATTGATCTTCACAATCGCTACGTCGGTGCGATCGTCGGCCCCGATCAGCTTTGCCTTGAACTCGCGTTTGTCGGTCAGCGTGACATAGATCGTATCGGCGTCGTCGACCACGTGGGCGTTCGTCATCACGTAGCCGTCCTGCGACAAGATGAAGCCGGAACCGACCCCGGCATTCTGCTCGGCGTCGTTGTCGGGCCCGTCCTGGTTGCCGCCGTCGTTATGGCCGCCGCGCGGCGCATTCCGCCCGTTGGGCCCGCTCGGCCCGTTTGGCCCGTTCTGCCCATTCGGCGCCTGCGGCAGTGGAATGCCGAAAAAGCGCCGGAAGAACTCGGACATGTCGCCTTCGTCCGTGCCGGGCGGCAGCGCGCGCTGCGGTGTCACGCTCGAGACGTGCGTCGTCGTCCGGATATTGACGACGGCCGGCCCGACCTTCTCGACAAGATCGGTGAAATCGGGCAGGTTGGCCGCCGGCATTGCGGCTGCGAGCTCTGGCATGAAGGACAGGCAAGCCAGCAGCGCCGCGGCCGCGAAGAATTTGCGCACCGAGTGATTCATAAGGGGGATTGACCGAAACGTTGACCGAAAGGCTGCTGCCACGCCGCTCACCGCTTCCAATGACGCAAAAGGATTCGAAGCACCGGGCGGCTCGAAGATTCAAAAGGATCGAAAGCTTATTTCGCGGCCTTGTATTTTATGGCAGAGGCGAATAGTTGCAGTGTGCCTTGAGGAACCTCGCCAAGCAAGGTGATCCAATAATCGCCGTGCCGCGTGACGAGGACATGCGTCGCTCCGCTCGCGCCGGCGCCCTCTTTGCGCGAATTCTTTTCGGCGGGCTCGACGAACACGGAGATAGTGGAAAGGCCGTCGGAAAAGACAGCCTGATCGACGGGGATCGGAGGATCGCTCGCGTCGCGGGCCGCCATCGGGCGCCGCACCTCGCGGACCTTGCGAAAACCGGGCACATCGGGGTTCAGCGACCAGCCTTGTGCTTCCATGTCGACGGGCTCGACGGGCGGGCGCACGACCGTCCAGCCGGCCGTATTGCGAATCCCGGCCGCGATGGGCGCCTTTTGGCCCGGAACGCCGATGCGCAACTGGGAAAACGAAATCTGCTCGAGCACCTGGCCGCTCGCGTCGAGCGTCTGTGCGCGCAGCAAGAGCCCCGTCTTCGAATCTGTCCAAAGCTTGTAGGAGAAACGATAAGCGTCCTTCGGATCGAGCTCGACCACTTGCGCGTCAATGCCCGCTACACGGTCGGGTGCCAGAAGTTTCGGCTGGTAGACGGCAAGCACCTCGCGCCCGCTTTCGCTGAGCAGCGCGGGGAACGCATCTCGGTTCTGCCGCTTTTCGACGACGCAAAGATGGCGTTCGGGCACGAACGTATAGAGATCGTCGTCGTGTCTCAGCAGTTTGCGCGGCTTGCCGTCGAGCGTCTCCAGGGCTTCGTACTCGCCGCCATGCACGGCGTAATGGGAGATCCGCGAAGACTGAACGAACGTGCCGCGCTGATAGACAAAGACACCCTCGTAGTTTTCTTGCTGGGCGGCGCGCGCAATTCGATCGAGCCGGTTCGCGGCCTGCGCGAGCGAATCGGCGTTCCCGGCCGCCTCCTGCGCGAAAGCCTGCGGCACGGCCGACAGCAATGCGGTTATGAAGAGCAGCCAGAGCGGCAGCCGCCCCCATGCGGCAACGCGCCTTACCCCCGATGTCGGCATCAGCTTATTGGCCTTGCGAAGTCAGCGCGGCTGCGCGAATGAACGGCGCGGAACCCGGCACGACGGGCTGTTGGGCGAACTGCTGGTGTGCTTCGAGGTATGCGTCGAGCCGGGCGTCGCGAATGATGTTGAGCTCACCCGTGCTGGAAGAACCGGGGCCGCCCGCCATCGCGATCGTTTGAGCCGGATCGTTCCGGCCCTGAACCGCGGTCGTTTGCAGCGCGGCCGTTTGCAGCGCCGCCGGCGGCCCGCCGGCGTGCTGGACTTGCGGCACGACGACCCAGGTCAACGTGGCAGCGGCTGCGGCTGCGGCGAGACTGGGGACAAAGCGGCGACCGATCAGCGAAAAACGGCGTCCCTCACGACGTGAGGCGGGCGCTGTTGCGGGCTTCGCGGTCGGCGCAAGGATATGCGGCTCGGCTTCGAGCCGCGCAGCGAACCCGCGTAGGAACGCGCTGCTCGCCGCGGGATGAACCGCGAGATCATCGGAGCGCAGCGCGTCCCCGATCAAGTGATAGTCGGACCAGGCGGCCCGATCTGCGCCGTTGAGTTCCGAGAGAAGGGCATCGACATGTCCCGCCCCATCGGACCATTCGCCGTCCACAAAGGCGGATAAACGCTCGCCTCGCGAGCCCTGCGAAACCTTCGACACCGACCCCATGACGCTCCCCATTATTGCAAACACCCGTAATCACTCCACCCGCCAACACTGCCCGCGGATGCCTCTGAGCCACTTTCATGGCGCGACAAGCGCCCTACCAGCGCTTACCCTCCGGCGTATCGAGCAACGGACGCAATTTTGCCGCAATCGCCTCGCGCGCGCGAAAAATACGCGACCTCACGGTGCCGATCGGGCACCCCATCATTTCGGCGATTTCCTCGTAACTGAGGCCTTCGATCTCTCGAAGCGTAATGGCGACGCGCAGTTCTTCCGGCAGCAACGCCATCGCGGCGTTCACCGTCTGCGCAATCTGCTTGCTCATCAACACCGACTCGGGCGTGTTGATATCCCTTAGTTGATCGGCGTCCGAGAAAGTTTCAGCTTCCTCGGCATCGGCTTCCGTCGAAGTCGGGGCGCGCCGGCTCTGCGTGGCGAGGTAGTTTTTCGCGGTGTTGACCGCGATCCGATAAAGCCATGTGTAGAACGCCGACTCGCCGCGAAACTGAGGCAGCGCGCGATAGGCCTTGATAAACGCGTCCTGAGCCACATCCTCGACCTCCGCCGGATCGCGCACGAGGCGCGAGATCAGTCGGATGATCTTGCGATGATACTTGGAGACCAGGAGCTCGAACGCGGCTTTGTCGCCTTGTTGCACGCGTTCGACCAGTACCTGGTCAATCTCTTTTTCGCTCACCTGATGGTCCGTTTTCTCTAGGGGGCGCGTTGCGGACCGCTATTGTAGCGCCCGCTGCGATGCTTCATGCGAACGGGGCTGTAACGCCGGTTACGGTCGTTACAAACTAATATGCCGCATGCCTCGCACGCACGGCCAACTCGCGGAAAGCGTCGGCGGGAAGCGCATCAGCCGCGACGAGAAGCCGTGCGGCACGCATGCCGCCATGAGGCATGACCGCGATCACGAGGAGCAGGCTCGCCCATTGGGCGCAGCCGGCGATGCGACCCCTTAGCAGCATGCGGCCTGAGCGGTCATAAACCGCGACACCGTCGGGTTCGAGGGATAGCGCGCCGGGCTGGCGGCGCTCATGAGCAACCGCGGCAAGCGCCAGCGCGGCGAACGTTGCCGCGGCGAGCGCGACAGCTGCGGCCGCGCCGCCGCGCGGCATGACGATGCTATGCACGGCGAGCGCCGCAAGAAGCGCGAACGCTAGCGTCGCGGCGCGGACGGCGGCCGAGCGCGACAGCGCGATGCTGAGCCCCGCGCGCTGCGGCCAGGAACGTTCAAGCTCGCCCGGCAAGCGAATCAGACGCGCTTGAACACGAGCGTCCCATTCGTGCCGCCGAACCCGAACGAGTTCTTGAGCGCGACATCGATCTTCATCTCCCGTGCCGTGTTGGCGCAGTAGTCGAGATCACATTCAGGGTCTTGCTCAAAGATATTGATTGTCGGCGGCGAAACCTGGTGATGCACGGCGAGCACCGTAAACACCGACTCGAGTCCGCCCGAGCCGCCCAGCAGGTGGCCCGTCATCGACTTCGTCGAGTTCACGACGACGTGCTTTGCCTGGTCGCCGAGCGCGCGCTTGATGCCGATCGTTTCGGCGAGGTCCCCAAGCGGCGTAGACGTGCCATGCGCGTTGACGTAGTTCACCTGATCGGCATTGATGCCCGCGTTGCGTAGCGCGGCCTGCATGCAGCGGCGCGCGCCGTCGCCATCCTCGAGCGGCGCCGTCATGTGGTAGGCGTCGGCGCTCATGCCGTAACCGGCGATTTCCGCGTAAATCTTCGCGCCGCGCGCCTTCGCGTGCTCGTACTCCTCGAGCACCATGACGCCCGCACCTTCTCCGAGCACGAAGCCATCGCGGCCCGTGTCCCACGGGCGGCTCGCCGTTGCCGGATCGTCATTGCGCTGCGAGAGCGCGCGAGCCGCCGCAAAGCCGCCGATGCCAAGCGGCGAAACCGTCGCCTCGGCGCCGCCCGCGACCATCACGTCCGCATCCCCGTATTCGATGAGCCGCGAAGCTTCGCCGATGCAGTGAAGGCCCGTCGTACACGCCGTGACGATCGCGAGATTCGGCCCTTTCAGGCCGTACATCATCGACAGGTGACCCGAGACCATATTGATGATCGATGCCGGCACGAAAAACGGAGAGATCCGCCGCGGGCCCCGGTTATGCAGCTCCATTTGCGTGACCTCGATCATCGGCAGTCCGCCGATGCCCGAGCCGACCACGACGCCAACGCGCTCCGCGTTCCCTTCCGTCACCTCGAGGCCGCTATCCTTGAGCGCCTGAACGCCGGCGGCGAGACCGTAATGGATGAAGGTATCCATCTTTCGGGCTTCCTTGGGCTCGAGGTAATCCTCGACGTTGAAGCCCTTCACCTCGCCTGCAAAGCGCGTCGAGAAGTTCGTCGCATCGAACTTCGTAATGTTGGCGATGCCGGACTTCCCGGCCACCAGATTGGCCCATCCGTCGGCAACATTATTGCCAACAGGCGAGACGAGCCCCAAGCCTGTAACGACAACACGACGACGGCTCACGGTAACCTCTTTTCCATAGAATGAGAAAAAGCAAAAGCCACAGCGGCCGCAGGGACAGGCCCTGCATGCCCTGTGGCTATGAATTCAGCATCAGCCCGGTACCCGCATCGGCGTGACGCGCGATGCGCGCGACGCAGCTCAGCACGCACGTGAGCGGCAAGTCCGACGCGCGTCAGGCCTTGACGTTCGCGCGAGCGTAGTCGATCGCTTGCTGGACGGTCGTGATCTTTTCGGCCTCTTCATCGGGAATTTCCATGCCGAACTCATCTTCGAGCGCCATGACGAGTTCGACCGTGTCGAGCGAGTCCGCACCGAGATCGTTCACAAACGAGGCCTCGTTTTTGATTTCAGCTTCGGCGACGCCCAGTTGTTCCGCGACGATCTTCTTGACGCGCTGTTCGATGTTGTCCATTACCCCTCCGAGGGAAAAAAGTTCAAAAACGCAAGTGCGCGCATTTTATCAGGTTTGGTTCTGCAAAAAAGCACGCGCATAGCTAGGGCAAAACCCGTCGCCAGCGGCGTTTTTCCAAGGGGGAAAGACGCCAAGGCGCGGATGTTACCCGAATTCGGTTACGACATGAACATGCCGCCGTTGACGTGCAACGTCGCACCGGTGATATACCCGGCGAACGGCGACGCAAGAAATGCAACGGCGTGAGCAATGTCCTCGGGCGCGCCGAGCCGCCCGAGCGGAATTTGTGCCTTCAGCGCCGCCTGCTGCTCTTCCGGCAGCACCTTCGTCATGTCGGTATCGATGAAGCCGGGCGCAACACAATTGACGGTGATGGCGCGGCTTCCAATCTCACGTGCGAGCGCACGCGTCATGCCCGCCACGCCGGCCTTGGCCG
>CAYPWK010000131.1:0-12962 GCA_964414365.1 uncultured Burkholderia sp.
CCTTCACGGCGGCGCGCAGCATGTCACCGGTCGAAATCTGCGGAATCCCGAATTTTTCCTTGATGAAATTGGCTTGGGTGCCCTTTCCGGCGCCAGGTGCACCCAACAGGATTAAACGCATGGTGGTATCTCCGAGTCGTATATGGAATGCGGTGCGAAAGCCGAAACGCATCGGCCCGCGTCCGTGGCCGCGCGAATCGGACCGGCCACCTAAGCGTCGCGCACGCGCGTGATTCGCGACGCGCCGGCGAAGGCGGGCAGCAGGGCAGACGGACGGGAACCAGAGAGCCGAATGTTGCGAATGCTCGCGCAATCGGTCTCGATTATGCCACGCCTCGCAACGAGTCCGACCGGAAAAGCGAGCGGACGCGCTCGAGGTCGGCCGGCGTATCGACGCCCGGAGGAGGCGCCTCGTTCGTCACGAGCACCGCGATGCGCTCGCCATGCCACATGGCCCGCAGTTGCTCGAGCATCTCGGCTTGCTCGATCGGCGCCTGGGCGAGTTGCGGATAGGTGCGCAAAAAGCGCGCACGATAAGCGTAGAGGCCGATGTGACGGTAAACCGCCGCGGCGCCGGGCGAAGGCATCGCCGCAACGTCGATCGCGTTAGCCGAGCAATGCGCCTGATAGGCGTCGCGCATCCATGGAATCGGCGCACGGGAGAAGTAGAGCGCATGCCCTTTGGCATCGAGGACCACCTTGACGACGTTCGGGCTGAACACGTCGGCCGCGTCGCCGATCGGGTGGGCGGCCGTTGCGATGGCACAGTCGGGATGAAGAGCCA
This sequence comes from uncultured Burkholderia sp., assembly GCA_964414365.1. Lineage (GTDB taxonomy): Bacteria > Pseudomonadota > Gammaproteobacteria > Burkholderiales > Burkholderiaceae > Trinickia. Next base: position 785 of record CAYPWK010000131.1, read on the forward strand.
GATGCGAGGCGACGGTGCGCACGAGCGCGGGATCGATCAGTGGTTCGTCGCCCTGCACGTTCACGACGATCGTGTCGTCGCTCCAATTCAGTCGAGCCGCGACTTCGGCCAGGCGGTCCGTGCCCGACGGATGATCGGCGCGCGTCAGCAGCGCATCGACGCCGTGTGCGCGCGCCGCATCGAGCACGCGCTCCGAATCGGAAGCGATCAATACCTGCAGCGCACCCGCTTCGCGAGCGCGCTCGGCCACGCGCACGACCATCGGCTTGCCCGCGATGTCGGCGAGCGGTTTTTCCGGCAGGCGCATGGAAGCGAGTCGGGCTGGAACGACGGCGACAAAAGGCGCGTCGGTGATCGAAGCGGATTCGGTCATCGAAGGAGGGAAGAGGAGGTTCGCTCGCTTACCGCGTGGCGAATGTGCGCATGGATCAATGGACGGCGAGCCGCGGAGCCGGAGCGCGCCGCCGGCTTTATTCGGGTTATGCCGCGCCTCTCGGGACGGGGCCTCTTGGATCCGGGGTATCCATCGGCGTGCCTTCGACCGTTTGGCGCGCTTCGTCCACGAGCATGACGGGAATCCCGTCACGGACCGGATAGGCCAGCTTGTCGGCTTGGCAGATGAGCTCCTCTTTCGCCCGATCGTAACGGAGTGGGCCCTTGCATATCGGGCACACGAGAATTTCAAGCAAGCGAGCGTCCACGGAGTTTCTCCACAACGAGAGCGATGAGGCGGCCAGGCAACGCGGCTTCGACCGGGACGACCCAGATCCGCGCGTCGCGCCGTCCGCGCAATTTTACTGCATCCTTTTCGGTGATCAGGATCACGTCGGCCTGCGCACCTTCGAACGGGTCGCGGCGGTACGCGTAGTGATCGGGCAGCGCGCGCGTGGCGGGTGAGAGGCCCGCCGCGCGCAGCGTCGCAAAAAAGCGCTCGGGCGAGCCGATGCCGGCCGCAGCCAGCACGCGCGAACCCGCGAACTGCGCGAGCGGACGGCGCAGGCTCGGCTCGGCGAGGTGCCAGGCGTCCCCCGGCGAGAGCGTCAGTGCGTATGTGTCTGGCCACGGCGGCAGCTCGCGGCTGAACGGATTGTTGACGAGCGTGGCGTCGCGCCGGCGCGAAAGCGGCTCGCGCAACGGCCCCGCCGGCAGCAGAAAGCCGTTGCCCGCAAGGCGCTGATCGAAAACGACGAGCTCGACATCGCGATGAAGCCGGTAGTGCTGCAGACCGTCATCGCTCACGATCACGTCGACATCCTGATGAGCGGCCGTCATCGCACGGGCGGCGGCCACGCGATCGGGCGAGATCCAGACGGGCACGCCCGTGCGCCGCGCGATGATGATCGGCTCGTCGCCGGCTTCTTCGGGATGCGACGCGGCTGTCACGGCGCGCGGCGCCCGCACCTTTGCGCCATAACCGCGTGAGACCACGCCAGGCGTGAACCCCGCGGCGCGCAGTGCGTCGACGAGCGCGATCACGGTCGGCGTCTTGCCGGTTCCGCCGATCGTGACGTTGCCGACGACGACGACCGGGACGCCGACGCGCACGCTCTCGCGCCAACCGAGCGCGAAGCTTGCGCGACGTAGCGCGGCCAGGGCGCCAAAGCCCCACGACAGCGGGGAAAGCGCCCAGGCGAGCGGCCCGCGGCGCTGCCATTCGCGCGTGACACGTGCTTCGACGCGCGTTTTGATTCGATCGGCGAGGCGCTCGCCGAGGCTGGATGGCGCAGACATCGTCGATGTGTGGTCGAAGGAGCGGTTTCGGGAACCCGGCACTCTAGCGCGTGGTGGGCGCCAAGGGCAAGCCGGCCGATCGCCAAGGCGTGCGCCGTGAAACGCCGCCCATGCGGATGCGCCTGTGGATAACTCTGTGAGCAACCTGCGCCCCAAACGGCGAGAAGGCCGGCGGATCAAGCCTCTTATCGGCTAGTGGTTATGTAGTACTAAAGGCAAATCCTTAAAAATCAATGGCTTGCGACGTGCAGTTGCGGCTTGGCGCAGCGTGTCCGAAAAAGCCAGGTTTTTTATCCTCAATGTGGGAAACGTGGCACCGAATGCTTTTTTCCGGACTGGACTATGCCGCGCGAGGAGACTATCGTCTGTCCGGCATAAAGAATTGGGTCCAGCATGCATTCGCGTTCTTCCTTCCGTCCGTCAGGAGCCGCCGTATCACCGCCGGGCGGGCCGTTCGACGGCGACGTCGCCATTCCTGTCTCCGAGCTCAACCGCGCGATCGGCAGATTGCTCGAAAGATCGTTTCCGCTGGTCTGGGTAGCGGGCGAAGTCTCGAACTTCACGCGCGCGGCCAGTGGCCATTGGTACTTTTCGATCAAGGACGGCGAGGCGCAAATGCGCTGCGTCATGTTTCGCGGACGCGCGCAATACGCAGAGTTCATGCCGCGAGAAGGCGACAGGATCGAAGTGCGGGCGCTCGTGACGATGTACGAGCCGCGCGGCGAGGTTCAGCTGAACGTGGAGGCCGTGCGCCGCACGGGGCTCGGCCGTCTTTACGAAGCGTTCCTGCGGCTCAAGACGAAGCTCGAAGCCGAGGGGCTCTTCGCGCCCGAGAAGAAGCGGCCACTGCCCGTGCATCCGCACGCGATCGGCATCGTCACCTCGCTGCAGGCGGCCGCGCTGCGCGACGTGCTGACGACGCTTGCGCGCCGAGCGCCGCATATTCCGATCGTCGTCTACCCCGCCCCCGTGCAAGGCGCTGGAGCGGGCGAGCGGCTCGCGGCAATGATCGAAACCGCGAACGCGCGGCGAGAAGTCGACGTGCTCATTCTTTGCCGCGGCGGAGGCTCGATCGAAGACCTCTGGGCGTTCAACGAGGAGGTGATGGCCCGTGCGGTTGCCGCGAGCGAGCTGCCGATCGTCTGCGGCGTCGGCCATGAGACCGACGTGACGATCGCCGATTTCGCGGCCGACGTTCGCGCGCCGACGCCTACCGGCGCGGCCGAGCTCGTGAGCCCGCAGCGCACGCTGTTGCTGCGCGAGCTCGACCAGCGGCGTGCGGCGCTCGCGCGCGGGTTCGGCCGGCACATGGAGCGGCGCGCTCAGCAGCTGGACTGGCTCGCGCGCCGGCTCGTGAGCCCGGCCGAGCGGCTGCGGCGCCAGCGCGTCCATCTGCAACAGCTTCAGGTACGGCTTTCATCGGCAGGCGGACGCCCTGTCCGCGATGCCAGGGCGCGCTTCGCGCTCGTGCGGTTGCGTTGGGAGCGCTGGCGGCCCGACCTCGGCGCGCATCGCCAGACGCTCACCGCCTTCGCGCGCCGGCTCGGCGCAGCGCTCGCGCGGCAACATGAGCGTCAGGCGGCCAAAGTGGCGTCGCTCGAGGCCCGGCTGGAGCTGTTGAGCCCGCAGCGCACGCTGGAGCGCGGCTATGCGGCGTTGCTGGATGGGCGAACCGGGCATGCCGTTCGCTCACCCGGCGATCTCAGGCGCGAGCGGCGCTATGAGCTGCATCTCGCGCGAGGGGCTGCCGATGTTTCGTTCGGCGACGTGCAGCCGCGCTTGACCGACGCGTTCTGATATCCAGTGATCCCGTGCCGACGGGGCTACCACCGTAAGGTGGCTCCGGATAGGTGCGACGATATCGGCGGCGTGAAGCATTTATTACGCCGATTCGCGTGTGAAGCGGTCAATGATGCGTCGAAAGAGCGGCTTGTTTGCGGGGTTATTCCAAGTCGCCTACAATCGAAGGCTCGGAAGTGTCACCTGCGAACTGCATAAAGTACCCACAACGAGTACCCCATACTCGATCACTCGATAGAAGGAACTGCACCATGGAACACTCGCTCCCGCCGCTGCCGTTCGCGAAGAACGCGCTCGCCCCGCACATGTCGGAAGAAACGCTCGAGTATCACTACGGCAAGCACCACCAGGCCTATGTGACGAACTTGAACAATCTCATCAAGGGCACCGAGTTCGAGAACCTCGGTCTCGAAGAGATCATCAAGAAGTCGTCGGGCGGCGTCTTCAACAACTCGGCGCAAGTCTGGAACCATACGTTCTTCTGGAACTGCCTGAAGCCGCAAGGCGGCGGCACGCCGACGGGCCCGCTCGCCGACGCGATCAACCAGAAGTGGGGCTCGTTCGACGCATTCAAGGAAGCCTTCTCGAAGGCGGCCGCCGGCAACTTCGGGTCGGGCTGGACGTGGCTCGTGAAGAAGGCCGATGGGTCGCTCGACATCGTCTCGACGAGCAATGCCGCTACGCCGCTCACGACGGACGCCAAGCCGCTGCTCACGATCGACGTTTGGGAGCACGCCTATTACATCGATTTCCGCAATGCGCGGCCGAAATTCATCGAGACGTTCTTGAACCACCTCGCGAACTGGGATTTCGCCGCGAAGAACTTCGCGTCGTAATGAAGGCTTGCGAGCGTCGCGCGTGATGCGACGCCCGCTGGCATTAAAGGCCCTCGGCGGATGCGTGAGGGCCTTTTCTTTGGTTCGTCGCAACAGTGGCCGGCCGCGCTCGGCGCTTTCGCGTCGGGCGATCAGAGGACCGTGCGGCGCGCGATATCGGCGAGTGCCGCGCGCTCCGTCAAGACATCGTCGATGAGCCCGTATTCCTTCGCGGCGGCGGCCGACATGAAATTGTCGCGATCGGTATCCTTGGCGATCTGATCGACGCTTTGCCCCGTGCGGTCGGCCAGAATCGCGTTGAGGCGCTCACGCAGGAACAGCACCTCCTTCGCCTGAATCTCGATGTCGGCCGCCGTGCCCTGGCTACCGCCCGAAGGCTGGTGGATCATGATGCGCGCGTTCGGCAGCGCGAACCGTTTGCCCTTCGCGCCCGCTGCAAGCAGGAACGTGCCCATGCTCGCGGCGAAGCCGGTGCAGAGGGTGGACACCTGCGGCTTGATGAACTGCATCGTGTCGTAGATCGCCATTCCGTCGTAGACCGAGCCGCCGGGCGAATTGATGTAGAACGAAATGTCCTTGTCCGGGTTCTCGGACTCCAGAAACAGCATCTGTGCGACGATGAGGCTGGCCGTGTCATCGGTGACGGGACCGACGAGAAAGACGATGCGCTCGCGCAGAAGGCGCGAGTAGATGTCATAGGCGCGCTCGCCGCGGCCTGTCGTCTCGATGACGGTCGGCACGAGCTGGCTGTGGGGATAACGGTGCATGGCGCTCCTCGCGTGGATGTCGACAACAGCGGCGCGGCGCATGCCGATGCGCGCCTTTCGACTGTCATGACGCATGGATAACGCCTATTGTGACAAGACTGCGCGCCGAATGCAGCGCCCCTCGCTAAAAAAGTCGCCTGCCTGCGGCGGCGGTTGTCAGCGCTTGTCACATTTTGCGGCGCTGAAACGTCAAAGATTCGGGGATGCAACGCTCATGTCGGGCAGCCGAGCGGCGTTCTGATGCAGTCCGCCGAGGCAATGCGGGAGACAAGACGAATGACGCAAGCTGGAAACGAAAAGAGATTGGACGACGAATCGGACAAAACATCGGGTTTCGAGGCCGTTCGCGCGCGGCTGATGGCTCGTGCCTACCGAATGCTGGGGTCTCGCGCCGAGGCGGAGGACATTGTGCAGGATGCCTGGCTCAAGTGGCATGCGGCCGACGAGGGCGCGCTGCGGACACCGCTCGCATGGCTCACGACGATCACCAACCGCCTTGCCATCGACAGGCTGCGGCGGTTGCAGGCAGAGCATACGGCGCGCGAGAGCGAGCGACAGGCGCTCTCGGCTATCGGCGAGACGGCGCCGTCGGCGGAGGACGAGGCGTCGCGGGCCTCCTCGGTGAAAAAGGGGCTATGGCTGCTGTTCGAGACACTTACGCCCGACGAGCGCGCCGTATTCGTCCTTCATGAAGCGTTCGACTGCGACTACGCGCAGATTGCCGATGTCGTCGGCAAGACGCCCGCGCACTGCCGGCAACTCATGCATCGCGCGCGGCAGCGTCTGCAACAAGCGCCCGAAGCGGCGCGCGAAAAGGCTCAGACCGATGTCGATGTCGACGAGCGCATGCAGCAGCGGCAGCGCTACGAAGCCATCGAGCGTCTGCGCACGGCGATCGAAACCTCCGACCCGGCGGCGGCGATGCGGCTTTTCGAGGAGGCGGCGATGTTCACCGCCGATGCGCGCGCGGTCGAGCATGCCGATCGTGCCGTTGCCGCCGCGACCGCGCTCGTCTCCACCACCGCGTCGCTGGGCGCTGGCGTGACGCCGTCCGCGCAAACGCTGGCCATGGCCGACGTGGCGTATATCGCGGTGCTGCATCGATGCGCGATTGTCGGGCTCGTTGCCGTGTCGTTCAACGGAATTCGGATCGGTCGTGTCCATCTGCTGACCGATCCGGTCGTGCTGGCCGTCGTGAACCGCGCGTTCGGCGAGCCGGCGATCCAAAGCCTGCTGGCAACCGTTCTTGCGGACGGTGAGGTGCGCGCTTGCTATCGGTGATCGCCGATTCAACGGAGATGCGAGGCGGCTTCCCAGTTGATGTCGACGCACAGCACCTGCAGGCCTTTCGGCGTTTGTGCCGCAATCGATGCCGTCACGCAGAGATGGGCCTCGTTAATGGAGAGATAGGGGGCCGTCAGATGGACGCGGCTCGGGGAACGGACCGCCTCGATGAAGTAGGGACGCCGCTCCCAACTCGCTCCTTCCGAGTGCAGCAACGGCCGGAATCGCTTCGCGCGGCGCGATACGCGGCGCCCGTCCGGCACGAGGTTGTCGCCGATCTGGCGGCCGTGAGCATCGAGCAGGAAGCATCGCGCCGAATCGTCCAATTCGAGCAGCGAGCGCGTGGCGACTTCGACAGGCTCGCCCGCCACGACATGTCGGCAAGCTTCCTCGAGCGCCGCGACATACGGTGCAAGCCGCTCGGATTGCTTGCGCTCGCGCGCCCCCACGCGCTCGCGCAGCGCTGCCGATAGCGCATCCATGGCGGCCGCGGCCACGCTCGGCTCCACAGGATCCGCGCTGGGTCCCGCGAAATAGCCGCCCTGGACAAAATCGACGTTTGCTTCGAGCGCGATCAACGCTTCGCGCTCCGTCGAAAGACCGCCCATCAGGACGAGTTGTCCCGATTCGTGCACGAGCGAGACGAGCCCCGGCAACACGCGCTCGAGGTGCGAGTGCTCGCTGGCCTGCTGAAGGATCACGCGATCGAGCGTGACGATGTCGGGACGCAGGTGCCAAACGCGGTCGATATTCGAATGCTTGGCACCGAACCCGCCGAGCGCGATCAGAAAGCCCGATTTGCGCAGCGAATCGACGATTTCAGCGAAGCGGCTCGTTTCGCCGCCAGCTTGCTCGGATACTTCCAGCACGACGCGCTGCGCCGGCAGCGCGAGCGCCTTCAGTCCCGCGAGGAGCGCATCGCCGTAGCTCGTGTCCATCAGCGCCGCCGGATGCAGGCTCAGGAAGAGCCATTCGTCATGGCTGTCGAAAGCGCTGAAATTGCCGAGATGCAGCGATTCGGCGAGCCTTCCCAGCTCGAGCAGATCGCCGCGCCGCGCTGCTTGCGTGAACACTTCGTGCGATGGCACATGCCGACCGTCTTCGTCATGGGCGCGCAGCGAAGCGTGGTATCCGATCGCACGCCGATGCGATACCGAGAACACGGGCTGAAAGACGCTGAATACGGTATAGCCGCCATAGACGACGGTATGACGTGCGCCTGCTTCGCCCGCGACAGGACGCGGCGGCTGAAAGCCGGGAACATCGAGTTCGATCATGCTCGGTGGGAATCGGACAATCGGAAAAGGCGGACACCGCGGGCACAATTGCACACGATGCGAACTAACGGCTACTTTAACGCATAAAGCAGCAAGAACTATGCGAGACGCATGCCCGCATCGTTGCACCCCTGCCCAGATCGGCCGTGGATGTCGATGGACGAGCTTTCCTGGCGGCGTCTCGGCGTTCGCTGTGCACGCTACTGGTGCGGTGCGTGACCAACTTCGTGCTCAGCTCATGGCCGCACGCTCACGGCCGCGTGCACGGCGAACCGCCGGCGAGCGATCCGTTTCGAGCCGCGCGGCACGCGCAAAGAATTCGTGCGCGCGCGGTTCGGTGCAATACGCCGCATTGATTCGAATCCACGGACATGCCTCTCCGTGAGGACGGAAGTAGTTTCCCGGCGCGACGTTGACGCCACATGCGGCCGCGCATTCAACCAGCCGCTGTGAATCCTCGATCTGCGGCACGCGCGCCCAGACGAACTTACCGCCGAGCGGCGGCACGAAGAGTTGCCAGCCATGCGATTCGAGCGCCTGCGCGGCAGCGCCGAGCGCTTCGCTCATGCGCCGGCGCAAGCGATCGAGAAACTTGCGATAGGCGCCGCGCTCGAGCATGGCGAGCGCGACCGATTCGGCGAAGAGCGAACCGCTAATCCCCGTCAGCATCTTGATATCGACGATGTCTTTGACGATCGTCGGATTGGCGGCGATAAATCCGATTCGCAGCGACGACGACAGCGTTTTCGAAAGACCGCCGACATAGATAACCTGCTCGAGCTGATCGAGCGCGGCGAGACGATCGGTCGGCTCGGCCTGATAATCGGCATAGATGTCGTCCTCGATGATCGTGAAGCCGTACTCGCGCGCGAGTTGCAGCAGGCGAAAGGCAACCGAAGGCGCGACGATCGTGCCGGTCGGGTTGTGAAAGACGGTGTTGACGAAGAATGCACGCGGACGGTGGCGCTCGAGCGCCGCTTGGAACGCCACGAGGTCGGGCCCGGTGGATGTGCGTGGGATACCGACGACGTTGACCCCATGCAGCTTTAGCAGCCCGAACAAATTGTAGTAGCCCGGGTCCTCGACAAACATCGTGTCACCCGCTTTCAGCAGATAGCGCACAACGAGATCGATGGCCTGGCTCGCGCCCGACGTGATGAGCAATTGCGATGCGCTCGCGCCGATGCCGAGCCTTGCGATGCGGGCCTGCAGATGTTCGCGCAATGCGGCGTGGCCGAGCGGGGTCGCGTAGTCGATCATCGCCGCCGGATCGGTACGGGCCACGTGACGGATTGCCTGGGCAATGCCCTCCATGTCGCGCCACGCCTCCGGAATGAAGCCCGTCGCGAGCTTCAGCTTGTCGCCGGGATGATTGAACTGCTGCAGGATGTGGCCCGACTCGTCTTCCGCGCGTCGCGGGTCCGAGGTCCCCGCCGAATCGAGCGCGCCACGCCAGCGCGCGCTCACGTAAAACCCCGAGCCGTGCCGCGACTCGACGTAGCCGAGGGAGACCAGCCGGTCATAGGCTTCGATGACGGGGAACCGGCTGATGCCATGCTCCGCGGCAAGGTGACGAATCGACGGCAGCTTCGCGCCCGCGTGCGCCTCGCGCGAGCGGATCCAGCACTCCATTTGCGCGACGATCTGGTCCGTAAGCGGCACGCCGTTGCCGCGATCGAGTTCGAGCATCATCGATATTTCTCGCCATCCGACTGTTCGGTGATTTGCCTGAACAGTTTCACTGAAACTGTTCAGAACTGTGCATGTGATTGTAGCCGCAGGGCCGTAATAATGCGTTAACCCGAAGCGCTTTATCAGGAGCCCTCAAATGCGTGAGATCCGTACATTCGAAATGGAGCACGACGAGCCGGCCATCGCCTGGCGGATCGCGCGGTCCCTCGTCGTCACCGTGACGGCAGGGCAATTGTGGCTCACCATCGAGCACGACGCCGAAGACTACTGGCTCAATGCTGGGCAGTCGTTCGCCCTGCCGGCGGGAACGCGGGCATGGATCAGCGCGGGGCGTGAGGGGGCGCGTGTCGACGTATCGAGTGCCAATCCGGCGAGAATCGACCGGGCAGGCGCCAGCACACGCGCCACGCTAATGCAGTCATTGGCGAAGGGTGCGCGCGGCTGGATGATGCGGTGGATGCAGGTCGCGTGAAGGCGAGTTGCCCGGGCGCTTGCCTGTCAGTTCGCCGGGGCCCGGTGGTTGCGCCTCGGCAAGAACTTGAATCGAATCACGATTGATCGATTTGTTCGGCGATTCTAGACTCGGTTGCATCTCCTCAAAGGATTTCGTCATCGCCATGACCATGTCGATCACGCCGCTCCTTGCGCTCGAGCATCTCTGGTCGCTCGCCCGCTGCGCTCCCGAGATGATCAACGATATCCGCTTTGAAGGCGCGGATCCCGGTTTGCCTTCGATCTATCGTGTCGGGACGCTCGCGAGCGCGACGATCGCTGCCTCGGCGCTTGCCGCCGCCGCGTGTCATCGGGAGCGAGGAGGGCGCGCGCAGCGCGTCGACGTTTCGATGCGCCGCGCGCTCGTCGCATTTCGCAGCGAACGGTACTTGCGCATCGACGATGGCCCCGCGCCCGAGCTGCGCGATCCGCTGACAGGGTTCTTCGAAACGCGCGGCGGGCGGTGGATTCAGTTGCACGCGAATTTCGCGCATCACCGCGACGGCATACTCCAAGTACTGGGCTGCGCCAACAATCGTGAGGAGGTGAGCGAAGCGATTCGCGGCTGGGACGGCGCTGAGCTCGATCGCACGCTCGCCGATGCGGGGCTATGCGCCGCGTTGATCCGCTCGCCCGACGAATGGGCGAGAGAGCCGCAGGCTGAGGCTATTGCAGCCTTGCCGCTCTTCGAAATCGAGCGCATCGGCGATGCGCCGCCCATGCCGATCGGGCGCGCCGGCTCGAGCGCGAACGAACGGCCGCTTGCAGGCGTTCGCGTGCTCGACCTTTCGCGAATCATCGCCGGCCCTGTTGCGGGACGCACGCTCGCGCAGTACGGCGCCGAAGTGTTGCTCATCAACGGGCCGCATTTGCCGAATATTGCTCCGCTCGTCATCGACAACGGCCGCGGCAAGCGCTCGGCTCTACTCGATTTGCGCGAGGCCGAGGGACGCGACAGATTGCGCGAACTGGCGTCCGATGCCGACGTATTCCTGCAGTCCTATCGCCCGGGCGCGCTGGCGGCGCGCGGATTCGGGCCGCAGGACCTTGCTCGCATCAATCCCGGCATTGTCTATGTATCGGTCTGCGCATACGGGCATACGGGGCCCTGGGCCCACCGTCGGGGCTTCGACAGTCTGGTGCAGTCGGCGACCGGCATTGCGTGGAACGAACGGGAGGCCGCGCGCGCGGCGATGCCGAAACACCTGCCGTGCCAAGCGCTCGATCATGCCACGGGCTACCTTGCCGCGTTCGGCGCAATGGCTGCGTTGCTGCGCCGTGCGAATGAAGGCGGCAGCTGGCACGTTCGCGTGTCGCTTGCACAGACTGGGCGATGGCTGGAGTCGTTCGGCATCGTCGATGAAGGCTGGCGCGCGCCCGACATCGGCCTCGACGATGTGCGCGATGCGCTGCAGACGATGGATTCTCCGTTCGGCCGCCTGCTTGCCGCCGCGCCGGCAGAGTCGATGTCCGAGACGCCGCCGCGCTTCGATCGGCCGCCCGTGCCGATCGGTACCGATGAGCCTCGTTGGCTCGCCTAGCGATCAGACGATGGACCCGCTGTCAGCTACTTGCGCAATTCAGCGACGAAGTCGTAATAGTCGTTTCGGCAATAGGTGTCGGTGAGCTCGATGGCACGCTGGTCGGCCGTATAGCCGACGCGCGTAATCAGCAGCAGCGCATCGTGCCGCGCGATGCCCATTTGTTCCGCGATCTCCTCGCTCGCGTTCACGGCGCGAAAGTGCTGCAATGCGCGTACGATGGCGAGACCGCGCTGCTCGAGGTACGTGTAGAGCGAATCGCCGATCGCGGTCGGATCGGGAATCACCGAGGCGGGCAGCGTCGAATTCTCGACGGCCATCACGATACCGTCCGCAAGCCTCAGCCGCTTGAGCCGCGCGACGGCCGCGGATGGCGAGAGGCCGAGCTGGATCACTTCGTCGCGGCTTGCGGGCTGGATTTCGCGCGCGAGCCATTGTGAGCCCGGCTTGAACCCACGCCGCATGATCATCTCGCTGAAGCTCGAAAGCCGCGAGAGCGGATCGTCGTAACGTGGCGTAATGAAGCTGCCGGCACCCTGCGTCCGGCGGATCAAGCCTTGCTCGACAAGCAGTGCAATCGCTTTGCGCGCCGTGATGCGCGAGACGCCGAGCGCCTCGGACAGCACACGCTCGGACGGCAGCGCTTCTCCGGCGTTCCAGCGGTTTTCGTGGATCGCCTGGCCGAGCTTGCGCGCGAGCTGCAAGTAAAGCGGAGTATCGTTGTCCGGGTCCGGGCGCAAGTCGCGCCAGCGGTCTTC
>CAYPWK010000132.1:0-12860 GCA_964414365.1 uncultured Burkholderia sp.
CGGTTCCACCCGAAGCTGGGCCAGTAGGCACGTTCCTTTGCGCGCTCGCTGACGATCTGGGGCCACCTGGGGTCGGCAAGAGCTCGAGGAGATGGCGCGGCACGCCGTCAGAACGATGCGAGCGACGCTGTACGCGAATCAGTGGCTCTAGTGATGGCGCGCTCGCTCCCGCGGCTCGTTGAAAAGGACCTTTAAGTTGGCGAATCTCGCGTTGGCGGGCCCGCGTTGTGACTTGCCGAATTTGCGGGTCGCCTCCAGCATCCAAGTGATGCCCGCTCTACAGTGGTGCCAGCATTGTGCCCGCGTCTGGCTTGACCCGCTTTGGGATTTCGAGTCGGTTGCCCCGATTCCCAAGCGCTGCGTTCGGCGAGGCTGCGAGGTCCGAGTGCGCTTGTTCGACAGCGATTTGCTCGGGCTGCGCCGCACGCTGCATCAGTGGGCGCTGTCCGAAGGCTTCGAGAAAACGGCGCCGCAAACCCTGTTGCGTCAGTTCGACGGTGCGATCGGCTTCGCGAAAAGGCAAGGAGAACGCCGCGTACGCGATGCCTCGCCGGCGACGCGTCCGCGGACTTCGGGGTGATGCGCTCGATCTGAGAGGCGGCCGTATGCCGCCTGACACGGAGTCGTGTCGGACGGCGACAACCGCCTCCCGTCTAACCGTCGAGAACATCAGATGCGAATGGGATGAGATGAAAGCGCGTCTCCGCAGCGAGTCTGCGGCGGAACACGCGCGTCTCGCACGCGAGGAGGCTGCGAGCGAAGCGGCCGAAGCGCTTCCGTGACGGCGACTTGTCGCCCTACGACGGAACGAGCCGGCGTTCAGCTATGGGACGATCGTCCTAGAATCGACCGGCCGAATTTTAGACTGGCGGCCGCATGCCACGCAGGTACTCCGATCGTCCGTCGGCTTGACGCGCACGATGTGGCCTTGGCTCGCCAGATACTGGATCAGTCCGTGACGTACGGCGCGTGGCTGCGATTCTAGGTATACGAACTTCCCTGAAGTGCGCCTACGGCAGACAGCAGACGCTAGAGCGCAGTCGAAGACGTGGGGCCGCCGAACGTCCACTGGCGCCGCCGCCGATCACGTTACAAAGTATGTATATGACTGGCTCTGCCGTCTCCCGGTGGTCCGTTGATGAAGAATCGCTCGCAAGGTTCACCGCCGCGCTGGCGAGGCCACCAGAATCCGCCGACTGGTTCGAACTGAGGGCCGCGGCCGAACGGCTCGCACTTATTCCGGGTTTCGACACGCTCGTCACGCTCAATGCGAACAGCATCGAGGAGCTTCCGCACCAGATCGATGTTGCCTTGCGCGCTCTCAGGCCGCCTATGAGAGGCCGCGCGCTCCTGGCCGACGAAGTCGGACTTGGCAAGACGATCGAGGCGGGGATCATCCTCAAGGAACTGGCAGTGCGCGGGCTTGCCAAGCGAATCCTGATCCTCACACCGGCGGCGCTCGTCGACCAATGGAAAGGCGAGTTGGAATCCAAGTTCTTCGAGCCGTTCGAGACGCCGGCCGTCGCTGACGACTGGCGCCACATCGAACGTGCAATCGCCTCATACTCGCGCGCGTTAGGGAGGCGGCACCAGGAAGCGATCCTCCGGCGCGGCTGGGATCTCGTCATCCTGGACGAGGCACACAAGATAAAGAACCACCGAGCGGCGACCTACCAGTTCATCTCGAGAATCGAGCGGAATTTCATTCTCCTACTCACGGCCACGCCGTTGCAGAACGACCTGCGCGAGCTGTACAACCTCGTCACCCTCCTTCGTCCGGGCCAGCTCGGAACATGGCGGCAGTTCTCGCGGGAGTATCTCGCGAGCGGCGACCGACGACGCGCCAGGAATCCAGCGGCGCTCAGGGATCTGACATCGCAAGTGATGATCCGCACGAGGCGCGCGAGCGTCGCGCATGTGCTGCATTTGCCGAAGCGTATTCCTCGTCATCCGGTGGTGCAGCTTTCCGATGACGAGTGGTCGCTGTACGCCGGAACCGTGCAGTACCTGCGCGATCTGTACACCAGCGGTTTCATCCAACCGAGCGCCGAAGAGGAGGCAGAGGATCGTCTCCGTCGCAAACGAAAGTCCGGCAAAGGACTGCTGGCGCTGGAGACGATGCGTTTGACGCAACGACTCTGTTCGTCGGCACGCGCACTCGCCGCATCTCTCTATTCGCTGGCGGACGGGGAACTCGTGAACCCGGAGTACCGCACCCGCGCCCTCGAGCTTGCAGCGGCCGCTACACGGGTGACCTCACCCGCGAAACTCGAAGCGCTCGACCAGGTTCTGTCCACCCATCTCCAGCATGTTATCGTCTTCAGCGAGCACCTCCCCACTTTGGAAATGATCGCGGAGCACGTGCGTGCGGCTGAGCGGCCCGTGGTCGTCTACCGAGGAGGACTTTCCCGCGACGACCGTGCTCGCCGGCTGAAGCTTTTCGAGTCAACGCCGAATTCCGTGTTCGTCTCCACGCGCAGCGGGACTGAGGGGCTGAACCTCCAGTTCTGCAACGTGCTCGTGAACTACGAACTGCCCTGGAATCCGATGCTGATCGAGCAGCGTATCGGCCGCATCCACCGCATCGGACAAAAACGGGACGCGTACATCATCAACCTCGCGGCCCGCGGCACGATTGAAGACCATATCCTCCGCCTGCTCGACCAGAAGATCAAGCTGTTCGAGCTCGTCGTCGGTGAACTGGATGTCATCCTCGGGGAGTTTGGCGGCGCGGAACGGTTTGAGGAGCGCTTGACGACCGAGTTCCTGAAAGCGGCGAGCGAGGACGAGTTCCGCCGTGCCGTCGACCGGATCGGAACAGCGATCACCAAGAGCCGCGAGGCGGGGCTGCAGGAAGAACAGCTCAACTCCGACATTGCCGGCGATGACAACGCCATGCGCTTGGAACGGGAGTTCGCACACCTGTCTATTGCGATGCGCGTGCGGTTGGGCTTCGGCACGAAGCACCTGGAGCAAGTGCAGGGGTTGGAGGCACGCCGGCAACTTCTTGGCCTTCACGTAGCGGAGATCATGGAGGCGCTGGAAAATGCTGTTGAAGGTACTGCCGTGCCGAGCCGCGAATACGGTCCGCTGACGCAGCTGTCGGGGGTTACGTCGCGAGGTCGTGCCGTGCACCTCACGGTCCGCGCCGACCACCTTCCGATGTTGCTGACGGATTTGGAGTCAGATCCAGAGGCGCCACTGTTGCCGTCGGCGGCATGACCGGAGCACGGCCGGTTGTGACAGCGGCGGATCCTCAGGTGCGCGAGTTGGTACTCGCGTACGCCGCGCTCGCTGGCGCCACAGTGCAGGAGGTGGCTGAGGGAATCTGCGAGCTGATTCTGCCCGCGACCGAGCGACCGTTCTTCGGCCGGCGCGCACGCATCCGGCTTGCCTTTGCGGTCGAGGCAGCGCAGGCCTATGCCGATTGCGAGATCGCGGTCGTCGGCAGCGCCTTCGTTGACCAGTTGATTGGTGCCGTCCGCAGCCGAGGCACGCGGCGATTCGCCGGCGTCGTGCCCTCGACGAGGCCAGTCACAGCCACGCCTGCGCCTCCAGCATTGCCCACAACCGTGCTGCGAGGAAAGGTTACGAACGTGACCACCACGACCGCCGCGCATCCTATCGGGTGCCTCACAGCGCGGGTCGTGGTACGCGCAGGCGCGTCCGTTGAGGAGCATCTTGTCGAGAGCAGCCCATTTGACCTCGCGACCGGTAACATACTCGGACCCGATGTCGCTGCGGCATGTCACGAAGTGCTCGGCCAACCGTCGCAATGGGGGTCGGCCGCAGAATTGCTGCTGAGGGCTCCGCCCCGGAACTCCCGGGAGATGCTCAGTCACATGCTCGCCGATCTTGAGCGGCGGCTGCGACCCCAGATTGATCGCCTCGCCCAACGCGCGCAGCATGAGTTATCCCTCGAGATAGGTCGAATCGACCGTTACTACGCGTCGCTGCTCGAGGACATGGGTGGACGCGGTACTGACATTCCGTCGCGCGACGTGCGACTGGCCATCGTGGCCGAACGGGAACGACGGCTGCAGGAGGAGCGCGAACGCCATGAGGTCCGGACCACCGTGCACCCAGTGCAGCTGACTGAATGGACGGTTTGCGTCGAGCGTGCCGAGTGGATGCTGGAGAGCCAGGGCCATTCGGCCACATTCGCCGCCGAGCGCCTTCTCGCCGGAGACGGAATGTGGCTGTTCGCGTGCCGTCATTGCGGCCGGAGCGCACCGAACACGCTGACGGTGTGCCGACACGATCACGTGGCGTGCGATTCCTGCGCGACCCAGTGCAGCGTTTGCGACATGTTCTTCTGCTCCCAGCACGGGATAGCCGGTTGTCACGTCGACGGCAAGCCGGCGTGCGACGTCGACACGCGAACATGCCCGTCGTGCAATCGGCTGCACTGCACTCGTCACGAGGCTGAGTGCGCCGAAGGTGGCCACGCGGCCTGCACGACATGCTTGGCCCCGTGCGCCCACTGCGGAACAACAATTTGTGCTCATCACGCCGCCTTCACCACGCCGGAATCCGCGCGCGGCCGGCGGCGGCTCTGTCCGGACTGTGTGCGGAAGTGTGAGGGCGGCACTGGTGAAATCGTCGGTGCAGACGAGGTGACCGACTGCGCGTCCTGCGAACGCGTTGTGTGCGAACGGCACCAGGCGCGGTGCGCAGTCGACGGATTGGTGCACTGCTCTCGCCACCTGCGACGGACGGATCGCTCGCGGCGGCTGGTGTGCGAGGGTGACCGCGCGGCATGTGCTTTCGAGCCGAACGCCGTGCTCGCCGGCGACGAGGTGCACCCGTGCGCGAGCTGCGGAAAATACGGGTGCGACGTGCATCAGGGCATCTGCGCGCATGACGGCGCGCGCCACTGTAGGCTGCACCTCGTTACGCTTAGCGACCAGCCCAGCGCTCTTGCTTGCGATAGCCACCGCGTGCTCTGTCACATAGACGGGAAGGCGTTCTCGCTAGGAGCAACATCGCGCTGCGCAGTCTGCGGACGCGAGGCATGCCGGCATCACGTCGCGTCCTGCGTGAACTGCGGCCGGGACTTCTGTGCGGCCGATCGTGATCGGGCGCATGCGGGGTGGTGCCGGACCTGCGGCAGTGTCGTCGACGTCACCGACCCACCAGATAATATCATTGCGGCGGTGGCCGCCGAGCGGGGCGCCCGGGCTGCACGGCCGAAGGCGTGGCGGATGGCACGCGACGCAACGCATCAGATTGTGGAGCTGGACCTCGGTTGGACGCGTCGCCTTGTGCTCGCAATCCGGAGCGGGGACTCGCGAGCGGAAAGCGTCTTCGCGCACTCGATCCTCCGCGCGCGGCGCATCCGCGGTGGCTGAGCGAATCCGACCATCCCATCGGCAATGTTAGTATTGCAACGCGAGATCCAACGCGGGCGAGCCGTTTTTCTGCAGCCTGCATAAGCTTGCTTGCGAACGCAAGCTGCTGAAAAGCTGTCTCAGGCAGCTCGCTGGCTTGGCGTTCCCTGAAACTGAGCTCGATCTCGGCTCGCCGCAGCAGCTATTCGCCTCGACCGCAGAGTGCATCGGCTTGCACGTTCACGACCTTTGGCGTGAATAGGGAGAAACGATTACTCACCACCAGGTAATACGTTCCGGAGCCCAGGGTCACCGTGTCCATCGTCGCCGCAGCCACCTTGTCCGTCTGCCAGTACACCTTCGACGCATGGCCCGTCTGCCAATTCACGAAGTTATCCTCGTCCTGCAGCAGGGCCACGAAATCCAACTGCCCACCAGATACGCCGATAATGTGAGCGGTGATTTTGCACGACCCTGATACAGTGAATTTGTAGGCAGCGTACTCCGACGCCTTGATCGGTACGGCATCTGCCGCGACAAGCGTCACATGCTTCGGCTGCGAAGCGACCAGTACAGCTGCCTGTAGTATCGCTCCCACGATAGCCGCTGCCGTTGAGGGCTTCTGTTGCTGAGCGCTGTCATGCGCCGGAGGAGGGCTCGACTGGGCAAGTGGCGCAATCGCAGGGACGACCACACACAAAGCGCCTACCGCTGCAGAGCAAATGCGAGACATGATGCAGTCTCCCGGGTTATGTGATCGGTTTTACTGCTTCTGGTAGACCTGGGTTAGACCGTTCACGATCTCGGTAAGCACACTTCCGCTGACCGAACCTTGGTAAGTAATCCCGTCGGTCTGATCGTTGAACGTGAGCGATCCGTTGGCAGATGTATACGTTCCCAGCTCCGTGACCGATTGGGTCTGCGTGGTGCCGCCGTTCACTAACCGCAAATTCGTGACATCCGAATACGTGCCGTTGGCGCTCAGTACAAGTTGATCCGCTGTAACAGTTGCAACCGTGCCGTTCTGAGATGGCGGGAAGCTATAGGGTAAGTTGGTACCGTTGATCGTCTTCAAATTCCACGTGCCAACGATGCTCACAGTTGGCGAGGTGCTGTCAGAGCCCCCACAGGCTGCCACTCCCGCTAGGACAAGTGAACACAAGATCATGGAGCGTCGCATCCAAACCTCCTCGGAACGGGATACCCGCAGGGCTATCCAACCCCGCCAAAGACGATCTCTAAAGGTGCCTACGCGTCCGGAGTCAGTGAGCGGAGGCTGCGAGGTAGAACGCCACGCAAGGTGTCGCGGCAACCCCAACGATGACGTGTCGCACGACCCCGGCGCCCTCAAGGTCGGAGCTACGCGCGCTCTGCGCTAACGCAGTTACCCCAGGTATCGCAAGTACGACTACGAAAGCTCTGCAGGCTCCGACACGCATGGGCATTCGCCTCGGATTTTAGTCGTAGTTACCTGTTACGAGTTGGGACACCCGCGCCGAAATTCCGGGAGTTCGTCGGCGGCATGCCCCCGGCTTGATTTTCGTGATCACTGGCCTCGACTCCGATTCGCGTAGCACGACCCACCCAAGTCACACGCTCGAACCGCAATAGCGGCACTTTACGGCCTCGCGCTTAATCGCCTCCGCACAGTACGGGCACCTCTTCATTTCGCCTGACTCGACTATCCTCTCACTCACCTTACGGGAATCGGAGGCCACCAGCAGCGCGAAGAGAAGCCCGAAAGGTCCGAGCAGGATGCCTAAGACAAAAAATCCGCAGCCACTACGTCCCTTGTTCGAGGCAACGATGGCCGCTGCAATGCCGAATAGAAGCCAGACGATCAGAAAGGGCATGACTCAGCCTTGGCAAGCGCAGCCCGCTCCGACATGACACACGTCCGTCTTCGCAATGCACGTATCGCCGCACGGCTTTCCTTGCTTGCAAACCTTACAGCAGCTGCCCGTAGGGTTCGAGCACCCGCCGGTCACTGGGCCGGCCGCACCTATAAGAAGGAGAGGTGAAAGCAGTAGTAAGCGCAACCGCCGCCGCATCGCCAAAGTCGCTGTTACTGGAGACACTAGCGTAGCGCCGCCGGAGTAGATAAGCAAATTCTTAGAATTGCACGCTACCCTTTTGACCCTGTTAGCGCCCGGTGGCGGACTTTCCATGCCGTTCCCTTTACTTCCGCCCGGACTACCTGACGCTCGGCTCGGTCGTCAACCGCCTGGAGTGACAGGAGGTTGAGAGAGTATTTTCAAGCACGCCTTTTCCGACCGACGAGCTGCCATTGCCCTATTTCGACGACTGGCTTGAGATCCATCATCCAGCGAACAGCAGCCTCTGGACACTGACCGAACGTGACAATGCCCGGAATACTGTCCTTGACCGGGTCTGTGACTCAGTGGCGGACCATCTCATTGGAGAGGACATCCTTGCCCGGCTCCGGTTGCCGCTCGCTGCTGAAGCCGTCCGCAATCGGCTGCCAACGAAGAAGCGCATCAGATCGGGCGATTTGGCAGAAATCATCGCGACTGATTTCGTTCGTGAAAAAAGCGAGTTCACCGTTCCCCTATTGCGACTCCGTTACAAGGACGATCGCGACATGTCGATGCGCGGCGATGACCTCATTGCCATTGATCGCGCACTAGACCCGCCTGCGGTGCTGAAAGCCGAGGTCAAGAGCCGCGCAACGATCGGTCCCCCAGTCATTAGTGAAGCCTGCACAGCCCTCAATGCGAACGGCGGACGCCCCAAGCCATCGTCGCTTGCATTCGTCTCGATGATGCTGCGCCGCGAAGGCAGAGACGACATGGCCGAAATCGTAGAGCGTTTGCAGGAGGCTGACCTCTCAGCCAGTCGTATCACGCATCTCGTTTTTGTGCTGTCCGGGAACAATCCGGCAAGGGCGCTTGAACCGCACGTCACGCAGGCAGTGACGGTGCGGGAGCGGCGATTTGTCGCCCTTCGGATCGCTGACCATCAGCAGTTTGTCGAATTGGCTTTTCGCAGCTCGATGCCAGAAACCGCTGAGCAGCTGCTTGACCGTCTCCGCAAGCTTACTTTGCCGGGAATTCGCGGTCGACTCTTCGCGCGAGGTCTGGCGCGCGGTATGATCTGGCGAAACGGGGTCGTCCCGGCGGAGGGGCCAGAGTTTGCGGCCACTCTGACTAACGATTTGCTAGATCACGCATACGGCATTCTCGGGCTCGCTCTTCGTGCCAGCGATTACGGTGCTTCCAGCGACACCGTAGCATCCCTCACTCGCCATAGCCGCTGAATGCATCGAATCAGCCGTTCGCAAGGGTTCCATTGACGATCCCGAACGAGGGTTCCACCTCGTGGTGTCTGCCGCGACGTTTCACCTGGCGCAGTTTGCGGCTCGAGCGTTCAGTCTGTTGCCGTCCGACAGTGGAACGCTGAACCTCTCTACTGTGGAACGAGCACTCGTCGCCTTAGTGCGAGGATCACGGACAACGCTACGGCACATCGGCATCCAATGGATCTCCAATCCAGCTCACAGCGACGCCGCACTCGCCGCGAGTCTCTCCGACTCAACAGCAGCGACCAGCCTAAGCGATGTTGAGGTTGTAGCAATTACAAGCGCTTTTTTACGCGCGCTCGGTGTTTTCGATTCGGCTTTGAGTGATGGCAGCGAGGAACTGCTGACGCGGGCGCGCATAGGACTCGCCGACGTATCCGAAGTAACGCGACTGCGAGGTTACGTTTCTCTCTGGTGGACTGCGGAGCTGAGCAGGCATCTCGTTGAAGGCATTTGGGAGCACAGTCTCCACGCAGTTCTGCCCCAACGCTTGGCGGGCGACGAACAAGAATCAGACACATGGGAGCAACTCCGTCATCGCTTCATCTCCATGCTTGCTCAGCGTCGATCGCACGAGATCGAGCTGGGGCCCTCGCAGGTCGAAGCGGCGAAGCGCGCTGTAGATCCAAACGATGATCTCGTGGTTGCACTTCCCACGAGCGCTGGAAAGACGCGCATCGCGGAGCTCTGCATCTTGCGATGTCTTGCATCGGGCAGACGCGTTGTTTACGTAACGCCGCTGCGTGCATTGTCGGCACAGGTAGAGCGTGGGTTAGCGCGCACATTTATTCCACTTGGCTTCTCGGTCACTGCGCTATATGGCGCGAGTGGAGTGGCCGTCGCCGACATCGGCACGCTTGAGTCCTCGTCTATTGTCGTAGCAACTCCGGAGAAACTGGATTTCGCAATACGACAGCAACCAACTGTTCTGAACGACGTGGGGCTGATTGTGCTGGACGAAGGCCACATGATTGGCCTTGGTGAGCGCGAGATTCGTTATGAGGCTCTCGTTCAGCGCTTGCTGCGGCGCCACGACGCCGGCGAACGGCGGCTCGTTTGCCTATCCGCAATTTTTTCTGCTGGCGAAGCTTTCGACGACTTCACAATGTGGCTGCGGTCCGACACGCCTGGCGATGCCATTCGATCAGATTGGCGACCGACTCGCCAACGCGCAGCTCGAGTCTTGTGGCAAGACCCAAACGCCTTTCTGCGCATCGACGTGGACGGCGAAACGCCGTATGTGCCGGCCTTCTTTTCTGCTCAAATACCTATAAGAGGTAGCAGGAGGCGTACTGCATTTCCGAACAACGATCAGGAATTCGTACTCGCTACGGCGAAAGCGTTTTTGAGCGACGGACAGCGTATTTTGATTTACTGTCCCGAACGTCGCTCGGTCGAGAGCGTCGCAGAGACCTACCTTCGTCTTGTGCGTCAGGGGCTGTTGGCAAGCGTTCTGCCGCCTGCAGTAGACTTAACGCGAGCGTTACGCCTTGGGGAGGAGTGGCTGGGCAACAAGCACATTGCCGTCGAATGTTTGAGGCTTGGCGTTGCAGTTCACCACGCAGCGCTTCCGCGTGCTTTCCTCTCAGAGATCGAGAACCTGCTTTCACAGCGGCGCTTGGTGTTTACAATCGCGTCTCCGACACTTGCACAGGGCGTGGACCTGTCCGCAAGCGTTCTGATTCTCCGATCTATACACCGTGGCGGGCAGTTGATCCGCCCCGAGGAGTACGCGAACGTCGTTGGTCGCGCGGGGCGCGCGTTCGTGGACCTCGACGGCGTGACGGTGCTTCCTGTCTATGACTCAGGAGCTGCGCGCACAAGAAAGCTGAGCGCGTACCGCGAATTGCAGGCCGCCGCGAAGCAGCGGTCGCTCGAGAGTGGAATCTTACAGTTGGTTAAGTCCCTGATTGAGCTCATGGCTAAATACAGCGGAGCGACTTTCGCCGAAATCGCGGACTATGTGACCAACAGAGAGGGACCCTGGTCGCCGTCGCTCGATCGAGTGCGAGCCGTTGACGTCGAACCCGACGAAGATCCTGAGGACGTGCTGGCCGGGATATTGGAGTACCTCGATGTGGTTCTACTCGCCTCGGTGGACGCTCAGGTTGACGCAGCCATTATCGCTGACGTGCTTGACGAATCGCTGAGAACTTCGCTTTGGGCGCGACGCCTAAAGCGCCTCACTCCTGAGGACGAGTCGCTACAGCGTGCGGTAGTCATTGGGCGGGCCAGATGGCTTTGGCAAAACACGACGTCAACTCAACGCTCTGCATATTACGCCGCCGGAGTTGGTTACAAGACAGGCACTTTCTTGGATGGGCAATTCGAATCTCTGATCGAGGCAATTCTGACAGCTGAACGCTTTCTCGCCGTTTCCGACGGTGCGTCCGCGTCAGAGGCTATCAGAGAATCGGCAGCGACATTTTTTCGTATACCGCCCTTTAATCCCAGGCGTCTTCCCGAGAACTGGGCTAGCCTCATGTCTGCGTGGCTGTCTGGCTCAGATCTGCCGCCGATTTTGAGAGATCCCAGTGTTGAAATCGAGTTTATTCAAGACGCGTTGGTTTATCGCCTCGTCTGGGCTGTAGAAGCCGTGAGAGTCCATGGCTTAGCGAATGCCGATCCGCGCGCCGAATCGGTTTCAGGGGCTTTAGCTCAAGCGCTAACCTACGGGCTTCCGTCCGTTTCCGCCTGTGTTCTCGCCCAAGGCGGTATTCCATCGCGCTCGCTGATCCGTCGACTTCTGGAGGCCTTTCCCGCGGCGTTCACACGCCAAGAGGACGTTCGTCCTTGGGTCGCGCAAAATCAGCTTGCCATCGAGCCGCTGCTTGACTCAGCCGGCGAGCGTTCGCTATGGCGAGACTTTCTTCGCCGGTGGTCGGATGAGGCCAGCGGCGCATGGCGGACCACGAACCTCGAATTTGCGGTCCGTTGGGATGGTGCCGCGCCGCCTGCAGGTTCACGTGTTCGCCTGGTCTGGGATACGGTGGCCCGAACCTCCTTCGTCTACGATGACGAATTGAGCCGTTTAGGGGTGCTGGAGGCACGTTCGCCCGACACTGAAAGCGGTCTTACAATAGCTACGGTCGGGCTAACGCAGCGCACGGTAATGGTAACGAGCTTCGCCTCTGCAGCGGCATAATCGGCCATCCACGCTCGGGTTGCGCAGACTCGATCCCGTCAAATCGCGAAACAGTAAGAGACTTCTTAGATTTGCGGCGCCGACAGCGGGACGTTGACCGCCGGCCCGTCGCGGTGCACGATAGGTTACTGGCGCTGCGGGTAGAGTCTGCGGCTCCGCCCCTGCCTCTCACATGCATGGCGCAGCCGCAACGACTGGCGGCGGCGCATCAAAACGAACATATGCGCGGAGGGAATGCGTGGTCGTGGAGTGTCCCGAATGTCGAGCTCTTGTGAATGCAGTGATGTTACAGTCACACCTCATTCACGACGACGTCGCTCCTACTGTCGAGATTTCCTTCGCCTGCTGCCCTCGGTGCCAGCGGCCGTTCCTCGCACAACGTAGCGAAGATTTCGACGGGTGGAGTTCGTATGAGCAGATCTATCCTTCTCTTGAGATCCAACTGTCGGAGCGAATTCCTCCGGCAATACGGGAGGCGTACACGGAGGCCAGGAAGTGCTATCGCGCCGATGCTTTCACCGCTTGCGCCGTCATGTGCCGGAAGACCCTGGAGGGCATCTGCGCCGAGCACGGACACACCGAACGCACTCTCGCCGAATCGCTGCAGAGCATGCGGGACGCTGGTATCATCGAAAACCGGCTCTTCGATTGGGCGGACGCTCTGCGGATTTCGGGCAACGAGGCGGCCCACGATGTCGCCGTCAACGTGAACGCCGCCGATGCCACGGACGTGCTCGACTTCACGAACGCGTTGATTGAATACATCTTCACGTTCCGAGACAGATTTGAGGCCTTCACGGCTCGTCGGCAACGCGTGTCTCAGCAGCACGGCACTGCTGGCACGGGCGACGGGTAGGTGCTGCTCGGACGCGCTGAAAGACGGGCAAAGACGGCGCCATGATGGCCAAATCGCCACCAACGCGCGCCACGAACGGCCACCAACCAGCGCAGTGCTTGATACAAGAAGCCCCGCATCGGTCTTAAACCGTTGCGGGGCAATGTTGTTCGGGAATGGGCCTGGGTAGAGTTGAACTACCGACCTCACGCTTATCAGGCGTGCGCTCTA
>CAYPWK010000133.1:0-7178 GCA_964414365.1 uncultured Burkholderia sp.
TCACGTCGACGCGATCGTGCTCGCACCGGCCGATTCGAAGGCACTCGTGCCCGTCGTCAAGAAAGCTGTCGATGCCGGCATCATCGTCGTGAACATCGACAACAAGCTCGATCCCGAGGTGTTGAAATCGAAGGACCTTAACGTACCGTTCGTCGGCCCGGACAACGAGAAGGGGGCGGAGAAAGTCGGCGACTACCTCGCGAAGAAGATCAAGTCCGGCGACGAGGTCGGCATCATCGAGGGAGTCTCGACGACGACGAACGCGCAGCAGCGCACGGCGGGCTTTAAGGCAGCGATGCAAAAGATCGGCGCCAAAATCGATTCGGTTCAATCCGGGGAGTGGGAAATCGACAAGGGCAATGCAATCGCCTCGGCAATGCTGAATCAGTTTCCGAACCTGAAAGCGCTGCTCTGCGGTAACGACAACATGGCGATCGGCGCCGTCTCGGCCGTGCGCGCGGCGGGCAAGCAGGGCAAGGTGTCCGTAGTCGGCTATGACAACATCGGCGCGATCAAGCCCATGCTGAAGGACGGGCGCGTGCTTGCCACGGCCGATCAGTACGCGGCGAAGCAGGCCGTGTTCGGGATCGACGTCGCGCTGAAGGCGATTCAGGAGCACAAGAAGCAGTCGGAGCTCTCTCAGGTCGTCGAGACGCCGGTCGATCTCGTGACGAAGGCGGGCACGCAGACCAGCGCCAAATGATGGCGTCCGCCGAACGCGCACCCGGCCGGCCGCTTCGGTGCGCTTGTGCCCGGCCGCGTCGCCAGCGGCCGCAAGCCCGGCGGCCTCCATGGCTAAAGACTTCCTGAGAATGGCGAGCCCGTGACAGAATCGTCTGCCTAATTGCTCAAGAAAGGCGTGCCGTTGCCGTTAGCGTTGTATAGGGCCGGACTCGGCACCAATCGGACGCGCGGCTCTCGGTCGGCCAAGGCCATAGGACCGACCGGAGCCAGTGTTTCGGCAAAGCGGCGCGCGATGTCGCCGGCGACAACGGCGGCCTCGAGAACAGGATGATGGATTCGATCGACCACGACGAAACGAAGACAGTGCTCGAAGTGATCGGCATCGGCAAAACCTACGCCGAGCCCGTTCTCGCCGACGTGACGCTCGCGCTTCGCGCGGGCGAGGTGCTCGCGCTGACTGGGGAGAACGGCGCCGGCAAGAGCACGCTATCGAAGATCGTGGGCGGGCTCGTTGCGCCGACGGCCGGCACAATGCGCCTCGGCGGCAGGCCCTACGTCCCGGCCACGCGCCGCGAAGCCGAAGCGTCCGGCGTGCGGATGGTGATGCAGGAACTGAACCTATTGCCGACGCTATCGGTGGCCGAGAACCTCTTTTTTGACCAGTTGCCTCGGCGCGGACCACGGGCGCTCGGCTGGATCGATCGTCGGCGCCTCGCCGAGGACGCCCGCGCCGCGATGGCTCGGGTTGGGCTAGACTCGATCGACCCGGGCACACCGGTGGGCTCCCTCGGCATCGGCCACCAGCAGATGGTAGAAATCGCGCGCAACCTGATCGGCGAAACGCGCGTCCTCATTTTCGATGAGCCGACCGCGATGCTTACCGGGCGCGAAGTCGACCTGCTCTTCCAGCAAATCGAGCGGCTAAAGGCGAGCGGAGTCGCGATCGTCTACATTTCGCACAGACTCGAAGAGCTCGCCCGGATCGCCGAGCGCGTAGCCGTATTGCGCGACGGCCGGCTGGTCCACGCCGGCCCCATCGCCGATGTGACGACCGAGCGGCTCGTCGCAATGATGGTGGGCCGGGAGATCGGCGAGCGGATCGAGCTGGGCGTCCGGAAGCTTGGGGCGCCGCTCCTCAAAATAGAGGGGCTCGGGCGCGAAGACGTCGTCCGCGACGTCTCGTTCGAAGTTCGCGAAGGAGAGATCTTCGGCATAAGCGGCCTCATCGGGGCAGGACGCACGGAGCTCATGCGGCTCATTTACGGCGCCGACGCGGCCGATCGCGGGACGATATCGGTGGGCCGCCCGCCCGTGCCGGCGCGGATCGCCTCGCCGACCGATGCGGTGCGGCACGGCATTGCGTTGATCACCGAGGATCGCAAGGGCGAGGGGCTGCTGCTGCCTCACTCGATCGCCGCAAACGTCTCGCTCGGCAACACCGGGCGCGTATCGAGTTGGGGGCTCATCGACGGGCGTCGCGAAACCGCGCTCGCGCGGCGTCAGATGGACGCGCTGCGCGTGCGTGCAGCGGGGCCCGCACAGCCGGTGGCCGAGCTTTCCGGCGGTAATCAGCAAAAGGTGGTGATCGCCAGATGGCTCGCGCGCGACGCCGACGTCCTCCTCTTCGACGAGCCGACGCGCGGCATCGATGTGGGGGCCAAGTTCGACATCTATGGACTGATGGGAGCGCTTTCACGCGAAGGACGCGCGCTCGTCGTCGTGTCGAGCGACCTTCGTGAGCTGATGCTGATCTGTGATCGTATCGCGGTGATGTCGGCGGGGCGTCTCACCGGCATCTTCGAGCGCGACGGTTGGACGCAGGATGCGCTGCTCGCGGCGGCCTTCGCGGGACATCTGCGCAACGGAGGCTCCCCGCGCAGCGCCAACGCACTAACCGCACGGAGACCGTCATGACGGAACAATCGGCGCGCCCTGACGGCGCGCAGGCGGAGAAGCCACGGATGCCGCAGGAGGCGGCTGCGGTGCTTCTTGCAGAAGCAGCGCGCGCGCGGCCCGTCGGCACGCGACTCGGCTTTTCGAACTATCTGGGGCTCGCCGGCGCACTCTTCGCGATGATCGCGCTCTTTTCGCTGCTAAGCTCGCATTTCCTGACGTACGAAACGTTCAGCACGATCGCCAACCAGATTCCCGACCTTGTCGTCATGTCGGTCGGCATGACATTCGTGCTGATCATCGCGGGAATTGACCTGTCCGTCGGCTCAGTACTCGCCCTCGCGGCGTCGGTTGTGAGCGTGGCTTCACTCAAATGGGGCTGGGCGGCGGCACCGGCGGCCGCACTCGGCATGGCAGCGGCGGCGCTGACGGGTTCGATCACCGGCGCCGTGACGGTCGGCTGGCGCATTCCGTCGTTCATCGTCTCGCTCGGCGTGCTGGAGGCGGCGCGCGGCCTGGCCTATCAGATGACGAATTCGCGCACCGCCTATATTGGCGACGCGTTTGACTTCCTCTCGAACCCCATCGCGGTCGGGATATCGCCGGCGTTCCTGCTCGCCGTGGCGGTCATGGTAGTCGCCCAGCTTACGCTGACGCGCACCGTTTTCGGCCGCCACCTGGTCGGCATCGGGACGAACGAGGAAGCGGTGCGGCTCGCCGGCGTGGATCCGAGGCCTTACAAGATCGCCGTCTTCGCGCTGATGGGCGCGCTCTCGGGACTGGCGGCGCTCTTTCAGGTATCGCGTCTCGAAGCGGCCGATCCGAACGCCGGCGCCGGCCTCGAGCTGCAGGTCATCGCGGCCGTCGTGATCGGGGGTACAAGCTTGATGGGCGGCCGCGGATCCGTCATCAGCACTTTCTTCGGGGTGCTGATCATTTCGGTGCTGGCTGCGGGGCTTGCGCAGGTGGGCGCGAACGAGCCGACGAAGCGGATCATCACGGGTGCGGTGATCGTGGTCGCGGTCGTGCTCGACACCTACCGAAGCCGGCGAAGGCGCGGCTGATCGATGGCGCTTTTGTCGCTATGCGGGGAACGTGGCGGACAAAGGCGGGATAAACAGGGAAAATCGAGTTTGCCGGCTCTCTCATGCCGGCCCAAAAAAACAAGCGAGAGAGAAACGGGTTATGGCGACGATCAAAGATGTGGCAGCCATGGCTGGCGTGTCGTTCACGACGGTATCGCACGTGGTCAACAATACGCGGCCCGTATCGGCCGACGTGCGCGCGAAGGTAGAGCGCGCGATTCGCCAGCTCAACTACGTGCCATCGGCCGTGGCGCGGTCATTGAAGGCACGTTCTACGGCGACGATCGGCCTCGTCGTGCCGAACAGCACCAATCCCTACTTTGCCGAGCTCGCGCGCGGCATCGAGGATGGTTGCGCACGCGCGGGCTATTGCATGTTCTTCTGCAATTCAGACGACGAGCCGGCCAAGCAGCGCAACTACCTGCGACTGCTGCAGGAAAAGCGGACCGACGGCATCATCGTCGCTTCGGCGGGGGACGATGCTGTGCTCGCGGAGAGCCTTGCCGACGCACGGGAGCCGCTTGTGGTCGTCGATCGGAATATCGAAGGGCTTGCCGCCGATCTCGTGCAAATCGATCACGAGCGCGGCGCCTATCTCGCGACGCGGCATTTGCTCGAGCTGGGACACGTCAGGATCGGCTGCATCACCGGGCCAGTGACGACGGCGGTCAGCGCCATGCGCGTGCATGGTTTCATCCGCGCAATGGCTGAGCGCGGCATCGATATAGAGCCGAGCGCGATCGTAGAGAGCGACTTCTCGGCGCGAGGCGGCCAGGAAGCTGCCGGAAGGCTTTTCGATATCGTCAAGCCGACCGCCATCTTCGCCTGCAACGACATGATGGGCATTGGCGCGCTGCGCGTCGCGGCTGTGCGCGGCATCCGCGTGCCGGAGCAGTGCTCGATCATCGGATTCGACGATATCGAGCTGAGCGGCTACACCTATCCGGCGCTGTCCACCGTCGGCCAGTCCGTCCGGGCGCTCGGCGAAGCTGCCGCGAGGATGCTGATCGAGCGCATCACCGGCGAACTCGTGGGCGCAACGCGCAGGCGCGTCATCACGCCCCGCCTCGTGCTGCGAGAGTCGACGGCCGTCTGCATGGAAGTCGAACGCGGCGATTAATGGCGGACGAATTAGGGGCGGACCGCTCGATCGCAAGCGATCGGCCGCTAAGCGAACGATCGATACGCCGCATCGCCAAAAAATTTGTAACCGTGGCGTACAGGCGTAGTCGCTCGAGCACCCTCGCGCGTATACGTACCGTAGAGATATGCCGATGACAGGGAGGGAAGGCAGCCGAGCCGCGCTGGTGGCGAACCTGTCTTCCCTCTGCAAGGGCATGCAACGAGCGTCGGCCGCTACGACTTACTATCTGGGAGAGGCATGCGTTGCGAGCGAACATGCCCTCCGAGGTTCGCCAGCGTACGCGCGATGGCTCTCGCGGTGTGCTCGTACATAATTGACGCACTACCATGTGCTTGGAGCTTCGGTGGGCACGCAGCGAGCTTACTTGCAGCGCGGACGAAGATTGTAGGCGACTGTCGCCTCGTCTCCAAGATGGTAGTCACGTGAACAACGCAAGCCGTGAAAAATAATTTAAAAGGGTTTAGGATGAATTCGAGCGAGGTCGTCTCGGTATAGGGTCCGTGGACGGCGTCGATCGTAGACTTCGGCGAGGAGGTAGCATGGATATTTACAGCAGCTTCGCGAACCGCTTCGAAAAGACGCGAGAGGAGGAACTCTCGCTCGAGGAGTATCTCGCGCTCTGCAAAGAAAACCCCGCAGCATACGCCACGGCCGCGGAACGCATGTTGGCGGCCATAGGCGATCCGGAGCAGATCGACACCCGCAACGATCCTCGCCTGTCGCGGATCTTCGCGAATAAAGTCATCAAGGTATACCCCGCGTTCCGCGAGTTCTATGGCATGGAAGACGTGATCGAGCAAGTCGTCGCGTACTTCCGCCATGCGGCACAAGGGCTCGAAGAGAAAAAGCAAATTCTCTATCTACTGGGTCCGGTGGGGGGCGGCAAGTCCTCGATCGCCGAGCGGCTGAAGCAGCTCATGGAGCGTGTACCGTTCTATGCGATCAAGGGCTCGCCTGTCAACGAATCGCCGCTCGGCCTCTTCGACTATGACGAAGACGGCCCAATCCTCGAAGATCAGTACGGCATTCCGCGGCGCTATCTGAAAAGCATCCTGAGCCCGTGGGCTGTGAAGCGCCTGCACGAGTACAACGGCGACATCCGCAAGTTCCGTGTAGTGCGCCGCTATCCGTCGATCCTGCGTCAGATCGGCATCGCCAAGACGGAGCCAGGCGACGAAAACAATCAGGACATTTCGTCGCTCGTGGGCAAAGTCGACATTCGCAAGCTCGAGCAGTACGCGCAGGACGATGCGGACGCTTACAGCTACTCGGGCGGCCTTTGCCTGGCCAATCAGGGCCTGCTCGAATTCGTCGAGATGTTCAAGGCCCCTATAAAGGTGCTGCATCCGCTGCTGACGGCGACGCAGGAAGGCAACTTCAAGGGCACCGAGGGGTTCGGCGCGATACCGTTCGACGGCATCATCCTCGCCCACTCGAACGAGTCCGAATGGAAGGCGTTCAAGAACAACCGCAACAACGAAGCATTGCTCGACCGGATCTTCGTGGTCAAGGTGCCGTACTGCCTGCGCGTGTCCGAGGAGATCAAGATCTACGAGAAGCTGATCCGCAATTCGTCGCTGGCGGACGCCGTCTGCGCGCCCGGCACGCTGAAGATGATGTCGCAGTTCTCGGTGCTTACGCGTCTGCAGGAACCGGAAAACTCGAACCTCTTCTCGAAGATGCAGGTCTACGACGGGGAGAACCTGAAGGATACCGATCCCAAGGCGAAGTCGTATCAGGAATACCGCGACTACGCTGGCGTCGACGAAGGCATGACGGGCGTGTCGACTCGATTCGCGTTCAAGATCCTCTCGCGCGTGTTCAACTTCGATTCGACGGAGGTGGCGGCCAACCCGGTGCACCTCATGTACGTGCTCGAGCAGCAGATCGAACGTGAGCAGTTCCCACCGGAAACGGAGCAGAAGTACTTGTCGTTCGTGAAGGATCTGCTGGCTTCGCGCTACGCCGAGTTCATCGGCAAGGAGATCCAGACGGCCTACCTCGAGTCCTACTCGGAGTACGGCCAGAACATCTTCGACCGTTACGTCACCTATGCCGACTTCTGGATTCAGGACCAGGAGTTCCGCGATCACGACACGGGCGAGAGCTTCGACCGTGCCGCGCTCAATGCGGAGCTCGAAAAAATCGAAAAGCCGGCCGGGATCAGCAATCCGAAGGACTTCCGCAACGAGATCGTCAATTTCGTGCTGCGGGCAAGGGCGGCGAACGGCGGCAAGAATCCGGCCTGGATCAGCTACGAGAAGCTGCGCGTGGTGATCGAGAAGAAGATGTTCTCGAACACGGAGGAATTGCTGCCGGTGATCTCGTTCAACGCAAAGGGCTCGGCGGAAGAGCAACGCAAGCACGAAGAC
>CAYPWK010000133.1:7188-12808 GCA_964414365.1 uncultured Burkholderia sp.
GCCAGAGAGAATGGCTGCGACCACCCGATCCTCTACAAGCACGAGGATTTCGTCAATCGGATGGTTGCAAAGGGCTACACGCCGAAACAAGTACGCCTGCTGTGCGACTGGTACCTACGCGTACGTAAGTCGTCGTAACGTAACAACGGCAGCACGGTAATGAAGGCAGTGCGCTCGCGCGGCAGGTGCCGGGCGAGCGCTTCGCGATGCGCAAGGACGTGCGGGCATGAGGTCTGCGCAGTGGTTTGTCGCGTCGCTCAAGCAATTCGAAAGCGGGAGACTGAATGTGCTTCACCAAATCATCGACCGCAGGCTAGCAGGGAAGAACAAGAGCATTGCGAATCGCGAGCGTTTTTTGCGTCGCGTAAAGAACTACATTCGGCGCGCCGTTTCCGAGGCGGTGCGCGATCGCAGCATCAAGGACATCCAGAGCACGCAGAGCATCACCATTCCGCGCAAGGACATCGCGGAGCCAATGTTCCGCCACGGCCCCGGCGGCAAGCGCGAGCTCGTGCACCCGGGCAACGAGGATTACATTCGCGGCGACAAAATCCCGCGGCCCAACGGCGGTTCGGGAGGCGGCGGAAGCCAGGCGAGCAACGAAGGGGAAGGGCAAGACGACTTCGTCTTCGAGCTTTCGCGCGAAGAGTTCATGCAGTACTTCTTCGACGATCTCGAGTTGCCGAGGCTCGTAAAGACGCATTTGCTCGCCGTGCCGACCTGGAAGAATATTCGCGCCGGATGGGCGGCCGAAGGCACGCCGAACAACATCGACGTGGTGCGCTCGCTGCGCAGCGCGCTCGGCAGGCGCATTGCGCTCGGCGCGCCGCTCGTCAACGATCTGCGTGAGCTCGAGCGCCAGCTCGAAGCGCTTAAGCTCGAGCCCGGCGACAACAGCGAGGAAATCAAACGTCTCGAAGACGACATTCATCATTTGCGCGGGCGGATCTGGCGGATTCCGTTCATCGATCCATTCGATCTGCGCTATATCAACCGGGTGAAGCAGCCCCAGCCGTCGAGCCAGGCAGTGATGTTCTGTCTCATGGACGTTTCGGGATCGATGGACGAGCAGCGCAAGGATCTTGCGAAGCGCTTCTTTATCCTTCTTTATCTGTTCTTGAAGCGGAACTACGAGAAGATCGAGGTCGTTTTCATCCGGCACCATACGCGGGCGGAGGAGGTCGACGAAGATACGTTCTTTCATTCGACCGAAAGCGGCGGCACGGTCGTCTCGAGCGCGCTGGAATTGATGCGCAAGGTCATGGACGAACGCTATTCGCCGACTGAATGGAACATTTACGGAGCTCAGGCGTCCGACGGGGACAATTGGACTGACGATTCTCCGAAGTGCCGGCGGCTGCTGCATGACGACATCCTGCCCAAAACGCGCTACTTCGCGTATATTCAAGTCGCGCCGGAGGAGCAGAACCTCTGGCTCGAGTATGCGCAGCTTGCGATGACGCAGCCGCATCTCGCGATGAAGAAGGTGGATGCGGCGGCCGATATCTACCCCGTATTCCGGGAGCTGTTCGAAAAGCAGGTGGCGCAATCATGAGCACCAAGCACCTGCATAACGAATCGCGCGGGTACCAGCCGGAGCACCGACGAAAGGGTGGACAAGGGCAGAACGGCGATGCGCCGCGAGAGCGCGGGAAGCGAGCGGATGTCGAGCCGGCGCGAACCCAAGCCGAACCGCCCGTCGTGGCCCAAAGGGAACTTCGTATGAACGCCGCCGACCGCCGACCGCTGCCGTGGCCGTCCGACTGGACTTTCGAGCTGATCGAGGAATACGACACGCATATCTCGCATGTCGCCGAGCAGTATGAGCTCGACGTCTATCCGATTCAGCTCGAGCTCATCAGCGCCGAACAGATGATGGATGCCTATGCCTCCGTCGGTATGCCCGTCAACTACCGGCATTGGTCGTTCGGCAAACACTTTCTTTCGACCGAAAAGAGCTACCGCCGAGGGCAGATGGGGCTCGCATACGAAATCGTCATCAATTCGAATCCATGCATCGCCTACCTCATGGAAGAGAACACGATGACAATGCAGGCGCTCGTCATCGCGCATGCCGCATACGGACACAACTCGTTTTTCAAGGGTAACTATCTGTTCAAGCTGTGGACCGACGCGCACGCCATCATCGACTATCTCGTCTACGCGAAAAACTACATCGCCGAATGCGAGGAACGGTTTGGCCTGGACCGCGTCGAGGAACTGCTCGACTCGTGCCATGCGCTGATGAACTACGGCGTGGACCGGTACAAGCGGCCGCAAAAGCCATCGCTCGCCAAAGAGTCGGAGTTGCGGCGAGAACGCGAGGCGTACTTGCAGTCACAGGTGAACGAGCTATGGCGCACACTTCCGATCAAAGAGAAGCCGGCCGAGACTGAGGAAGAGGAGCGTTATCCGCCCGAGCCTCAGGAAAACCTGCTGTACTTTGCCGAGAAGAACGCGCCGCTGCTGGAGCCGTGGGAGCGCGAGGTAATTCGCATCGTGCGGAAGATCGGGCAGTACTTCTATCCGCAGCGGCAGACCCAAGTGATGAACGAGGGATGGGCGACATTCTGGCACTACACGTTGCTCAACACGATGTATAACCAGGGTCTCCTCGAAGACGGCTTCATGATGGAGTTCCTCCATTCGCACAGCAACGTCATTTACCAGCCACCCGTCACGAAGCCCTATTACAGTGGCATCAATCCGTATGCACTCGGCTTTTCGATGATGAGCGACATTCGCCGCATCTGCGAATCGCCGACGGACGAGGATCGGAAGTGGTTCCCGGACATCGCCGGATCGCCATGGCTGCCCGCCATGCATTACGCAATGCGCAATTTCAAGGACGAGAGCTTCATTGCGCAGTATCTGTCCCCGCATCTGATCCGGGACATGCGGCTTTTTTCCGTGCTCGACGACGACACGCGCGACGCGCTCGAAGTCTCAGCGATTCACGACGACAGCGGCTATCAGTACGTGCGCCATGCACTCGCGCGCCAATACGACATGCATCACCGCGAGCCGAACATTCAGGTGTGGTCCGTCAATACGCGTGGCGACCGCAGCCTCACGTTGCGGCACTTCATGACGGACAACCGCCATTTGTCGAGCGATACCGAGGAA
Source organism: uncultured Burkholderia sp. (assembly GCA_964414365.1). Lineage (GTDB taxonomy): Bacteria > Pseudomonadota > Gammaproteobacteria > Burkholderiales > Burkholderiaceae > Trinickia. Next base: position 10,315 of record CAYPWK010000133.1, read on the forward strand.
GTGCTGAAGCATATGGCTCGGCTTTGGCAGTTCGACGTCTACCTGGAGAGCGTCGACGAGGGCGGCACGATCCGGAAGCGCTACGAGTGCCGGTACACGGCGCCGGCGTTGCGGCTCTGAGCGCGCGTCCCCCACGGCGTCGCACTGAGGCCCCAGTCCTTCATCCGCTTCCTGCCCGTGCGCGGTTCAACAGATCGCGCACCTCCTCGTCCGTCGTCTGACCAAAATTGTCGTAGTGCTGACCGACGCTGAAAAAGAGCGCCGGTTGGGCAACCCAGACGAATTCGTCGACGATATCGGCAAAATCGGCTTCGGCGCCCGCCGGAGCAACGGGCACTGCGACGACGATGCGTGCCGGACGTCGTTCACGCAGCGCCTTCACGGCGGCTTGCATCGTCGCTCCCGTCGCTACACCGTCGTCGACAAGAATCGCGGTTCGGCCTTCGACCGCGGACGGTGCCCGCTCCCCGCGATAAGACGCTTCCCGGCGCGCAAGCTCCGATTGCTCTTGTGCAAGGACTGCGTCGAACTGAGCCTGGCTGACATGTGCGGCGCGCATCGTATGGTTATCGACGAATAGGGCGCCGCCCGGAGCGATAGCCCCCATCGCCAACTCGGGTTGGCCAGGCACGCCGAGTTTCCGTACCGGCATGATGTCGAGCTCGGCACCGAGGGCGACGGCGAGTTCGAATCCCACAGGTACGCCACCCCGCGGCAACGCGAGCACCACGGTGCCCGGGCCGGCGTATTCCTTCAGGCGCTCGGCCAGCATTCGGCCGGCCTCTGCGCGATCGCTGAAAAGTGAAAGCATGGCAGTCATCGCATCATGAATGGAGCGACTGGACTGCATCCGAATATCGACGGTCACAGCGCGTCGTGAAAGATAATCCCGAGTGTGTGCCGCTCTCCCGAACGCAGGCGGCTGACGCCGTGTCGCATATTTACGCGATATGCACCTCTAGCACCTTGCACCGGACGATGGCTTACGGCGAATATCACTGCGTCGCCTTGCCCGAGCGGAACGACCTCGACGCGCGACTGCATGCGCGGCCGCTGCTCAGTTAATACAAATTCGCCACCGGCAAAATCGCTGCCCGGGCGGGACAGTAGAACAGCGACTTGCAATGGGAAAACGTGCTCGCCGTACAAGTCCTGATGCAAACAATTGTAGTCACCAGCGCCGTATCGGAGCAGCAGCGGAGTCGGGCGCAGTTGCCCGGCGGCGTGGCAACGGCGGATGAATGCCGCGTGCGTCGCCGGATAGCGGACATCGACGCCGAGCGTGCTCATCCACCGGTTGGCGAGAGGGGCGAGGCGAGCATAGAGCGCGGAGCGCAATGAGGCGATGAGGTCGGGCAGGGGATAACGGAAGTACTGGTATTCGCCTCTGCCGAAGCCGTGGCGCGCCATGACAATGCGGCTTCGGAAGTTGCTGTCGTCAGCGTAAAGCGAGGCAAGCGCCCGGCATTGCGACGGCGAAAGCAGACGAGGGATGACTGCACAGCCGTATCCGTCGAGCGCCGCTTCGATGCCGGGCCAGTCGATCGTATCGAGACGCCGGTCTGGCGGGCTATTCGTCACCTGTTCGCCGCCTCGAAGAAGATGCTCGTTTTCAACCGTCGATCTCTCGTGCTGATTGCGCACCGGTTACTCCGCCGTTTAGGTTTGGGCAAACACCCACTCTAGCGCGGTTGGCAGCGGGCGCCGTCCGGATTCTTGCGGTGAGATCGGTTGTGTCTTGGCCGGCCCTTGAACTTTTTTGCCGCCGCTCCCATTTTGGGTGCAGAGGCTGTCGATGGGTCGGCATCCGGCGCCGGCGACGTGTTGCTCGAACCCGATCGCGCGCCCGCGATAGCGGCATTGGGAAACAAGGCAAACGGAGGACCAAATGAACATGGATCTGCAGAAATGGAACCCGTTCAAGTTCCTGCGGAAGTCGGACGAAAAGTCGGGCGCGGACGCACCCGGAAAATCGTCGGCGTTGATGCCTTCGTCGTCTGACTGGCCGGATGTCTCGAAGCTGATGTCGCTCGATCCCTGGCGGATGGCAAGCGAGTTCTTCCATGACCCATTCGCCGGGTTCGGGGCGCTGGATCGATGGTTTGGCGATTTCACGCCGTCACGCTTTCAACCGCGCATCGATGTCGTCGACGAGGGCAATGCCCTTTGCGTGACAGCCGAGTTGCCCGGAGTGGACCGTGAGAACCTCCAGACGACGATCGAGAACGGGGCCCTGGTGTTGCGCGGCGAAAAGAAACTCGACAAGCGCAGCGAAGAGAAAGGCTGTTATCGACTCGAGCGAGCATACGGTGCGTTCCTGCGCACGATCCCGTTGCCGGAAGACGTTGATCTGGAGAGCGTCGACGCCAAGTTCGACAATGGCGTACTCACAGTGCGCTTGCCGAAGACCGGGACGTCGAAGTCAAGCTCGCGCAGGATCGAAATCAAGTAAACGAGAAGCGACTGGCGACGGCATCCTTGCGATGCGTCGATC